>NZ_QTQH01000029.1:0-70390 GCF_003853805.1 Burkholderia sp. Bp8994
GCCTTGACGATCTCGTCGGCAACCGCGTTTGCGCCGTCCTGGTTCAGGTCGGCGATCGCCACGGCCGCGCCCGCTTTCGCGAGCTCCAGCGCGATTTCCTTGCCGATGCCGCTTGCGGCGCCCGTGACGACTGCGGTCTTGCCATTCAGGTTGCTCATTTCGAATTCCCGTGGTGAAAGGATTGACAGGGAGAAAGGACTGCGGACGTGTTACTGAGCCAGGTAATCGTAGACGACTTCGCCGAGGCCGAGTGTCAAATCCGCGACGAGGTGGCGCGCTTCGACGATCTCGAGCACCGGCAGGTCGGCCACCGGCGCGAGCGCGTGCGGTGCCAGTTCGAGCGACGCGGGGCCCGTCCACGCGCCCTTCATCCTGATGTCCTGCATGTAGTAGCGCACCAGTTCGCACACGCGCGCGGTGCCGTCGACGTGCGGGATGATCTTCAGCAGGAAGTTCGGGCCGGCGAGGCGCTTCGTCTGCTCGTCGATGTCGAGTTCCTTGTGCTTGTAGCCCATCGTGCCGGTCGCGACGCGCACCTTGCCGTAGTCGAGCGTGCCCAGGAGGTGGTCGGTGTTCACGTGCAGCGTGGGCGACGCGAGTTTTTTCGGGAAACCCCACAGCTCGCGGCCGCCGGCGATCGGCGGGTGATCGTCGAGATACATCGCGAGCGTGTAGCCGCCGGCCTGGCCGTTGTACTCGACGGGGATCACCTGGCCGCTTTCCGTGTAGTCGCCGAAGCCGGTCGAATCGGCCATGCGAATGAATTCGTAATGGACGAGCGGCTCCTTGACCTGCAACGGCTCGGGCACGATTTCACGCAGACGGTCCGGATCGGTGCGGTACGTGATGATCAGAAACTCACGATCGACGAAACGGTACGGGCCCATCGGAAAGGCCGGGCTGGTCAACGGCATCGCAAACGCTTTCGATCGGACATCGCTGGGTTTCATGCGGACTCCTTGTTGTTGATCGCTTCGTGGATGAGTGCTCGTAAGCTCGTAATCCTATGCCTGTGCGTTGCCGTTGTGCGATGCCGCATATGGAATTAATTGTTGCCGATTTCGAATGATTTGCGACGCAAATATTGAGACGAACGGTGCAAACGGCATGGCGCGCGTGAGCGGTCCGATACTCGCACGGGCCGGTGACGCCACGATGTGAAAAAGGTGAGCCTTTACGGGATAGTCGGTGAGCTTTTACGGGAGACAGTCGCGCGTGAATGTGACAATTATGTGAACTTGTGTTGCAGTACAGGCTCTAAGTGCGTTCGCGCGCGGGCCTCGGTCCTGGTCACCGGTCGCCCGGCGCATTAAGCACTGCTTAAGCGAGTGAGCACTAGCATCGTTCGCATCCGACCGGCACCGCCGGTCCCGTCACGACATCCCACGCAACCGGATTCATGCAGAACCTCAATCTCACCCTGTTTTCCGCCTTCAATGCCGGCGCCGCGCCGCACCCCGGCGTTGCCCACCTCGCGATCTTCGCCGCCGACTGGCTCGTCTATGCGCTGCCCGCGATGCTGCTGCTGGCCTGGATCTTCGGCGAACGCCCGACGCGCCGCCAGGCGATCGAGGCCGGCGTCGGCACGTGTGTGGCGCTGGCGCTCGCGCAGGTGATCGGGCATTTCTGGTTTTCGCCGCGGCCGTTCATGGCCGGAATCGGCACGCAACTGATTCCGCATGCGCCGGACAGCTCGTTTCCAAGCGATCACATGACGTTTGCCTGGAGTCTCGCGGTCGGCATGATGCTCGCTGGTACCACGCGGCTGACCGGCGTCGTGATGGCCGCGATGGCCGTCGCGATTGCATGGGGGCGTGTGTATGCGGGCGTGCACTGGCCGTTCGACATGGCCGGCGGCGTGCTGGTCGGCACGGCCGGCGCGCTGGCCGCGCACCTGTACGGACAACGCGTGGTCGAGCTGCTCGAACGGATCGGCGACGTCGTGCACGCGGTGCTGATGGGGCGCGAGCGCACGCCCTGAGCGGCAGGACTACGCGGGAGAAGTGCGGGCCGGACGCCGTCAACCGGGCGTCTTGGCTGCTTCCGCCGAAGCGGACGGGCCGCCGCCCGCTTCATGCAGTTCGGGCGTCTCGCCCGGATGCTGCGCGGCGTCACGTTCGAGCGCGCTTTCCTTCAGGATCGCGCACATCGCGACGAACAGCGCGAGCACGACGACCGCCAGGCCGCAATAACCGGCGATCTTCAGATTGCGAAGGAAAGGCGAAGCGTGGCTTTCTCTTGTCATGACCGGGCGCTCCTGGGCGGGCTGCGGCGGCTGTCGCCCGACAGCGGCGTCGCAGACATAGATATATACCAGCCGCCCCGCCGATGCCAAGCCCGCCCGTGCGCGGGCACCCGTCCGCGTCAGTCTTCCAGCGTTTCGTGCACGGCCGTCGCGCCGCGCTTCCAGTAGGCCGCCGCGCGGATGCGCGACTTGTCGACGCCGCACTCGCCGGTCAGGTACTGACGCACCGCGCGCATCGCTTGCGCTTCGCCTGCCGCCCACACGTAACCGTCGCCGGAGGACGGCAGCGGCAGCTCGCGCACCGCGTTCAGCAGCAGGTCGCCGTCCGCGGCGTCGGCTTCGTCGCGAAAGCGCCAGATTTCGTGCACGTCGGCACGCGTATCGAACGCGATCTGCGCGGTGCGATCCGCGACTTCCAGCACGACCGCCGTGCGTGTGCCGGCCGGCAATTGCTCGAGACGCCGCGCGACCGCCGGCAGCGCCGTATCGTCGCCGATCAGCAGATGCCAGTCGAAATCGATCGGGACCACGAACGATCCGCGCGGGCCGCCGATGCCGAGCCATTGGCCGACGCGTGCCTGTGCCGCCCACTGCGATGCGGGGCCCGGATGGTTCAGCACGAATTCCAGATCGAGTTCGCAGGCGGCGCGGTCGAAACGGCGCGGCGTGAAATCGCGCGCGACCGGCTTCGGTTCGCCTTCGGGAAACTCGGGGCCGTTCGCGCCGAGCGTCGGCATCGCGGGGCGTTCGGCGCCGGGCGGCGGGAAGAACACCTTCACGTGATCGTCGAACGACGACGATTCGAAATCCGCGAGGTCGGGGCCGCCGAGGGTGACGCGCAGCAGGTGCGGCGTCACGGCGTGCACGCGCACGACCTGCAGCAGGCGGAACTTGAGGGTATGGCGCACGCGCGTGACGGCGCGTTCGGAGGGGTTCTGCATCAATCCGTACTCCTTGGGTTTTGACGGGACGGCGCGGGTTACGCGCCGGTGCCGCCTTCGATTTCGGCCGTCGCGCGGCGCATGATTGCCGCGATGCGCCGCTGTTCGTCGGCATCGGCCGCGCTCTTGTGGAGCAGCGCCCGTTTCAGTGCGAGGCGGGCCTCGACGAACTCCGGCAGCCAGCCGGGCTGCGTGTCGTCCTGTGCCTCGCTGCCCGCCGCTTCGCCGGCGAACGCGCGACGCATGAATTCCATCTTGCGTGCGAGGTGCGTGAGGCGCGCGAACAAGGTGTCGACGCGTTCGCGCTGTGCATCGAGATGCGCGCGGCCGGCGTCGGTCAGCGCATAGCGCTTGCGGTTGCCTTCCGCCTGCGACGCGACGAAGCCGACTTCGTCGAGATACGTGAGCGCCGGATACACCATGCCGGGGCTCGGGCTGTAGAAGCCGTTCGAGCGCGTATCGAGCGCCTTGATCAGTTCGTAACCGTGGCTCGGTTGCTCGGCGACCAGCGCGAGCAGCAGCAGCTGGAGATCGTCGGAGCTGAACTGGCGGCCGCGCGGCATGCCGTCGTCGCCGAAATCGCCAAAGCCGCCGCGTCCGCCACGGCCACCGAACGGGCCGCCGCCGAACGGATCGTGGCCGCGTCGATGGCGGCCGATCAGTTGCCAGACACTGGTGTACCAGTCAGGGCCCGCATGCGCACCATGACCGTCGCATCGGGCATGGCCGCGGGAGGAGTTGTGTCGCATGATCGTGTCCTATATGTCGTAAAACATATCTAAAGATATATATCGAAAGATAGGGTGTCAAGGAGGATTATTGGGGGGCGGATGTTGATGGGAGGGGATGTAGGCTGGAAAAACGGTGGCCCTTTTTTGCAGTATTTGAACAAAACTATTAATTTCCCAATTCAATAGCTACTGCTCGAGGTTGACGGGAAGTTCCGCCTAAATGGCGCCCAGCGTCTCGAGACGGGAGATCGTTGCTGTGGCATTGCGGATTGGCAACGGGGCATTGCGATACCAGAAGAGCGTGCTCTGTACGTCGCCGGAAATATCGGTTGCTGCCCGAATGATCCGAGGCGCGTCTCCAAGGAACTTCCGTACGCTCTCGGAGCCTGCCAAACGGCTCATCATGTTACGGTGTACATGGGCCAGCCCCGCGAGCGTTTGCATATGGATGTGGATGTGCAAAGCGAGAGCGAATCGCTTCGCCGAGACGATCGGAGCGATGCTCGTCGGTCCTCTCAATGACGCCATGAATTAGGCGAAATCGCTGGAACTGCCGGTGATATCGGATTCCACGACTGCTTTTTATTGCACGCTATATGCACATTTATAGCATCAGCATTCACTTCGGCCCGTCTAGCCAAGACGAACACAGCGATGGAAGCGTGTACGCGCCTTGGGCGGGGCCCGGGAGACATCCGACGTTCGGAGCACTGCGCGTCGGTCCAGATAGAGCGGCGGAATATAGTGTTCTTCGTCGAATAACATGAAAAATTGTTAGTCGGCATCCCCGATTGTTATTTCCGTGTCACATTTTGGTAAACTCGCGCGCAGCCGCCAGCTATTTAGAACAGCAACATCCGGCGGGTCATAACGAATCAAACTGAGAGACCGTCGTGGATATCCGAGAGTCGTTCCGCAAATTCGTATCGGGAATCGATGCGAATCGCCGGCCGGTCGTGCTGAATTGGGGTAAGGCGCAGCACGCGCTGGCGTCGAAGATCGCGTTGCAGCACGCGAGCATCCGCGAAAGCATGATGACCGGCATCAGCGGCTATCTGACCTGCATTTCGCAGCAGGGCGATTTGCCTCCGAAGCTTTTCATTGGTGCGCCGGTCTCAGTCGGTATCGTCACGGATCGCGGCCAACTGCATGCCATCAACGCAATCGTCAGCGCCGTTCAGATCGGCCGGACCGACGGGGAGCTGACGGTTTACCAGTTCACCGTGACCGACGCGGTGAACCTGCTGCAAAAGCGCACCAATTCCCGCATCTTCCGTAACGTCAGCGTTGTCGATGTACTTGGAGTCGTCCTGAGCGAATGGCGACAGCGTAGTGTTGCCCTCGCGCAGGCGTTCGAGTTCGACCTGTCCCAACTCGACAGATCCCGCTATCCAAGTCGCTCTTTCGTACGCCAGGTCAACGAATCTGATGCCCGTTTCATCTCCCGGATTGCACGTCGCGACGGCATCACGCTGTTCGTGCGCGCCGGACGGGTGAGCGGGGAGGCGAAAGACGGCGATCCTCCCGTGCATACGCTGGTGTTCTGCGATGACCCTCAGAAACTGAGCGAGTCCGCCGCAGGTACAGTGCGCGTCCATCCACGAGACGCTGGAACGGAACAGCGCGACACCATCACCGCTCTGACGATGCGCCAGCAACTGATTTCGGGGGAATCGGGGCGACCTTCGTGGGACTACCGATATGCCCGCGTGGACCAGTCGAGCGCATCGACAAGGATCGATCAAGGCGAATCGGGTAACGATCTCGCGAAATTGCTATCGGACTTCGTGATCGACGTCCCGCATATGGCGGACTCGTGGGCAGACCACGAACGGATGACGGAAGATCGCATTCTGGCTCATGAAGCGCAGGCGGTTCGATACGACGGCGTGAGCGGAATTCGCGACCTCGCAGTCGGCTCATGGATCACGATCGCCGGAGAGGACGAGTGGGGCACGCTCCCGTCCGACAAGCAGCAATTCGTGATTACGTCACTGCACCACGAGATCTGGAACAATCTGCCCAAAGGGTTGAACGAGCGTGCGCAGACGCTGTTCGCCGCCAGCCACACGCTTCAGCAGCCACGCTCGCTGAGCGATGGCGACCCGTCCGGGCAGGATACGCGCTACGAAAATACGTTCTCGTGCGTGCCGCGTGGCACGCCTCTCACGCCGCTTTACGATCCCAAGACTGACCTTCCGCCGACGCCGTTGATTACCGGGCGCGTGGTCGGGGCCGAGGGCGAGGAGGTCAGTTGCGACGAGAATGGCTGCGTGTTCGTGCAGATTCTCGGTCAGGATTCCCGCGATCATGCGCACGCGCAGGGTGCCGGAACGAACAGCAACGAGAGCGACAGCGCACCGATCCGCGTGGCATCCAGTCTGGCCGGGCCGAATTTCGGGGAGACTTTCTTGCCGCGGGTGGGCACCGAAGTTCTGCTCGGGAGCCTCGGCGGGGATCCGGACAGGCTGGTCATCATCGGCGTGCTGGCAAACGGCGCGAACATGCCGGCGAGTTTCACTCATACGGGCAGTCTGCCGGGCAATCGCTTTCTCTCCGGTATCAAGACGAAGGAAATCAAGGGGCAACGCTACAACCAGCTTCGTCTCGACGATACACCGCAGCAAATCAGCGCGCAGCTTGCATCGGAGCATGCGCATAGCCAGTTGAATCTCGGCTACCTGACGCAACCACGCGACAACGGACAGGGTGCAGACCGCGGCCAAGGCGCCGAATTGCGCACGGACGCGGCAGCTGCGTTGCGCGCGGCGCAAGGGATGCTTCTGACGACTTACGCGCGTACGCAGGCGAGCGGCGGACAGCTTGACCGCAATGAACTCGTCGAGTTGCTCGGCGAATGCGCTGAGCTGTTCAAGGCGTTGGGAGATTACGCCGGACAGCACGGCGGCACGGCGACCGATGCGACGGGGCAGCAAGCTGTCGTGACCGCCTTCAAGGGATGGACGCCGGGCGGCCACGCTTCAGGCGACGATCGTGCGTCGAACGCCGACGCAGACGACTCTCAGGCGCTGATGGCATTCGGCGCAAAGGCGGGCGCGCTCAATATCACCCCGAAGACTTACGTGACCTACGCCGGCGAGAACATCGATCAGATCGCGCGGCAGAACCTGCAATTCGCCGGCGGTCAGCGCGTAATCACGACGGCGGGCCAGGGCATCCACCTGTTCGGGCGCGGAGAAGGCGTCCGTGCGATTGCCGGCGAGGGCCCCGTTGTCTTGCAGGCGCAACAGGACACGCTTGCGGCGACTGCTCAGAAGGGGATACAGATCATGTCGGTCGGCGACGAGGTGTTGATCTCGGGCAAGTCGATCCGGCTCGTCGCGGAAGACGGAAGCTACGTGAAAGTCGGTGGCGGCGTCGAGGTCGGTTCCGACGGTGCGTTCACCGCGCACACGGCGGGACATGATTTCGTCGGCCCGAACACGGACCACGTTGCGCCGCCGGCGTTCAATCGCGGAGGAGCCGATCAGAAGTTCCGCTTGCGGTACCCCGGCACCGACGGTGACGACGGTATGCATCCCGTGCCGAATCGTCCATACAAGATCACGCTGCGCAATGGCCAGGTCATTAACGGGATCTCGGATGCACACGGGTTGACGGAGCTGGCATCGAGCGACGCGATGCACATTGCACACATTCAGGTTTTCGACGTTTAAGGCAGGCGATCATGTCCGATACCACAACCTCGTCGCCCCGGATCGTCGGCGAACATCAGGCGATTCTCAATTGCAACCGGCCGCAGGATGCGTTCGTCAATACCGACGTACAAAATCGCTTCCCGTGCACGACGATCCTGATCCATGGCGTGAATGACCTTGGAACGGATTTCGGCACGGTCGAAGGCGGACTGTGCGATGGATTGAACGACCGCCTCGGTCGCACCGATTTCAAGGGCGCGGAGTACTCGCACGGCCGCATGGCGAACGACCCGAGCCAGGTGAGCGTTGCCGACATGATGAAGAACATGGACGACGCCATCTATCGTCGGCAGGAAAGCGAAGAGACAAGGAGCCCGTTGATTCCGTTTTATTGGGGGTTACGCGTCGGGAAGGAGGATTTGCCCCGGGACCCCAATAAGGAAACCGTCAACGGCCAGTACGTCGACCGGTTCGGCAACCGCCTCGATGAGCACCGCGCGCGCAACGGCGGATTCTTCGCCAACGCGACCAACAACATCCCCGACATGTTCGACTCGAATTTCAAAGGGGGAATGACGACGAAAATTCTCGACCGGATGCAGGGCGACCCGACGCACCCGCTTCGCGAGGCGGAAAATCGGCACTACATGTTGCTGGCAGCTCGGCGGCTCGCGGCATTGGTGCGGCAAATCCGCCTTATCGACCCGGACGGGACGGTCAACATCATTGCGCACAGTCAGGGCACGCTGATATCGCTGCTCGCCCAGGCCTATCTCGTCGAGGGGCTGATTCCCAACCAATGTGGCCCGGCTGACCGTCCTGCCGACACGTTGGTCCTGATCGACTCGCCCTACAGCTTGAGCGAGGAGTTCATGGATCGGCTGCTGCAACGCGGGGACCAGCAGCAGACGGCTTACGCGCGTGCAAAGACCCTGGCAAACCTGGCCGGGTTTGTGGCGAGCGGCAAATATTCGACGCCACCACTCGATCAATTGAAGTACGTGCCAGGTCGGGACAATTTCGGCATCGTCGGCCCGACGTGGGATCCCGTGCAGGCGACGCGCCTGAGCGGGTTGCAAGGCAACGAATGCGTCGTGTTCGCCGAGCGCGACAATCGCGGCAAAGTGTATATGTACTTCAGCCCGGAGGATGCGACCGTCGGTCTGCGCGGCGTCAATGGCATGGGTTGCTCGGGCTTGCCCGACTCAATCCACGTGCGTGCGGCGCAGCGGGGAAGCAAGCCTGAGAAAATCGATCTGCTGTCGGCGGCTTTCCGGCAGCGTGTCTTTACCCGGCGTCTGCGGCAGGGCAAGCCGGTTCAGGTTGGTACGCCGCCCGGAAACTTTACGATGCGGGAAAAGGGTGAAACATCCCATGGCTTGCCCGGCGGCTTCACGACATGGGTGAAATCGACGCAGATAAGCGTCGGTACCGAGCGCAATATCAATGGCGAAGCATTGACGCCACCGTTCGATCCCGAAATGGAAGGCAATGTGCTGCCTGGAACGGAGGTAACGCCTCTTTCGGCAAATAATGCTGGCGAGTATGCGCCCGGCAAACAATCCATTGACCAGCTCGAAGCGGAAATTGCCTTGAGCACGAACAGTGGCGAAGGTGCGTTGCAGCCATTGCCCGCACAAACCATCGAATGGCCAACGAGCGAGGATGGGACGCTGCCGACCACCGCCGAGGTCGAGGCGTCGTTGAATGCGGGCAAGGATCCAGACGATCAGTGCAAGGTAGGCCGGGTCGTGTCGACGGTACCGCCGTCGCCCGGGCACATCGTCGTCTATCGGCAGGAGACGCTCAACGAAGCCAAGGTTCGGCTGATGAATAATCATCAGGGAGAAAGCTCATATCACTCGGCGGTCATGAGCGGTCGTAGAAATCACCGCTGTGCGACCGCGTTCGATGTATCGGTAGGCCAGGCGCGTGCGCTGGACGATCCGGACTGGGCAAAACTCCTGCGGGCAATTGCCGATTGGAGACTTCCGGAGAGCGATATAGTAAAAGCCGAGAGAAAACTCGGCAAAAAGCTCGACCCCGTAACGTCCGAAATAATAAAAGCCAATTGCAGCTATTACGAAAGCGGAGTTTTCCCGGAAGAAAATATCGTGCCCAAGGATTTTCCTGACGGTGTGGTCAGTGAAACCAGGAAAGATCGAAATAGCGAAGATACAAAAGAAGCACGATCGGTACATTGACAAATTGATGCGCCATGATTACGACAAACGTCACGCGACCACCGGCTTCACGAATATTTCTGCTCGCACTCGCAATCCTGACTCTCTTATGGATTGCAGTCTTTGAGTTTGTTGTTGGAAGGGAGGGATTTTTGGGAGGGAATATTGCAATGTATCGACGCTTGTCGCTGTTGATCTTGCCGCCGCTATTGTTGGCGGCATGCGTCAGTATCGCCTATGGTGCCTCGTTGCGTCGAGACTCGCCGCCTCGAGACACGCCCGCTGCCGCTCGTCCCTCGAGCGTAAATGAAGCTGTCGTTGCCGGGGACGGATCTCGGGACGCACGGTTCACATTGGAGATACGACGCTTTGGCGTCGCCGTTGACCGGTTTCGCCAGCGTGCGCTATTGATGCGGCTGGACGAGGCAGGAACCAATGGAACGTTGCTCCTGCAAGATCCCAAACAATATCCGTGGTCGAGTAGTGATCGAAGCTTTGCGGGACATAAGCGCGAGAACAACGTTTTCGGCTATACATTGCGTGGATGGGTCGATTATTGGCCGATTCCCGTGATAGTGGCCGGGCCGCCCCGAAACGAGAGTGATCCGGAGGCGGGCCGGATGGCAACCCACATCAGTAGTGCGGATAACGGGGCGGGGATTGGCAATACAATTTATACGAGACTCGATGAAATACATACTGCGTATGGGGACGATGTAGTCTCTAGAGCGTTTGATATTTTTGACCGCGAGCCGGACTTGCCGGCAGTAGTGTTGCTGGTTGAGGATGGAATCAACACGCGATCCTATTTGGGTACTCCGGGCGCCGATTACCTGGGTTTGTCCACAAAAGATGGAAACTTCGTACCAAAGAATCCGGACAGTTACGTTGCGTTGCTCGTGACGAGAAAGGATCGCGTTGACCGATTGATTCGTCCATATGTGGTGGACGCACCAGAGGCAATCGACAACACCCAGACCCGATATGACGTGATCAAGCTGTGGAATTATTTCTGGCAGCTTCAGAAAGCCTACTGGAAGAAGGGTGAAAAGGAGATGCCGGCGGATTATTGGCAGGCGAAGCTCCCCGAGTTCTGGAAGACCGCGTCGCTGAAGATACCGGACGGCTTCAAGCCGAACCCGTGGGTGCCGATTCCGTGGACGACGTGGCAACTGAAGGAGTACGACAAATGGCCGGTCCTGGCCAATCTGCATCGGCCGGTGCGAGTTGATCTGAGCAACGGGCACGGGGCGCCGTTGAAGAAGGGCGAGCGAATCGAAAAGATCCGCGCCGGCTGGCAGCAGGCAGTGGGCACGCTTGCGCCCGGCGAGCAGCCGGGACGGATGTTCTACGACACCGGCTCTTCGACCGCCAATCTCGCGTTGCTGGTGCAGTCGCTGCACGACAACCCGCAGCATATCGATATTGACGATCCGAAAGACGCATTCGACATGCAACGCCGTATCGGCGGCGACACCGGAACGAGCTCGATCTGGGTCCAGACCGCGCTGGCGCTGATGATGGGTTATGGCGACGGGAAGACGAGCGCACTGATCAACCTGCGGGATCCGCTGCATGCCACGATCGTCATGCTGACGCCGTCGGACGCCGCGTCGCGGCAAGCGCATCCGCAGACGTTCAGCTGGGATTTCTGACGGACCGGATCGACACGTCATGGGTCAAAAGCGATACATCATCGAAGGCGATGTGCACAGCCACGGCGGACGCGTTGTGTCCGGGGCGCCGAACTCGCGAATCAACGGGCGCGCGATTGCACGCTTGCACGATCCCGCGATTTGCGAGATTCACGGCCTGACCTTCATTGCGACGGTGTCGGGTTACGCCCGGTTCGACGGGCAAGTCGCCGCATGCGACGGCGACTTGCTGGCATGCGGAGCACGCCTGATCGCGAGCCAGGACCAGACGGGAGGCTAACGGAAATACGGGGCACGTGGGCGGTGCGCCGGTCGAGCCGGGCGCCTCGCCCGATCGCGCCGGTGACGCTCAGATCACGAATTCCATCGGCTTCGTGCCGCATTGCGCATCGGGCAACGGCTCGCCACGCTGCGTCGCGGCCAACAACCGACCGATCGCAATGTGGACCACATCGGCGCGCACGCTCGACGGCGTGAAGCCTGCGGCGTTGTCGAGTCCCTCGCGGTGCGCGCGCATGATTCGCACGTCTTGCTGGATCACGGAATGCGTGTAGAGGTGCAGCAGCGGTTTCAGCGCGCGCAGCACCGCAGCCGGCAAGGAAAAGCGATAGGCGATGTATGTATAGACACGCGATCGACGCGTGTCGAGCGGCGTGATCTGGCTGATGATCAGAAAACTCGAACGGCTACCCCAGTGATAGTCGCACCGTGTGACGTTCGGTGCATAAAAATGATCGGTATGCCGAAGCGGTTCCCTGGACGGATTGGTCAGCCAGTCCAGCATGCCGATCTTGTCGCCATCATCGTGATACGTGACCTCGACGCTCTGCTGCTTCAGTTCGACGGTCGCCCGTAGTCGCCGCCCAGTGGATGAGCGAAAGATCCGGTCGTGCACGAACACCGTATGCGGGACGTCCATGAAGTTCTCGACCAGCGCACCGAGATCGCCATCGAACGTATTGACCATGTAGTACGACTGCCACGGCCGTTCGCCGTGGTGCGGCATGTCGAACGGCCGCTTCAGCGCTGGATCACCTCGCCCGCGATAGACCCAGACGAGGCCGTGCCGAGTCAGCACCGGCAACCTGCGCTGACGATATGGGTAGGTCGTACCGGTCGATTCGGCGCTTGCGCCGTCGATGCTGGGAATTCGGGTGACGCGGCCGTGCTGGTCGTAATGCCAGCCGTGATACGGACAGACGAGGCAGCCGTCGATGACATTCCCGGCCGACAACCGGGTGCCGCGATGCACGCATTGGTCGACGAGCGCGACGATCTCGCCGTCTGCCGCCCGGAATAGCACGATGCCGAGGCCGAGTACGCGCGTGCCGAACGGTTTGTCCCGCTTGACCTCGGCTTCGGTGCCCGCGACGTACCATTGCTCGACGAGCGCGCCGAAGGCTTCGCCATCGGCGTCCGGCTCGGATTCGTCGCACGGGGGGCACGTTGATGCGATCGATATGTTCAACATGAGCACGCGTCCTCGATGAATGCGCGGAGTGCGTCCGCCACGGCGGGCTTGGCCACCAGTGCGCGGGGTTTGACGTCGCCAGCCCGGATGCCAGCACGCTCGTGGGCTCGCTGGACGAGATCCGCCAGCTGGGCGGCACCCCCGGGTATACGAACCACGCGCAACGGGCCAAGCTGGCCGACCGTGCGTGCGTGTCGGTAGTGAAAAGCGCGGGCGAGAGCCTGTTCCAGCGCATCACGCAGGGCGGCGACGTCCTGCGTACCGCTTGCAAGCAACAGCAGGTAATGGGGCGGATCCGCGTCTGCGCACGGAATCACGCAACCTTCATCGCCCGGTTGCAGCACCTCGGAAAGCGACGCAGCCAGATAGGCTTCGTCCAGCTTTTCACCGACCAGATCGCTTTGCGTGCCAGCCCGCCCGACGAAGGCCACGCATGGCGTTCGTCCCGCATATCCGGTCACACGGACCCGATCGCCGAGCCGATAGCGGTACAGGCCGCCTCCGGTCGTCACGACGACCTCGACCGTATCGCCCGGCTTCAGTTCTTCCACGCCTATCGCGGTTCCATCGTCGAGCAGGAACTCCAGGAAGTGGCTGCAGACGGCGAGGGGACAGCCGGCCATATCGCCGAACGGCAGGCTGACCACCGCCTCGGTGGAAAACAAGCCTTTCGGAAGCCATGCGGCCTGCGGAAACAAGGTGCGGGCATGTGCGGCGTAGTGTTTGCTCGGACCGTCCATCCAGCAACTCACTGCCGCGAGCTGCGGCCACAGCCGGCTGCAGTGGCCATCGTCGAGTGCGCGCCGCAGCGCTGCCGTACGGTTCGACGGCAGCGAATCGAACAGGAAGGTGAGCGTATCGCCGCGTTGCGGTTCGGCTTCGTCGAACAGCGGACGAAGCAGACTGGTCAGGAAGGTCGGGCTCCATACGCTGATGAAGGCCAGATCTTCAGCGGCGATCAGCGCGCGCAACGTTTCGTTGCGCCACGCCCGACCGTCACCCGATAGCGATGGTGCGACGAGCGTCGGCAGCAGATCGACGAGCGGGCTGTCGGCCAGGTATTCGAGATCGCTGTCCGATCCGATCATGATGCCGTTGGGAGCGCGTTCGCGCGCGTGCATTGGAGGTGACATCGACCAGTACGCGCGCCCGGCCGCGACGCCGGGCACGGCGCGATGCAGATCGGAGAGCCAGACGATCAGCGCGAACTGCAATTCTTCGAGAAAGGCCGGCGTATAGGGAATGAGCTTTTGCTGCTCGCTGCCGCCGCTCGTGCGCTCGAAGAAGCGTGGCGCTTGCGCGGTCAGGATCGGAGCGGACTCCTTGAGTGCACGATCAATCCATCGGGACATGCCGGCGTAGGGGGCCACCGGCACGCGCTCGCGAAATTGTGCCGGATCTGCGATATCGGCAAACCCGTTGGCAATGCCGAACGTCGTGTTCCGATTCGCGGCGAGCAAGCGTGACAGATAGGCCGCCTGCGCGTCGCCCGGCGCATCGAGCGCGCTGAGCCACGCGCGACGGAAGGGTTCTGCTGCCGCGCCAAACGTGGCCCACGCATCCTGTGCACGCACGTGCGTCCTCTCGTCAGAAATAGGTCTTTTCGAGCTGTGTCGGATCGCTGGGCAAACGCCGGGGCGCCTCGAACACATGCAGCCAACCGTACCACAGCGGTCGCGTCTCCGCTGCGTCGGAGCATGCATGAAGCTCCTGCCAGCGCAGGCTCGGATGCCGGTGATGCGTCAGGTTGTAGTTGAAGTTGAGGAACGCCCAGCGGATCAGTGCGGGGGCACGCATGTTGTATGTGCCCTCGACAACGTCGAGCGGAGTGTGCATGTGATACACCCATTGGAGCGACGACCACGAAAACGCGAATGCGAGGTAGGCAATCGCGATGTCGAGCACGCGCCAGTCCAGCAATGCACCCAGTGCAATCCACGCGGCCACGGCTGCGAGGGTTTCGTATCGAATTCGTCGAAAGTCGGCCTGGTCGAAGTCCCTGAACGCAGCCGCATACGTGTTGTCGTGTCCGTACTTCGCCCAACCATGCGGGATGCGACTCGGAAGCACGGCCAGGACGAAGCTGCCCGCGAAACTCGCCAACCAAATGCCGCCGACGATCGCCACGTAGTATTCGATTCGCTTGCGCCACAGCGAAACGTCCGGCTCGACGAAGTCCACCCGCTCCGCAGGCGTTCGATTCCGCACGTGGTGACCGAGATGATTCACGTGGATCAGCGTTGCTGCGGCGCCGAACATCGTCGATGCCCACCACATCATCAAGTAGTTGATTTCCCCGCGCCGATGCCCGAAACCGTGGAATGTTTCGTGCATCATCGAAAACACACCTTGCATGATCAGGCAGAACGGTACGAGCGACACCCAGCGCAAGGGGCTCGTACCATGCGACAGCCACGTCAGGATGCCGGCCCATGCAACGCTCTGCAGCGCGAGCACGCAGAGATTCAGCCGATCGAACCGTCGCGAACGATTATCTATGGCGCTTGCATTGGCAACGAACATACAATTCGGACATGGATGGTGGCGGCGACGCAGAGCATACCTTCGATCGCCATCATCGAACAATACGCCCGCCTGCGCTGACCCTGCGCGTTACGCCACGATCGGCCACGACCATGTACGCCAAACGAACCGACGATTCAACGCATGAACGCCGCAACGACGCGGCAGACATCCGTCGGCGCAATCCGCGTTTTTGCTTCGCCGACCACATTCCGCGCTATTGGTATCGTGACAACCGCCGCGTGACGCGCTTTTTCGACGCGTTCTCGATCATGTTTCCGCTTGGCGAGAAGTTCTTTGTCGATAGCGTGAGGCAGTACTGCGACGCGCTGCCGGCCGACGGCACGCTCGCCGCGCAAGTGGATGCTTTCCTGTACCAGGAAGCCGCTCACATCCGCGAGCACCGCGCGTATAACCGGCGCCTGGCTCGCCAGGGCATGCCGGTCGACGCACTCGAGGCGCTCATGCGGAGACGGCAGCAACAATGCCGGCGTGTCGCTTCGCCGCTGCTTCAATTGACCTTCACGGCATGTCTTGAGCACTACACGGCCATTCTGGCCGATCTGCTATTGCGCGATCCGGCCATTCTCGACGGCGTCGACCCGTCGATGGCCGCGATCTGGCGGTGGCATGCGATAGAGGAAACCGAACACAAGGCCGTCGCGTTCGACGTATTTCGCGCTTGCGGCGGCGGCGCGATCAAGCGCTATTTCATGCGGACGGCGGCGATGCTCGGCGTTACGGCATGCTTCGTCGTCGATCTGGGCTATTTCATCGTCCGTCTCGCGTGTGCCGACCGCGACGCCGGCAATTGGCGAAGCTGGGCACAGCTTGGCTGGTGGCTGTTCGGCGCGCCGGGCATCGTTACCCGCGTGCTGCCTGCGTGGCTGGCATGGTTCTCGCCGCGTTTTCACCCTGCCCGAATCGGGAATCCAGCCACGCTGGCTGCTGCCCGCGCGGCGCTCGCTGCCGATGGCGTGACAACGGAGCCGGCATGAGCGCACGGTGTCCGGCATGGTCGCCGTCCGGCTTCGACGAGTGGCGGCAACACTACCCGTTGACGCCGTTCGAACCGGCGCCCGCAGCACTCGACTGGACCGGGCGCTTCATCGAATGTTGGCACGCACATGGCGCTCACGCATTCCCGGACACCGTCATCGTGCTGGTTGCGGGACTCTATTCCGAATGGATACCTGCCTGCTTCGGGCATGCTGCGCGGGCGTTGCGTGCCGCGCGGTACTCAGTCCTTCGTGTGCCGGTCCGCTCGTCGCGCGCCGTTGCCGAGCAGGGCGCGCATATCGCGCGCAACCTGTATGCGCGCTTGCCCGCTGATCGCCGTTTTATCGTCCTTACCCATAGCAAGGGCGGGCTCGATGCATTGGCGGCTCTGCATGCGGATTCAGGGCTTCGTGCTCGCTGCGACGGTATCGCACTCGTTCAGCCGCCCGTCGGCCCGAGTGCGATCGTCGATGGCCTGCTCGAGCAACGGGGGGCGCGCATCGATCCCGCATGGTTGGGTCGAGCCGCCGGGAGATTGCTGCGCACACGCTGGCTGCATGCAGGCTCGCGCGATATCGGCAGCGGGCGCGACGCGGGCATCGCGAATCTGTTGTCTGCGGTGCCCGGTGGCCTGCACTGTGTGCATGTCGTGAGCTGGTCGATAGAACGCACGTCCCGGTTCGACGCACATCACTCACGCCTCGACCGCTACCGTCCCGGTTGTGCGCATGACGGACAGTTCTACCTCGATCACCAGACGATTCGCGGCATGCCCCAAGTGTGCGTGCCGCATCTCGACCATGGCCAGCCTGTACTCGGCGGCGCCGGCTTCGATGCGGGGCGTTTCTGGCTTGCACTCGTTGCGCTCCTGAACGACACGCGAGCGGCTGCGGTCGCGAGCGGTCAGACGAGATAGATTTCGAATCCCGGGATCGCTTCGGTGCCGCCCGGATCAAGTGCGCTCGCGCCGGGCGTGGATAGCGTGTATAGATCCATCGGCAGTGCGGTGTACCGATAGCCGTGCAAGGCGGGCCATAGCGGGTCGTGATCGTACAGGCAAAGCTGCAGCAACGCATAGCGGCTCCGCTCTCGTTGCCAGACCGCATCGAGCAGTGCCTGTGCGATGTCCGGGTTGCGTCCGCTCACATGCAGATGAGTCAGGTAGATGTCCTGAAGCGGCTGGCCGGGTGCTGCGATGGGAGGGCGTCCGAGCAACGGCGCGATGGCGTTGAAGCCGTGACGCAGCGCACCGAGCGAGCGCGGCAGACGTTCCAACACGATGCGCTTGATACGTCCTGCATCCCACGGAGCAACGCAGCCCACGATACGCCGCTGCGCGTTACGTGCGACCAGAAAGCGCTCGATTCCAAAGTCGGGCCAGACGTTCAGGCGGCGCGCGAATTCGTCCGCCGTAAAGACGCAACCGAAGGGTTGGGAACGCGACTCCTGGTCCAGAAATGCGCGGAGCGCGTCGGCGTCGGCGGCCGACGCGTTCGTGATCCTGACGGAACTGGCGCTCCGCGCAGCGATACGCCGCGCATAGATCGACACGTTACTGTAGCCGCGCCAATGTCGAAATCCGAGCCGGGTCCGCTTGCCTGTCTTGAATAGCGATTGCGTTGCGATCCTGTTGTCGCGAATGACGCAGCAGTACGTATGCTGCACATCTTCGTGCCGGGCGAGATCAGCGAGGCGATCGACGACATAGTCGACCCACGTGTGCGCCAGTTCGCGATCGGGTGCGATGCGCAAGTCGCCGAGGTAAGCGATGCGCTGTTTCTCGCCGGCGATGTAGCCGTCGCGAACGACCATGCTGGCTATTCCTTTGACGCGCCCGGCGCTGTCCTCCGCGAGCCAGGTTCGATAGTCGTTCGAATGACACCGATGCAGTGCGGAGTAATCCGGCGAGCGATCGAAGCGAAGCGGCATCCCGCTTAGCATCGCGTAACGTGTTTGAAACGCGAGGAGCCGTTCGTTGTCGACCGCTGTGGCTAGCCGGATCCGCGTCATCGGCTCATTCACCGGTGAAGATTCGTCTTGCCATCGGGCGCAGGTTTTCCGGCGTCAGTTCACACAGGCAGGCGAGCTCGTTGCCGCATGCGTATTCTGGATTGCGCTCCAGAAAATAGGCGACATCCGGCAGCCGTCGATGCACGTCCGGCACTTCGGCGAGGGCTGGGGCGAGGCGGCCTTGCGGTACCGGAAACTTGAGCACGCCGGACGCGGCGTCGTATGCGTGCCCGAAGCGCTCAACTGCCAGATGATCGAGCAGTGCCTGATTCACGGGCTCAGTCGGTCGGTCGAATCGCGGAGTGAAGTCATGCGCGAACGCTCGCAAGTAGCGGTACGTACGATGCCCTTTGCAGATCAGAAACCAGTATAGTGCCACGTCGGGCGAGTTGCGTTTGAGCTCACCTGCGAGTCGAATCCAGCAAAACGCGAGTTGCTGGCTGCCCCAGCAGGCCGGATCCACGATCGTGTCGCCGGAAAACAGGATGCGCAGTGTGGTGTCGCACCACTGCTGTTCATATAGTTTCAATGTGGAGAAGCCGCGCAGCTTGCCGGTGTCATCGCGCATGATGACGCAATGTGTCTTGTCGTCGAGATCGTGTTCGAAACGTGCCTGTTCCGTATCCCGGTAACAGGTCGAGTAGAGCGCGTACATATGTGCAACGTCGACGTCGCGCAGCTGCGCACGTGTCATGGAACTGGCTCGAAGCGGCATAGCGTCGTTATTCATGCGAGCTGAAACGATTTATCATGATACGCGATTGAGCCGCTCCTTTTTTCACATGCGCGCCATACCTCCTGTTTCCGCCTCCTATATACCGTCAGCGTTCGACGCGTGGCGCTGGCTCGCAATCTATGTCGTCGTGTCGGGTGCGCTGTACTTCTGGGTCACACACGCGCCGATGGCACCCGTGGCGCTGTTGCGTCCGGGGCCGTACGATGCGGTCATTCCGCGCGTGTCCGCCAGCGTGCCGCTTTATTTGAGTTACGCGCTCGTGATGCCGTCGATCGTCTGGTTCGGCCGATGCCGAAATTGGCTGCTGCCCGCGTTTTTCGCAGGTGCGCTTGCCGCAGGCCTGTGCATCGTCAGTCATCTGCTATGGCCGACTGCCGTGAGCCGGTCGCCGGCTGCGACAGGATGGATCGCGTGGCTGTATCGGATCGACGCGCCACTCGCCGCGAGTCCATGCGGGCATGTTGCGCTGCCTGTGGCTGTAACCGTGGTATTGGCTGCGCTACGTGTCCGTGCAGCGCGCTATTACGCTGCGTGGAGCGCAATGCTGGCGCTCACGGTTTTGACGACCGGGCAGCATCTGATCGCGGACATGCTCGCGGGACTCGCACTCGGTATTGGCGTTGGCGGTGCGACGACCGTGCTCATTCGTCTCGACGTTGACCTGCGTACGGCCGCCGCATTGTTGCTTGAATGGCTATGTATCGTAGTTATGCTGCGAGTTGCGTTATCGGTGGGGCATTGGGGAGGCTACCTCGTCGCTGCCGTTGTTGTCGCGACCCGGCAACACGCGTTATTCATTCTGTATCACGACGCGACACACTATCATTTGACCCGCCGCCGTTTCGCGAACGACTTTCTGATCAACTTGGCAATCGGCGTACCGGGACTCGTGCCCATCGAGTTTTATCGCCCGCTGCATCTCGCACACCATCGTCACGTCGGGACTTCGGAAGATCCAGAGCGGAATTATCTGTACCACGCGCAGCCATGGAAATTCGAGCCACTCGACACACTCCCGCTCGTCCGGCAACTGCTCGGTGATTTGTTCCTGGTCAACATGGTGAAAAACATGCGCGCATACCGGCGTGCGAACGGGCGTGGTGCGTCCATGTCACTGCCGCTGCTTACGGCGATAGCGACTTGGGGCATCCTGCTCGTGCCGCTCCTGCATGCATGCACAGTACGCGAACTGTTGACGCTTGCGGCGCTTTGGTTCGTTCCTCTTGTGACAATTGGGGCGCTGGTGCAGAAGATCCGTAGTATTGCAGAGCACAGCGGCGGGCCGGGTGTCACGGCTGGCTGGAATGACTGGACTTATTCGTGGCGCGTCGGGTTACTGGGCCGCTTCTTTATCTGGCCGTACAACATCAACTATCACCAACAGCATCATCGCGAACCCGGCGTGGCGTGGCATCGCTTGCCCGGATTGCGCTCGTCTGACGAGCCGGTTCTGCCTTCGCGGCAATTGCTTGCATTGCTCTGGTCGGGTGCTTCGCGCCGTGGTAGTCAAAGATAGAAAAAATCCCTTCCACGACGCGATGAAGTTTCCTATCGGTCCTGGAGCGAAAGAACGGCTCGACCCGTCGCGATCCGTCTGACGCGTGCCGCGCAACCATTGCACACGGATTGCGTCATGAGGTCCCACCGCTGCCCGGCAGATAGTCGAAAGTGATCGACGTGTTGCACACATTCAATGCGGCGATCCGAGCGTCGTCAGCGACGCGCTGAAGCGCATTCCGAACCCGCCCGTACACGCGGCCGTGTCGGTCAGCTCGCTCGCCGGCATCACCGGTTCGGCGTCGACCGCCTGGCAAAACGCGCGGGACGCAGGCCGCGCATCGCGATCGCCAAGCTCGGCCAGGACGGACACGACCGCGGTGCGGCCGTCGTCGCAGCCGCGCTCGAGGACGCCGGATTCGACGTCCTGCGCCTGCCGCTGTTTCAGCAACCGGCGTCCGTGGCGGCAGCCGTGCAGGCGCATGGCGCCGATATCGTGGGCATTTCGTCGTTGTCCGGCGCCCACCTCGAGCTCGTCGAAGGGCTGCTCGACGAACTGGCATTGCATCGCGCCCGGATTCCGGTGGTGTTGGGTGGCATCTTTCCGGCCGCGGATATTCGCCATCTGAAGGCGAAGGGCGTCGCGGCGACGTTCGGGCCCGGCACACCGCTCGATGCGATCGCGCAAGCGCTGTGCGCATGTCTCGACGCATGAGTCGTTCCTCGAGAAGTTCAGGGCGCGGTTAGAACGAGGTCTAGAGGAACGGGTGATCGTCGCCGATGCGCCGATTTGCGTGACGCTCCGCACCGCGGCCAGCTGCGTGGATGGGTCGACGGACGGACGCTTCGACGAAGCGCCTGGCGGCAACCGCCACGCGCTTCAGTGTCGAGCCGTCGCGCCGCCCGACTGACGCGTACGCGCATCGACGAGCCTGACGAGGCAGGCCAGGCTGTTCGTATACGGCACCGCGACACCGGCCTTGCGAGCAGCCTCGACTACCGCGCCATTGATCGCTTCGATCTCGGTGCGCCGGCCGGCCAGCACGTCCTGCAGCATCGATGGCCGATGCGTACGATGATGGGCGAGCGCATCGCGCACATTCGACGCCACGTGCGCTTCACTTGCCGAAATGCCGAGCGCACGCGCGACGGCCATCACCTCTGAAACGATCTTCAGCGCCAGCTCTTCGCCGTCTGGAGTATTCGTCAATTCGCCGACCGTGCATTGCGTCACGGCACACAGACTGTTGAGGGCGGCGTTGAATGCAACCTTCTCCCAAATCGCGGCCCAGACGTCGGGATCGACATGGCACGAGAGGCCGGCGTCATTCAACGTATGCACGGTCTGTTCGAGCGCGCTCGTATGCGTGCCGTTCGCGTTCATCAGCCGGATCGTGCCCTGGCCATGCGAGCTGACGGCGCCAGGTTCCGACTTGTCGGCCGGCCACGTGGTGACGCCGACCATGACCCGGTCGGGCGAGACGGATCGGGCGAGCCGTTCGGCGTTCCCCAGGCCGTTCTGCAACGACAGGATGACGGTGTCGGGGCCGAGTACGGCGCTTGCGGCAGCGAGTGCGGCGGTCGTATGCATCGTCTTCGTGAAGACGATGACGAGGTCGACGGGCTCGCCGGCCTCCTCCGGCCTCAGTGCGACGAGATTGCGCACGATTTGCTCGCCGGAATCGGTCGAAAGCCGCAGGCCGTGGCTGCGAATCGATGCGAGATGAGCGTCGTCGATATCGAGCAGGCTGACCGAATGCCCCGCAAGCGCGAGGCGGCCGCCAAAGAACGAACCCATCGCACCGGCACCCAGAATGGCGATCTGCATGGCGTGCTCCTCAGAACGGATCGTGGTGGAGAGTGCTCTGCAGGGTAATCCCCCGCAAGTCGGTGAATTCCGCGACACCCGCGCGGCCGCCGAAGCACCGGAAGCCGCTGCCCGGCTTGAGCGGGCCGAATCCCGACCAGATCGGGAATGCGCGGGCCGCGGCGTCCACCGCTGCCTCGGCATCCTCGACGCCGGCGGCGGCGGCGGGCGCGCGTGACGCTACCTCACCGTCGATGAGCATCGACACTGTCTTCATCGTTTGTCTCCTGGATTTCTTCGACGCCGATGTCCTCGGCGAGACGGGCTTCACTCGGCGCGTGCAGCGCGAAGGCGACCGACATGCGCTCTCACCCGGACCGGGCGCAAGCGCGCGCGGCGGAAACTGCCGGGGCGCCTAGCGGCGGGAGGCTGAGCTCCATTGAAGTCTCCTGTCGTTCAGTACGGTTCAGGTGAACGCATTATCGAAACATCAGGAAGAATCCGAAATTGCCGATTTCACAAAAAGGCATTACCTTCAGGCATGACTTTCAATCTCCAGCAGCTTCACGCATTCGTCACGATCGCCTCGGCCGGTAGTCTCGGGCGCGCGGCCGAGACCTTGCACGTCACCCAACCGGCCTTGAGCCGCGCGATCCGCCGGCTCGAAGACGAGGTTGGCGCCCCTTTATTCGAGCGCCATACGCGCGGCATGCACCTGACGGCGGTGGGAGAGGCGCTGCTGCCGCACGCGATTCTGTTGCAGCGCGAGGCGGAGCAGGCGCGTGAAGAGATCGACGCGATGCGCGGGCTCGCACGCGGGACGATTCGCTGCGGTGCGGTAGGCAGCATCGCGAGCCTCGTGCTGCCGCTCGCCGTGAGCGGCGTGTTGCAGAAGTGGCCCAATTTGCGCGTTCACGTCATCGAAGGCGTCTGGGATCGTCTTGCCGAGGCGCTGGTGCAGCGCGAAATCGATCTCGCACTCAGCATGGTGATGCCCGACACCGAGGAGATCGTCGCGATCGAGGACTGTCGCTGGGAGGACAACAGCTACGTGGTGGCGGCGCTCGATCACCCGCTGCGGGCAAAGCCCGGGATCACGCTGGCCGATACGCTGGATCAGCAGTGGGCGATCCCGCCGCGCGGCACCGCGCCGTTCGAGCACATGCAGCAGGTGTTCGTCGCAAACGGGCTCGGCTTGCCGAACGTCGTGGTCGAAACCCGATCGATCACCGTGCTGAAGAGTCTCGTCGCCCGATCCGGTTTTCTGAGCTGGATGGCCGAACCGATGTACGTGACGGAGAGCAAGGCGGGGGTGTTCGATACGCTCGAATTGCCGGGGGTAGTCGGGCGGCGCACGTTGACCGCATTTCGGCGTCGGCACGGTTTGTTGCCGAGTCCTGCCGTCAAGCTGCTCGAACAGTTGCGGCAACTGACGGCTGAACCGCGCTAGCGCCAGCGGTTGGACACATGCACGTCGGCGTTGCCCTTCGAGAGAAAAAAGGTCGGCGCCGACGGTGAACTGATTTGCGCTGAAATCCACCTCCTGTCGAAGGATCCGGTCGAACGCTCAAACACGACGGGTGACGGATCGGCTCGTGTTGCCTGCCGGACGTCGATTGTTGCCAGTTGGACAACGCGGTGTGTGCATTCCCGACGCTACTGGCGTTTGCCTCCCCCTGACTACAATCCGTCTCACGTTCGGTTGAAATGCGAGCGAAACCAGGCGAGCGAAATTCGTGGCCGCGCTCGTGAATCGCGCCGCGCCGAGCGCCTCACCCACTTGACCAACAGGACAATCGAAGATGAGCGAAACGACCCGCAATGTGCAGCCGGTTACCTCCGGGCTCGGCAAAGAAGGATCGGGAGAACTCGTGCCTTCCCGTTACGCCGTGCGCGTGGGTAACGTCGACGTCGTGCTGATCAGCGACGGCGTTCTGCCGCTGCCGACTTCCACCATGTCCACCAACGTGAGCGAAGCAGACAGAAACGAGTGGTTCGACGGCCGTTTCCTGCAACGTGACATGTTCGACTGGGCACTGAACATCGCACTCGTGCGTAGCGGCGAACGCCTGATCCTGATCGACTCGGGTGTCGGCGACGGATTTGAGTACTTCACGCGTGCAGGGAAGTCGGTGATGCGACTGGAATCGGCCGGCATCGACCTGGCTGCGATCACCGATATCGTGATTACGCATATGCACATGGATCACGTCGGCGGGCTGAACGTCGACGGTATCAAGGCCAGGCTGCGTCCGGACGTGCGCATTCATGTATCGGCCGAGGAAGTGGCGTTCTGGAAAAATCCGGATTTCAGCAAGACGGTGATGCCGGAAACGGTTCCTCCCGCGCTCCGCAAGGCAGCTTCGAAGTTCGTGGAACTCTATCGCGAAAACATCGTGCAGTTCGATCGGGCCGTGGAAGTTGCAGCGGGTGTGTCGGCGCGCGTGACGGGGGGGCACACGCCGGGGCACTGCGTGGTGGATGTCGCATCGAACGGCGAGAAGCTGACGTTCGTGGGCGACGCGATTTTCGAAGTCAACTTCGACAATCCCGACTGGCAAAACGGCTTCGAGCACGATCCTGAAGCCGCTGTGGACGTACGTATCTCGCTGTTGAACGAAGCCGCCGAGACCGGCGCTCTGCTGGCCGCGGCACATGTCGCGTTCCCGTCCGTCGGCCACGTTGCAAAGAAGGGGAACGGTTTCAGCTTTGTGCCTGTTCTGTGGGACTACTGATTGATTTTTGAACGTCGGCGGCCGATGCGGGACGCGTCCGTACTTGGTCGGGCGAACGCACGCAAGCCTGCACGGTGATCTTGGGGCGGGCGGCATGCGCGTCAGCACCCTGGCAGCGCAAGTGTCGTCTCGTCCCGCCCCGCTCGGCCGGGTCGTTCTCGCCCCCTGCAGAAGCGCCCTCCTTTTCAACGGAGTACACCGTGCGATTCAACTTCTTTCCGCGCTCGACCCTCTGCTCTGCAATGCTCTTGTCGATCGTGCCGACGATCGCTGTCGCGGGTGCGTTCTCCGTTAAAGTCGATGGCCTGAACCGCGGCCGGTTCGAGAACGAACAGGTCTACGGCGGATTCGGCTGCCACGGCGACAACGTCTCGCCACGCATTTCGTGGTCCCATCTTCCTCATGGAACGAAGAGCGTCGTCGTGACCATTCACGACCCAGACGCCCCGACCGGCGGGCTGGGCTGGACGCATTGGGGCGTCGTCAATATACCGGCGTCGGAAGCGTCGATCGAAAAAGGCGCGTCCGGCAATCCGAAGCGGATGCCTGCCGGGGCCATCGAAACGCTGACCGACTTCGGGGCGGCGAAATACGGCGGCCCTTGCCCGCCTCAGGGGGAATCGCACCGATACATCGTCACGGCATCGGCGCTCGCCGTGCCAAGTATCGACGTGAACGCCACATCGAGCCCGGCCCTCGTTGCCTATCAGATGCACGGAAAAGTGCTTGCACGGGCACGCTACGTTGCGATGTATCGCCGAGCGGCAGAGTGAGCGCCCTGGCGGGAGGTCAGCGCAGCGACATCCCGCCGTCGACATTCAGGTTCACGCCGTTGACGAAGCTCCCTTCGCTGCTGACGAGAAACAGTGCGGCGCGAGCCAGTTCTTCCGGGCGGCCGAAACGGCCGAGCGGGATGCTGTCAGAGACGGCAGCCTCGAATGCCGGTCGGTCAGCGGATTCGATACCGAGCTTGGAAAGAATGGGGGTGTCGGTGGGACCGGGACTGATTACGTTGACCCGGATGCCGCGGGTATTGAATTCGAGCACCCAGCTGCGGGCAAATGCTTCGATGGCGGCCTTCGTTCCCGCATAAACGGCATGTCCGTCGAACACTTTGGAACTGGCGATCGAACTCGTCAACAGGATCGCTCCGCCGTCGCGCACGTGGGGCGCGATCTTTTGCACGCCGAAGAACACGGCTCTGGTATTGGTGGCGAAATGTTCGTCATACGACTCGACGCCCACCTGGCTCGACGGTGCGATCGTATTGACGCCGGCATTCGCGACGTATATGTCGGCGCCGCCGAACCGTTCGGCTACCAGGGTTGCGACGCGATCGTGCGTTCGAAGATCGGCGAGATCTCCTGTCAGTCCCGTCGCGCGATTTCCGAGTTCCGCCACGGCCGCGGTCACGGCCTCGGAGCGACGGCCCACGATGACGACGTTTGCACCTTCCTCGACGAACAGCCTTGCCGTGGCATACCCGATTCCACTGTTGCCACCCGTAATGACGGCAACCTTGTTTGCGAGTCGATTCATTGAAATCTCCGTTGTTTCGCGCCGATCTGGCGTACGGCGCCAATATAGTCCGGGGACTTCGAGTGCTGTAGTCATGCAACGGAACTATCAATTTTGCCGAAGAGTCACGAATGGCATTCGAGAAATTCAGCGGTCTTCCAGCGTTCGTGAGGTCGGTCGAGGCAGGATCGTTCACGGCCGCGGCACGGTCGCTCGAAACGACACCGTCCGCCGTGTCGAGGAGCGTCGCAAGGCTGGAGAAGCGGCTCGGCGTAACGCTGTTTCAGCGGTCGACGCGGGCGTTCGTCCTGACGAGCGAAGGGCAAACATACTATGAGCGCGTTGCGCCGCTCATGCGAGGTCTCGAGGATGCGAGCGACGTTCTGACGACGCCTGAAAAAGCGGTAGGAAAGTTGCGCGTGAGCCTTCCAGTCGATCTGGGGCGGACCCTGCTCGAGCCGATCACGCGGGAATTGATGGGCAGCAATCCCGAATTGTCACTCGAAGTCAACATCAGCGATCGTCACGTCGATGTGATCCGTGAGGGCTTCGATATCGCCATCAGAGCCGGGCGCGCCGTCGATAGCAGACTCTATGCGCACACGCTGATGAGCTTGCCGCTGGTGCTCGTGGCTTCCCCGAACTATCTGCTCAAGCATGGCATGCCCAAGGGAAAGGACGATCTCGTTGCGCATCTTCATGTGCGTTACAAACTCGACGGACGCGTCGTACCGATCGTTTTTGCCGACGGAACGAGCATCCCCATCGATGGCATGTTCGATGCCGACAATGGTGATGCGATGAGAGTGGCTGCATTGAACGGACTCGGTATCGCCCAGATTCTGAGAACGGCAGTACAGCCTGATCTCGATTCCGGCCGGTTGACAGAGGTGCTGCCTGACGTGAAGTTGAGTGCGGTGCCGGTCATTGCGCTGCACGCATTCGGAAAAGGTTTGCCCGCCCGCGCGAGAATATTCATCGATTTCGTCTCGCAACAGCTCGCTCGATCCAGATAGCGCGAGAAGGAACATGGGCCGACATGAATGAGACGCTCAAATTTGGCCGGCGAGACAAAATCGTCGAGTGATTCCTGTCGATATGCGTGAGGTGCGGATATTCGGCCCGGCGTCTGCTCCGGCGTCGAAATCTCGATGGCCGACCGCGTTCATCTTCACGCCGCAATCCCCCACATGTCCTGAGTTGGTCCGGGCGAGGGCATGTTGAGACGCGCGGATTGGTGCTGTTTGAACAACACCGTGAGCACTTCTACGTAGCTACCGCCGGGTTAATGGCCGTCCTACGATTCCCGCCATATCGAGCAAACATGATCGCGAGTTCCAATCGCCTCGTGAGCGCGTGCTTGTATCTGAAATTCGCCAACGGCGCGGCGGGTTCGTCTGGCCGATCGATCGGCCGGCATGACGATTTCTTCCACAACAGGAGCATATTGCATGAAGCCTGATTCTCACCTGTCTCCCGACGATGCCAGCCGTCGAGGTCTGATGCTGGGCGGTGTTCTGGCAACCGTCGCTGCCGTTGTACCGGCTGCAGCGGACGCAACCACCGGGCGCTTGTCGAAGTCCACTGCGGTTTCCGGCGCGAGGAGAAATCAATCGGCGGACAGGATCATCACCAGGGACGGCGTGGAAATTTTCTACAAGGACTGGGGACCGAAGGACGCTCCGGTAGTCACACTCAGCCACGGCTGGCCCCTTAGTTCTGATAGTTGGGACAACCAGGCATTTTTCCTTGCGTCGAACGGCTTCAGGGTGATTGCTCATGACCGGCGTGGGCATGGAAGATCAAGCCAGCCGTGGGACGGCAACGACATGGACCACTACGCCGACGACCTGGCTGCCGTCATTGACAGGCTGAACCTCAAGAACGTGACGGCGATCGGCTTTTCGACCGGAGGGGGCGAAGTCACGCGCTATATCGGCCGCCATGGTGGCTCGCGCGTGACGAAAGTCGGGCTGATTTCGGCCGTTCCGCCGTTGATGCTCAAGACTCCCGCCAATCCGCAGGGGGTACCGATAGAGGTTTTTGATGCCATCCGTTCCGGGATGGTTGCTGACCGGTCACAGTTGTTCAGGGAGATTGCCAGCGGCCCGTTCTATGGCTTCAACCGTCCCGGCGCCAAGGTGTCTCAGGGGATGATCGACTCGTGGTGGAGCCAGGGAATGATGGGGGGCTTCAAGAACACTTACGACTCGGTGCGGGCATTCTCGGAAACGGACTTTTCTTCGGATCTGAGCAAGTTCGACATGCCGACGTTGATCGTGCACGGGGACGACGATCAAGTCGTGCCGGTCGACGTCGGCGGGCGCGCCACGAAGAAACTGGTTCCGCACGCCATTCTGAAGATTTACAAGGGGGCGCCGCACGGTTTGACCGAAACGCACAAGGCTCAGCTCAACCAGGACCTTCTTGCGTTCCTGCGTAGTTGACCGGTACACGGACCTGTCGACCAGGGACCGCCCGCCGCATTGATGTCGCAATGAAGCCGGTGACGGGCGTTCCTAATGACTGGTCGGAAACCGGGAACCGCGAATGAGGCGTCGGTGGTCGATCGTTTCAATATCCAAAGCGCGAGCCCGCATGGACTGACACCGCTTCAGAGTACGTGGCATCTTGCGGGCGCGTGGCGGGGCGACGCTTCAAGGAACCGGCATCAGGCACCGTCCTGTATCGACGAGACACCCGGCAACGTCAGGATGAACGTGCAGCCTTCGCCCGGGCGGGTATGCAAATCGATGTTGCCGCCATAGCGCTTGGCGATCGTCTTCACGAAAGCCAGCCCGAGACCGGCGCCCGAAGGGTAACGAGGCGGTTCGACTTGCAGCCGTTGAAATGGCTCGAACAGACGTTGTTGGGCTTCGGCCGATATGCCGGGCCCGTGGTCTGCAACGGAAATGGCGTAGCCATGTTCGACGCCGGTCAGGCGCACGGTTACCGTCGCATTGCCAGGACTGAACTTGATGGCATTGCTCACGAGATTGACGACCGCGCGCATCAGCAGGAAGGGTTCCACGCGTGCGATGCAGATCTCGTCCCCGACGTTCACGTCGAGCCGGATGCCGCGCGCTTGAGCGAGTGCCCACAGTTCGTCGATCGCATCGAGTACCACGCTGCCGATATCCGTTTCCACCAGTGACCAGGTCGGTGCTTCGGCGCGCGCCAGCAGAACGAAGTCGTCGGCCAGTGCCAGCGTACGGCGCGCGTACGCGGCAATTCGATCGAGCAGGTCCTTGGCGGGCGGGGCCGGTTCAGCGGCTCGCTGAAGATCGATCAACGCGAGAATCGATGCCTGAGGCGAGCGCATGTCGTGGGAAATGAAGTGCAGCCATGCCTCCCGGCGCCGCTCCGCCAGACGAATCTTCGTCACGTCGAGCACGAACCCGATCGTTCGCTGGGTCACGCCGTCTTCATGCTGCGGATAGGCGGTGGACTGAACCCATCGAATCTCGCCGTTGGGCTGAATGACGCGATACTCGACGCGATAATCCCTGCCGAACGAATTGAATTCCTCCGCGGTCCGAGTGACCTTCATCGCCTTGTCGACGTCGTCCGGATGAATCAACGCGCGAAACTGGTCGATCGAGGTAATCGCCGTCCCGGGAGCGTGGCCCATGATTCGATGCCAGTTCTCGTCGCAGTGCAGTGTGTCCGATGCGATGTCGTAGTCCCAGATTCCCAGTCCGCCGACGCGGGCCGCGATGGCCAGCCTTTCTTCGCTTCGCCGAAGCAGATCGAGCGCCACGCGCTCGCGCGTCACGTCTCTCGAAACACACAGAATGGCGGTCGTTTTTCCATCGGCGTCCAAGATCGGCGTCAGCATGTTGTCCCAGTATTGAACGTCGCGCCCCGGACGCTCGCTGCGCCCGGGAAACCTGCCGAACACACCGTTCCTGGCGGATTCGAGCGCGACATTTCCGTCGGGCCACACGTCTTCGGGCAGGAGCGGCAGCCACGGCATACCGAATCCCGAGTCTTCGTCGACGCCCAGCGCCTGGCATCCGGCGCGGTTCATGTGCAGCACGTTGCCTGTCGGCGAAATCAGTTTGATGCAGTCGATGCTGATATTCAGCATGTCTGTCTGTATCGACGTGTGACTCTTCAGTTCGATTTCCTTGGCCTTCAGGTCGTGGATATTCGTGCAGGTGCAGAGCCATCCGTCGTCGACACGGTGAAGGTCGACGGTGAACCACTGGTCGATGCCGTGGGAACCCGCCAGCCGGCACTCCAGCGTTTCGTGTACCGAGCCGGGTTGCGCCGCGTGAAGTGTCGACTCGGCGGTGCATCGGTGCTCCGGATGGATCAACTCCGTCCATTGGAGTCGATACGTGGCCTCGGCGGAGCGATCCGCGTAGGCAAGCCATGCATCGTTGATGCTCACGACCCGCCCGTTCTCGTCGAAATGGCATGCCGGTGTCCGAAGGACATCGATCAGGCGGGCAATCCTGAGACAGTCGGGGCGTGCGGGGGCTGTTTCGTCGGGCGAAACAACAGGAGATTCCGTCTTCGAACGTGTGCGGGGCGCAAGGTCCGGGCCGTCTACGTTGCATGCGCAAGAAATTTCATTTTCAAGACGAAATCCATTCATGTTTGTTACATTCCATGCATCGCTGACACGCTTCCAGAATGTCAGACATCAAATGATGCATCAATGGGTAGTCAGCACTATGGATTGGCACCGTAGTAGTGCATATTATTTTCGAGTGATCGAATCAGGTGAAGATGCGGAGCTCGTCGAGTGGAAGTTGGGCCTGATTGAATCTCATGTTGCACATAGTGTCGGCCTCAAGCGTCGCATTGAATGCTGATCATGTTGAATGACTTGTGCGGAGGCCGGACGGGGCGATACGCGTGGTGTCGCCGATTTTTTGCAGTAACGGACCGTCGAGCCGACACGCCGGAATCGCAAGTGGACGATCGCATGTGCGTTGGCCGACGTCGTCGAACCGTGCCGGGATGACACGAATGCACGTGTGGTCGACACCGGGCGGCGATGCGAGGCTGCTGATGATGCATATTTCCCCGGAGCACGCGAGCGTCGACCCCGGGATCGTTCATCGAAATCGCTGCAGTTCGCGGCGATCCCGCTTCACGCCTCCGAAATACCGCGACATGCGATGCGATACGCGCCCGGGCTGCATCCGAACCGTGCCTTGAACGCGCGCCCGAAATGCGTGATGTCCGAGAAGCCGCACGCGATCGCCAGCTCCAGCAGGTTGCGGTTGGGATCCGCCGGATCCTCCAGCGCGCGCTTGCTCGCCTGCAGCCGGTATTCCTGGATTAGGCTCTGCGGCGTCCGCCCGGTCGCGGCCAGCGCGCTGTACAACGTGCGCCGCGACACGTTCAGCGCGCTCGCGAGCTTGTCCGGCGACAGGTCGGGATCGCTGTAGTGGTGCGACAGGTGGATTTCCGCATTCATCCGCAGCGTCGCGCTGCGCGCATCGGCGCCGCTCAGCGAATCGCTCGCCTCGCGGCGGATCACCGAATCGAGCAGCATCAGCGTCGACTGCTCGAAGCCGAACAGGCTTTCCGGATCGTTCGGCACCTGTCCGTCCATCAGGTAATGGATCGATTGAAGCGCCAATTGCGCATTGCCGACGGTTCGACGGACCTGCACGCCCGCGCGCTCCACGAACCAGCGCCACATCGTGCCGCTTCTCGGCGGCGTCAACGCCGCGACGAAGCGCGACGCGTTCGCCGATTCGATCATGTACGGCTGCGTCGCATCGTAGATCACCCACTCGCCGGGATTGACCGTCGACGCCGCGTTGCGCTGCGTGACGCGGCTTTGTCCGGCGATCTGGAACAGGATCTTGTAGCAGTCGCTGTCGGCGCGCGACGCGAGCGAGCGGTCGCGATCGACGCGGATCGCGGTGGTGTCGACCTCCGCCATCCGCAGGCCGCCGACCGTGGCAACCCGCACCGACATCCGGAACTGCGGGCCGGTGTCGTGAAAGAGCAGCGGCAGGAAGCTGTCCGCGATCAGGTCGCGCAGATTCGCGTTGCTGTTGCTGGCGTCGACGACGAGTTCGTGTGCCATTGCCGGAAGAGGGAGAGGGCCGGGGAATGCGTCGAGCTTAATGCATTCGGCTTGGACGCGGGGGCGAAACGCAATCATCGTCGGCAGCAGCGACTTTCAGCGTCAATGGCGGTTTCCACAGGGAAACCGCTGCATCGCACCGATCTGCACGCTGAAGCCAAAAGTGTGCACGCAACGCCGATCCGAGTGCGCGACGCGTCCCTAGAATCGAAGAGCGGCCGGCAAGTCGGGCCTTTCACTCAATTCGAATTCCGGAGGGATACAGATGGCACGGGTACGGATGCTGGACGAAGTCAGCGCGTTTCTCGCGCGCGAACACGGTCACTACATCGACGGCCGGGCGGTAGCCGGCCGCGGCGAGCGGATCGACGTGCGCGATCCGTCGACGCGCGCGGTGATCGGCTCCGTCGCGCAGGCGACCGACGACGACGTCGAGGCCGCGGTCGCGTCGTCGCATCGCGCGTTCCGCGGCGAGTGGGCCAGCCTGACGCCGGCCGATCGCGAGCGCATCCTGCTGCGTTTCGCCGACCTGATCGACGCGCACGGCGAAGAGATCGCGCAGATCGAAACCGCGCAGTCGGGCAAGCTGATCGGGCTGTCGCGCGTGATCGAAGTCGGCTGGTCGGCTCGCTGGCTGCGCTATTACGCGGGCTGGGCGACGAAGATCGCGGGCGAAACGCTCGCCCCGTCGTTCCCGAGCATGAACGGCGAGCGCTACACGTCGTTCACGCTGCGCGAACCGCTGGGCGTCGTGTTCGGGATCATTCCGTGGAATTTCCCGGTGATGATCCCGGTATGGAAATTCGGCGCGGCGCTCGCGACCGGCAACACGGTGCTCATCAAGTCGTCGGAGTTCACGCCGCTCACGATGCTGCGCATCGCCGAACTGGCGACCGAAGCCGGCCTGCCGCCCGGCACGCTCAACGTGATCAACGGCACGGGCCAGGTCGGCGCGAAGGTGATCCGCGATCCGCGCGTGGCGAAGGTGTCGTTCACGGGGTCGGTGCCGACCGGCCGCATCATCGGCGCGGAGGCCGTCAACGCGAACTTCACGCGCTTCACGCTCGAACTGGGCGGCAAGAACGCGGCGGCGTTCCTGCCGGATACGCCGGTCGACAAGATCCTCGACGGCATCGTCGAAGCCGGGTTCCTGCATAGCGGGCAGGTGTGCGCGTCGGCGGAACGCTTCTTCGTGCATCGCGCGAAGTTCGACGAAGTGGTCGAGAAGATGAAGGCGCGCCTGGACAGCTTCCAGCCGGCCGACCCGATGGACGACGCCGGGATGATCGGCCCCGTCTGCAACGAGCCGCAGTTCCGCAAGTGTCTCGACGCGTTCGAGCTCGCGCGCATGGAGGGCGATACGATCGTCACCGGCGGCGGTGCGTATGCGCGTGACGGCTTCTACGTGAAGCCGACGATCGTGCTGCCGCGCTCGCTGGAATCGGCTTCGTATCGCAAGGAGATCTTCGGGCCGGTCGGCGCGTTCGTGCCGTTCGACGACGAGGAAGAACTGATCGCGATGATGAACGACACGCCGTTCGGGCTGACCGCGAGCCTGTGGACGAACGACCTGTCGAAGGCGCTGCGCTACGTGCCGCGGATCGAAGCCGGCACCGTGTGGGTGAACATGCACACGCTGGTCGACCCGGCCGTGCCGTTCGGCGGCGCGAAGGGCTCCGGTATCGGACGCGAGTATGGCTCGTCGTTCATCGACGCTTATACCGAGCCGAAATCGGTGACCATTCGCTTCTGACGGCTTCGCTTCTGACGACATGACCCGCCAACGGAAACCCGCCCGGCATCGACCGGGCGGGCGTTTTCCGTTCAACGCCGACGTCGATCAGAACCGCGTACTGAACCCGATCCGCGCGACCGACTGCAGCGCGCCGCTCGACGCGCCGTTCGCATCCATCACGCCGTTGATCTGCGCGTTGCTGCCGTGGCTTGCACGCTGATGCACGCCCGCGACATACACCATCGTGCGTTTCGACAGCCAGTACTGGACGCCGGCCAGGAACTGGTGCGCATGCGCGTTGTCGAGCGTGTCGTTGCCCTTCATGTACGTGTAGCTCGCCCCGATCACCCAGACCGGCGACGGATGCCACGCGGCGCCGGCTTCCGCCGACCACGCGCCCGCGCCGTTCCACGCGTTGTGCACGGTCGTGAAGAGCGCCTTCGCCGTGACCGTGCCGAGCGTGTAGTGCGCGCCCGCGCCCCAGTTGCGCACGGTGGTGGCCGGCAGCCCGCCCGCCGCGCCGTACTTCTGGTTCGTATAGGCCGCGCCGGCGCCGAACGGGCCGTTGTCGTAGCTCGCGCCGACGCTGACCGTATTGTTCGCGCCGACCGATCCCGCGACGTTGCCGAAGCCGTACAGCGCGCCGAAGGTCAGGCCCGAGATCGACGCGCTCGTGTACTTCACGGAATTCGCGACGCGGTTGCTGCCCGCGACGCGATCCCAGTCGAATGCGCCGGTCGGGTTGTTCGGCAGCGCGAGCTTGTCGAACGGGCCGTTGCGAAAGCCGTACAGCCCGACGAGATCCTGCGCGATCTCGTTGCCGCTCGCGGCCAGCGCGTCGACCATGAACTCGTACTGGTTGCCGAGCGTGAGCGTGCCGTAGCGGTCGTTCTGCAGCCCGACATAGGCCGTGCGCGCGAACAGGCCGCCGCCGATCATCGATCCGTTCGCGAGCGAGAACTGATCGACGAGCCGGAAGATCGCGCACGTGCCGGCGCCGAGGTCCTCCTTGCCCTCGAAACCAAGCAGGTTCGGGAAGAAGATGTTGTCGTCGAATTTCGCGTTGCCGTGGCCGCCTTCGTTGCTCACGTAGCTGAGGCCGGCGTCCAGCAGCCCGAACATCGTCACGCTGCTCTGCGCGAACGAGGCGGCCGGAATCGTGCAGGCCGCGAGGGCCAGCAAGGTCTTTTTCGTCATCTCCAAAGTGCTCCTCACATGTCCGGTCACGCCGGAATATTTTTGATTGGACTACTGATTGATATGAAGATAGTGAAACGTGCAACGGTCGATCGGGTCGCGCCCGGAAACAGGAGCCGAAAGCAGGAGCCGAAAACGTAAGCCGAAAACGGCACGCCGGCATTCCGGCACGCGGACACCGACGCACACCTCCTGCGCCGATGCCCTCGCGCGCCCGGCGCTAGACCGTCGAATACCCGCCATCCACCGGCACGATCGCGCCGGTGACGAACGATGCGCCGGGCGAGCACAGGAACAGGATCACGTCCGCGACCTCGTCGGCCGTGCCCCAGCGCGCGAGCGGCGTGCGATCGAGAATCCGCCGCGACGCCTGCGCGTCGGCCATCAGCCCGCTGCTGAGCGGCGTGTCGATCCAGCCGGGCGCCACGGCGTTCACGCGGATGCCGCGCTCGGCCCACGCCTGCGCGAGCGAGCGCGTCAGTTGCGCGATGCCGCCCTTGCTCGCGCTGTATGCCGGGCGATCCTTGCTGCCGAAGTACGTGTACATCGACGCGACGTTGACGATGCTGCCGCCGTTCGCCGAGAGTGCCGGCAGCGCGGCGTCGGACGCCCGCATCACCGACGTCAGGTTCACGTTCAGCACGAGTTCGAACTGGTCCATCCGGTATTCGTCCGCGTGCCGGCTGATGCCGACGCCGTTGACGAGCACGTCGACGCGCTGCAGCGAGCGGATCTGCCGCGTCAATGCTGCGTCGTCGGTCACGTCGAGCTCGACGCAGCCGATGCCGGGATGCACCGGCGCATGCGGGCCGGCGGCATCGAGCCCGAGCGCGACGACCGACGCGCCCGCTTCCGCGAAACGCCACGCGGTGCGCGCGCCGATGCCCGACGTGCCGCCCGTGACAACGACGGTCTTGCCGTCAAACGACCAGGGGCGGCTCATGTTCGATGCTCCCGACGGTGTGAACAGGGCGCGCATGCCGGCGCGATGGTGCAACCAGGATCTTGATCTGCGCGCGATCGGCGAGCAGCGCGTCGAAGCCGTCGCCGACGGCGTCCTCGAGCGAGACGGTGCGCGTGACGATCGACGTGAGATCGAGCGCGCCCGACCCGATCAGCCGCAGCAGGTCTTCGTACACGTGCCGGTAGCCGACGCTCGCCGTGAAGGTCAGCTCGTCGTTGACCGCGCGGAACGCATCGAAGCCCGCATGCGGCATCAGGCCGACCATCACGAGGCGGCCGCCCTTGCGCAGCCCCTGCATCGCCGCCTCGAACGTGGCCGGCAGGCCGGCCGCCTCGAAGCTCACGTCGACGCCGAGCCCGCCCGCCGCTTCGCGGATCGCGTCGCGCAGCACCGGGGCGTCGAGCGAGCGCGCGTCGAACGCGTGCGTCGCGCCGAAGCGCGCGGCCGCCGCGAGCCGCTCGGGCGACACGTCGACCGCGACGATGGTCGTCGCGCCCTGCAGTCTCGCGAGCATGACCAGCAGCAGGCCGATCGGCCCGAGCCCGAACACCGCGCAGGTGTCGCCGAGCCGCAGTTCGCCGCGCCGCAGCGCGTGCAGCGCGACGGCCGCCGGTTCCATCACCGCGGCCTGTTCGAGACTGACGTCGTCGGGCAGGCGGTGCAGCATGTAGGCCGGCACGACCGCGAAATCGGCCATCCCGCCGTCGCCCATCAGGCCGGCGAAGCCCATCGACACGCACAGGTTGTACGACCCTGCGCGGCAATACGCGCACTGGTGGCAGTGATACTCGGGCTCGACCGCCACGCGGTCGCCGGGGACCAGCGTCGTGACGCCCGCACCGACTTCGACGACGGTGCCGCAGAACTCATGACCGAGCGTCAGCGGCGCGGTGCGGCCGGACAGCGGATGCGGCGCGTCGATGGGAATCGCGTGCGGGCCGTCCGCGTATTCGTGCAGGTCGCTGCCGCAGATGCCGCAATACGCGACCGCGATGCGAACCTCGCCGGGCCCGGCGCGCGGCGTGTCGAGATCGACCAGGCGGATGTCGCGCGGGCCGTGCCATTGAAGTGCGCGCATGTCAGCGTCCTCCGAGGTTTTGCGTATCGAGACGGGGAGCGGCATCGGCGCGCGCGCGCTTGCGCAGCACCGCGGGCGCGGTTTCGACCAGGCCGAACGACAGCACGCACGCGAGGATCGCGCCGGCGGCCGACGTCCACATCGCGAACTGCAGGCCGTACTTGTCGGCCGCGAAGCCCGCGACGGTCGGCGCGACGAAGCCGCCGATCAGCTCGCCCGCGCCCATGATCAGGCCGAGCGCGCTGGCGATCGCGCGGGGCGGCACCGTTTCGGCCGGGATCGTCGCCATGAACAGCGTGAAGCAGCCGAGGCCGGTGTACGTGACGAACACGAGCGCGCCGAGCGCCCAGAGCGAATCGACGTGGATCATCACGACCGGGCAGGCGGCGGCGATCAGCGCGAACGCGATCATCGTCGGCTTGCGACCGATCCGGTCGGAGATCGCCGGCACCGCGAAGCCCCAGAACACCCACGCGGCGCCGAGGCACGTCATCACGACGCCCATGTCGGCCGGGGACAGGTGGCGGCTCTCGACGAGGAAGACCGGCGCGAACGAGATGATCACGATGAACCACGTGAGGAAGAAGCAGCTGATCAGCACGCAGAGCAGGATGTTGCGCTCCTTCAGCAGCGCCCAGCGGTCGATCGCGGTGCCGCCGGCCGTCTGCGTACCGTGCGTGGCCGCGTCTTCGGCCTGTGCGTGCCGTACGCCGCCGGGCGGCACCTCGCGCACCCAGCGCCAGATGCAGAACGCGATCAGGAAGCCGGGCACGCACGACACGTAGAACGCCTCGCGCCAGCCGTAGGCGGTCGCGATGCCGATCACGACGGGCGGGCCGATCATCGCGCCGAGCAGGCCGGCGGCCGAGCCCTGCAGCAGGCCCATGTTCAGCCCGCGGCGGCTCGGCGTCGAGCTCTCGACCATCAGCGATTGCGACAGCGGCAGCACGGGGCCCTCGGCGATGCCCATCAGCGCGCGGAACGCGATCAGGCTCGCGAAGCCGCCGACGAGCCCCGACAGCGCCGAGCATACGGAAAAGCCGAGCACGGCCGCGATCAACAGCGGCTTGCGCGTGCCGCGCGCATCGGACCACGCGCCGGTCGCGGCGCCCGACAGCGCCCACGTGAGCGCGAGCGCGGACGAAACCATGCCGAGCTGCGTATTCGACAGGTGCAGTTCGGCCGACATGAACGGGAACAGGAACGACAGCGCGAGGCGGTCGAAGAACACGAAGCCGAACGTCATGAACAGGATCAGCAGCAGCCTGTTCTCGTACGTCCATGCGAGTTTGGGGGAAGGGCGGGATGTCATGGGCGGCCTCGTCGCGCGTCAGCGGAACAGCTTCTCGATCGCGTGCGCGCCGAGGCCGACCTTCTCGTAATGCGCCTTGCACATCGCGATGTACGAATGCACGTCGAAGTAGCCGTCGGGGTTGCCTTCGTCGTCGAGCCAGATCAGCGGGCCCTTGACGATGAAGAACGCGCGCATCGGTTCCGGATGATCGAACGCGACGAGCGTGTGGCCTTCGCCGGGCGTTTCATACACGAAATCGCCGCGCGTCGCGGTCCATTCGTGCTCCAGGTAGCCCCACTTGCCGGACAGCGTGTAAGCGAACACCTCGTGCGGGTGGTAGTGCCGGTTCACGAGCCCGGCTTCCTTCGCCATCAGGATGTCGCACCATTTGTTCTGCGACGGCGAGATCCACAGCGGCCGCGACGAAACCGTTTCGGTAAACGGAACGTAATAGCGCGTGTCCTCGGTGGCCGCGTTCGGGATGTACGCTTCCGGCAGCGCATCGGGCTTGAACGGATTGGCAATCGGCGCGATGTTTTGCCAGAATTCGGATACGGCTTGGTCGACCACGGTTCGTCTCCTTGTGGTTAGGTGTCGTGGGGTCGACTTTAGCCAGCCGGTGCGCGCCGCTCTTGACTGGGCTGGACGAATTGCTTGATCCGGCCGGACATCGCACCGCAACAACAACCAGACGCACCATCCCCCAATCCGTGCCGCTCCGCACGACGGGCGCCCGCAGGAGGCGACGTGACGAATTCGACCGTTCTTTCATGCACGCGCGGCTCGACGGCCGACGTGCCGGTGCGCGACCGGATGGCCTACTGGGATGCGTTCAACGCCGCGACGCTGGTCGGCCTGCGCTGCTCGTCGCTGTCGCCGGCCGGGCTCGAGGTCGAGAAGACCGATCTCGCGCTGCCGGGGCTCGGCGTGGCCGACATCAGCGGGCGCGATCACGTGATCGAGCGCAGCCCCGCGCTGGTGCGCCAGTTGCCGAAGGAGTCGCTGTTTGCGTGCCAGATCCTGAGCGGTCGCGCGTATTTCATCCAGCGCGAGCGCTGCCTGCTCGCGGAAGCCGGCGACATCGTCGTGTACGATACGCGCGTGCCCTATCTGTTCGGATTCCTGACGCCGATGCGGCAATTGCTGATCGATATCCCGATTGCCACGTTCGACGATCGATTCGACGCGGAGCTGGCGGCGCTGCCGTTGCGGATCGCGCCGAAACCGGGTGCGGGCGCGATGCTCGGCGCGACACTGCGCGCGAGCGTCGAGCGCTTCATGAAGGCGCCGGTCGAAGACGACGCCGCGCGCTTCGTCGAACACACGCGCATGCTGGTCGCGGAACTCATCGACGCCGAAGTGAACGGCGCACGCGCATCGCGCGCGTCGCTGTCGTACCTGCTGACCGCGAAGCAGTACATCGCGACCCATCTCGGCGATCCGGAGCTCGGGCCACAGGCGGTGGCCGATGCGGTCGGGCTGTCGTTGCGGCACCTGGGCCGGCTCTTCGCGGCCGAAGGCGAGTCGATCACGCAGCACATCTGGTCCGAGCGGCTGACGCATGCGCATCGCGAGCTGACCGACGCGCGCCTGCGCAAGACGAGCATCGGCGAGATCGCGTTTCGGTGGGGCTTCTCCAGCCAGGCGCACTTCAGCCGTGCGATTCGCGAGCGCTACGGTGCGTCGCCGATGGCGCTGCGCAGCGCTTGACGTTGAAGCAGCGGAACCGATGCCGACGCGGCGCGTGGCTCACGCGCCGCTTTCGTTTTCATTGCATGCCGGTCGCGGCGTGAGTCGCCGCGTCACTCCGCGAGCATGAACTCGGCACAGCGTTCCGCGATCATGATCGTCGGCGCGTTCGTGTTGCCCGATACGATGCGCGGCATCACCGATGCGTCGCAGATCCGCAATCCGTCGATCCCTTGCACCGCGAGACGCGGCGTCACGACCGCGGTTTCGTCGCTCCCCATCCGGCAGGTGCCGGCCGGGTGATAGACGGTTTTCGCGCGGCACCGCACGTAGTCGGCCAGCGCGTCGTCGGTCAGCGCTTCGGCTTCGCGGACGATGCGGGCGAGCGACGGCGCGCGGATGATCTTCCGGGCGAGCGCGACGCCGCGCACGAGGCCGTCGACGTCCGCCGGATCCGACAGTGCGCCGCTGTCGAACCGGATCGGCACGGCCGGATCGTTGCCGCGCAGTTGCACCGAGCCGCGCGAACGCGGCCGCAACAGGCACGGATTGATCGACAGGCCGTGGCCCGGCAGCGGTGCGCGATCGACGTCGCCGACGAGCGTCGGCAGCACGTGGAACTGGATGTCGGGGCGGCCGCTGCCGGTCGTATCGACGAACGCGCCGGATTCGACGACGTTCGACGTCAGCAGGCCCGTGCGGGTCAGCATCCATTGCAGCCCGTGCCGCAGCGCCTTCAGCCCGCGATCCTCGCCGAACAGGCTGATCGGCGAGTGGCTGTAGCCGTAGATCGAGACCTCGAGATGGTCCTGGAAATTCGCGCCGACTTCCGGGCTGTCGTGCAGCACGTCGATGCCGTGCGCGCGCAGGTGCGCGCCGGGTCCGATGCCCGACAGCATCAGCAGCTTCGGCGTACTGAGCGCGCCGGCGGCGAGTACGACGTCGGCGCGGGAGGTGGCCGAGCCGGTCGCGCCGTTCTCCATCCGCCATTCGACGCCGGTCGCGCGCCGGCCGTCGAAACGCACGCGGGTCACGCGGCAGCCGGTCAGCACGCGCAGGTTCGGGTCGCCGAGCGCGTCGGCGAGATAGGTCGCCGCGGTGCTGCCGCGCTGCCCGTCGAAAATCGTCGTGTGGTAGAAGCCGGCGCCGTGCTGCGCGGCGCCGTTGAAATCGTCGTTGTACGCGATGCCGGTTTCCTGCGCGGCCTTCACGAACGCCAGGCTCAGCGGATGCCGGAAGCGCGTGTCGCCGACCTTCAGCGGCCCGTCGGTGCCGTGGAACGGCTCGGACAGCCGCAGGTGCGACTCGGCGCGCTTGAACACCGGCAGCACGTCGCTCCAGCGCCAGCCCGTGCAGCCGAGCGCGGCCCATTCGTCGTAGTCGGCGCGCGTGCCGCGCACGTACAGCATCGCGTTGACCGAACTGCCGCCGCCGAGCGTGCGGCCCTGCGGCACGTAGGTCCTGCGTCCCGCCGCGCCGGCCTGCGGCTCGCTTTCGAACGTGACCGTGCGCTGCGTGCCGAGCACGCGGATGAACGTCGCCGGAATCCGGATGAACAGGCTGTCGTCCTTCGGGCCGTCCTCGAGCAGCAGCACGCGCCTGCCGGCCTTCACCAGTCGATGTGCCACCGTGCAGCCGGCCGAACCGCCGCCGACGACGATATGGTCGTACGTCTCCATCCCGCTTTGTCTCCTCGCTGTCAGGCGGCGGAACGAGCACCGCCGCGCAGGAAGCCAGCTTAGCGACGGGCGCGTGTCCCCGTTTGACCGGGGCGGACGCCGGGCTTGCTTCGCGCGGACACGGCGGCGCGCCGCGGCGGCTCATGCAGCGATCTCGTTGCGCTGACCATTGGCCGTGGATTGCGCAGCGGGAGAACCCGGCGACGAGTGGCTAGCGCGGGTTGCCCGGCGCGCGCGTGTCGCTCGGCGTCTCGCCGAAGCGCGCGCGATAGCTGCGGCTGAAGTGCGCGCTGTTGTTGAAGCCCCAGCGGAACGCGATTTCGCTGACCGTCAGGTGTTTCAGCGATCGGTCGCGCAGGTCGGCGCGGCAGCGTTCGAGACGCCGCGCGAGGATGTAGCGCGTGAGCGGCATCCCTTCGATTTCGAAGATGCGCGCGAGTTGGCGCGGCGACAGGTTGATCGCGCGGCTGACCGACCGGGTATCGAGATCGTCGTCGGCGAGATGGCTGTCGATGAATGCCTTCGCGCGCGACAGCGTGTGGACGGTCGACTTGGTCGGCGACGCGTCGCCTTCGCGCAGCCGCAGCATCGACTGCATCAGGTCGAGCATCGCGGCGGCGCGCCGTTCGCGCGCGGTGGGCATCGATTCGTGCGGTTCGGCGAGCAGTGCGTAGAGCTGCCGCGCGGCCCACGACGTGACGCCGTCGTCGCGGTCGATCTTGACGACGCTGCGATGGCGCCACGGGCCCACGTGCGCTTCGAACACGTCGCGCGGCACGTCGAGCACGGTCATCGCCATATTCGCGGGAAAGCCGTGACCGTACGGCATCGACGTGTCGTACAGCACGATGTCGCCGGGCGCATGCTGGATGCACTCGACGTCCTGGAACGTATAGCCCTGCCCTTCGTGCATCAGGCACACGAACACGGCGTCGCGCGGGTCCGCGTGGATGTTGTGCGGCGTGCGCACGACCGCATGCCGGTTCGCGACGATGTCGCACACCCCCAGCAGCCCCAGGTCGCGCTTGCGCAGCGACGCGTCGATGCCTTCGGACGATTTGCCGCTGCATTCGATGCGCACGAGCGAGCGGGCGACATGGTCGACCCAGAAGTCGACGCGTTCGTCGCCGCGTACGGCGCGCGTCGAGATCGACACGATTCCCGTGCTGATGTCCGGCATGACGTCCTCCCAATGACCGCCCGAGCGGCGCAGTCTCGGATACGCCGGCGGGCGCGGTCAATCGGTGAAAGACCCGGGGCGGGCCCGGGATGCGCTTGCGGCGGCGCGTTGCGGCCGGATGTCCGTGTGAGTCAACGAATATGGCCGGGAAAGGCAAAACGTGCGGGCGTGTGCGGGGTATGTTGTTCGGTTCGGTTCGGTTCGAACGGTGAGACGCGCAGCTGCTTCGTTATACGGAATAAAAGTCGCGTGCCGCCGGATCGTCTCGTTGAAGCTGCGCGGTGGTCGCGTGATTCGTCGAGCTCGCATCTCGCGCGCTGGCCAAGCGATGGCGGTATGCATGTTTGCGTGCCGCCGAAGACCTGGGGCAGCGGTGTGTCGTGGACTTTTTTCGTTGAGTTGGAACAGAAGCGCGTGTTGTCGGATCGCATTGCCGAAACCGCGCGCCGGTCGAGTGATTCGCGGCGCTCTTCCCGCGCGCGCGGCGTGAGCGATGCCGACGTCCCTGTTCGCGTCACCCGCGCCTCGCACCGGCGGCTTGAAGCGCGAAACGCCGCGATTCAAGCCGTCATCTGCTTGTACGCGACGTCAGACCGCGCTGGCCGCGTCGATCTTCCGAATGTCCTCATCGTCGAGCCGCACGCGAATCGCCTCGCCGAGCAGCGCGAGCTGTTCGAGCGACGTCGCGCTCGCGATCGGCGCGGTGATCGTCGGCCGCGCGATCTGCCATGCGAGCGCGATCGCGGCCGGCTGCGTGCCGTGCTTCGCCGACACATCGTCGAGCGCCGCGAGAATGCGCAGGCCGCGCGCATCGAGATAGCGGGCGACGCGATCGCCGCGCACGCTCTTCTTCAGGTCGGCCTCGCTGCGGTACTTGCCCGACAGGAAGCCGCTCGCGAGCGCGTAGTAGTTGACGACGCCGAGCTGCAGGTCGCGCACGACCGGTTCGAGATCGCGCTCGTAGTCGGCGCGGTTGATCAGGTTGTATTCCGGCTGGATCACCTGGTACGCGGGCAGGCCGTCGCGCTTGCTGATGTCGGCGGCTTCGCGCAGGCGCGCGCCGCTGTAGTTCGACGCGCCGATGATGCGCACCTTGCCCGCGTCGATCAGCGTCTGGTATGCGGCGAGCGTTTCTTCGAGCGGGGCCGTGTCGGCCAGATCGCGGTGCGAAAAGTACAGGTCGATGTAGTCGGTCTGCAGGCGGCGCAGCGAATCGTCGGCGGCCTTCAGGATGTTGTCTTTCGTGAGGCCCGCACGCGCGTCTAGCAGGCCGACCTTGGTCGCGATCACGACCTGGTCGCGCTTGCCGGAACGCTTCAGCCACTTGCCGATGATCGTCTCCGATTCGCCGCCGCGGTTGCCGGGCACCCAGGCCGAATAGACGTCGGCCGTGTCGATGAAGTTGATGCCGGTGTCGGCGAGCGCGTCGAGCAGCGCAAACGATGCGTTTTCGTCGACGGTCCAGCCGAAGACGTTGCCGCCGAAGGCGAGCGGGGAAACCTGGATGTCCGAGGTGCCGAGGGTGCGTAGTGCCATGTTGCTCTCCGGAATCTGAAGGGTGACGGGTTGGAGCGACGGGATTGGCCGCGATGAATGCGACGGGACGGCGGTCGGGTGAAGCACGTTCGCCGTTGTCGCGGGACGCTGGAACATTCTCGCCGATCGACCGGATTCGTGCAGCGGGCGCGCGGCCGTGAAGACGGAGGAATTGCAGCGGACGGCGGACGCATCGTCTGCTGCGTGGGTCATTCGTGCCGCCGCGTTCGATCGGGAACCGAATTTTGTTGCGGCCGGGCGCGGCAACGGGAGAGACGGGCGGAGCTGGCCGCTTCGCCGCAGCGGAACGAAAAGCGGGCGGCAAGTTGCCGCCCGCGATCGATCATTCACCGAGGCCGTTATCGCAACTGCACGGCCGCCAGGAACAGCACCATGCTGCCGATCGCGCCGTCCAGCACGCGCCACGCGACGGCCTTGCGGAACCACGGCGCGAGCAGTCGCGCACCGTATCCGAGCCCGAGGAACCACACGACGCTGACCGACATCGCGCCGATCGCGAACGCCAGCCGCGTGCCTTCCGGCTCTCGCGCACCGGCCGTGCCGATCAGCAGGAACGTATCGAGATACACGTGCGGGTTGAGCCACGTGAACGCGAGCGTCATCAGCACGATCGCGACCGCGCTCTGCGGCGGCGGCGCGACGGCGTCGCCGCGCACGTCGAGCGTTGCGTGTCCCGGCTTGAACGCGCGACGCAGCGCGTTGAAGCCGAACCATGCGAGATACGCGAGGCCGACGTACAGCACCATGTGGACGAAGGTCGGATAGCGTTCGACGAGGACCGACGCGCCGCCGACGCCCGCGCCGATCAGGATCATGTCGGACAGCGCGCACAGCAGCACGATCTTGCCGACATGCGAGCGCATGATGCCTTGCCGGAGCACGAATGCGTTCTGCGCGCCGATGGTGACGATGAGCGACCCGCACAGAGCGGCGCCGTGGGAAAAAGCGATCCAGTTCATGATGGGGAGCGGTGACGCAGTAGACGGGTGAATCGGTTGGCGCTAGTCTGCGGTGAGCTGAGACATAAGAGAAGCTAATTCACCTAATGCAGATTAAGGAAATCTAATGCTCGACTACGCATTGCTCGATGCCCTCGCGGCGGTGATCCGGCACGGTTCGTTCGAGCGGGCGGCCAAGGAGCTGAACGTCACGCCGTCGGCGGTATCGCAGCGCGTGAAACTGCTGGAGGAGCGTGTCGGCAGCGTGCTCGTCAAGCGCGGGCAGCCGTGCGTCGCGACGACGTCGGGTGCGCTGCTGTGCCGGCATACCGAGCGCGTGCAATTGCTCGAGGCCGAACTGGGCGGCCGGATGCCCGCCTTGCCGGGCCAGATCGCGAGCGCATGGCCGACGTTGCGTGTCGCCGTCAACGACGACAGCGTCGCGACCTGGTTCATCGATGCGGTCGGGCCGTTCTGCACCGAGCGCGAGACCTTGCTCGACCTCGTGATCGACGACCAGGACCATACGGCCGCGCGAATTCGCGATGGCAGCGTGCAGGGCGCGGTGACCGCGCAGGCCGAGCCGATCCAGGGATGCCGGTCGACGCGGCTCGGGCGTATCCGCTATCGCGCGGTGTGTTCGCCGGCGTTTTACGCGCGCTATTTTGGTGCGGGCATCACGCGCGATGCGCTGCGCCGCGCGCCGTGCGTGATGTTCAATTCGAAGGACGGCTTGCAGGCGCGCTTCGTCCGGCGCGTGACGCGCGCGGATCTCGATCCGCCGCAACACTGGATCCCGCACGTCGCGGGCTACCTGCGCGCTTGCGAAACGGGGCTGGGATGGGGGATGTGCCCGGACCGGATGGTCGATCGCCAACTGGCGGCGGGCGAACTGGTCGACATGTCGCGCGGGCGGACCGTCGATATCGATCTGTACTGGCAGAGCTGGCGCCTGTCGATCGGCTGGCTCGACGACTTCAGCGCGGCACTGAAGGCGCGCGCCGCGCTGTTTCTCGACTGATCGAGGCGGGCGCGGCGAATGGCGGCCGGCGTCGGCGCGCAGGTCACGCGCCGCGCGGGGTCAGACGTGGTGCAGGCCGTCGAAGTCGACGATCTGCACGAGGCGGCCGTGCATTTCGATCAGGCCGCGCTTCTGGAACTTCGACAGTGTGCGGCTGACCGTTTCGAGCGTCATGCCGAGGTAGCTGCCGATGTCTTCGCGCGTCATCCGCAGGTTGAATTCCGACGGCGAGTAACCGCGCTTCAGGTAACGCGCCGACACGTCGAGCAGGAATGCGGCGACGCGCTCTTCGGCGTTCAGCGAACCGAGCAGCATGGTCTGCGACGTTTCGCGCACGATCTGTTCGCTCATCAGCTTGTGCATCCGCAGCTGCATCGTGCCGGCTTCCGAGCACAGCGACTTGAGCGCGCTGTACGGAATCACGCAGACCGAGCTGTCTTCCAGCGCGACCGCGGTGCGCGGGTGCGTGTCGTCGCAGATGCCGTCGAGGCCGAGCGCCTCGCCCGCGAGGTGCAGGCCGGTGACCTGCTCGCGGCCGTCGTGGCGCGTGGCGACGGTTTTCAGCGAACCCGAGCGCACGGCGTACAGGTTGTCGAAGGTGTCGCCTTCGCGGAACAGCGCTTCGCCGCGCTTGACCGGGCGTGCCGCGCAGATGACCGATTCGAGGCGGCTGAGCGCGTCGGGTGCGAGGCCCTGCGGCATGCACAGGTGCCGCATTGCGCACGACGAGCAGTGCGGGGCCTGGCGGGGCGCCCAGGTGCCTGCATGGGACGGTACGGCGGGGCGTGTGGCGACGGGCGTCAACATGATCGTTTACTCCGGCATTGAATCGACGGAATCATTGTCCCACCGCAAGTTGCCGCTGTCGGGCGACAAAACGTCGCGACCGCGCGCACATGCCGCGGGCATTGCAGCGGCCTGCGTGCAGGCACGCCGCTGCGCGTGCGCGCCGCGCCGCGCACGCCGATGCCGATGCCGACACCGCTCAGCCTTCCTGATCGTCCGTATGCGCGGCGGCCGGGATCAGCAGCACGGGCAGCGTCGCATGCCGCACGCACTGTTCGGCGATGCTGCCGAGCACGAGGCGACGGAACCCGCGGCGGCCGTGCGTGCCGAGCACGAGGAGGTCGGCGCCGAATGCTCTCGCACCGTCGAGGATCAGCGTCGACACGTCGTTGAGCGACGACGCCTCGCTCGTCAGCGTCTCGCCCTTCACGCCGGCCGCCTGCATCAGCTTCGTGAAATCCGCCGCGAGCGCATTGCCTTGCGCGATGAGCTGATCGCGCAGCACGGACGGGTCGTAGCCCGGCACGTTGTAGTAGATCGCGGCGTTTTCGACGACGTAGAACGGCTGCAGTTCGGCACCGTGCTCCTTTGCGAGCGCGAGGGCGGCGTCGAACGCGTGGCGTGCGGTGTCGCTGCCGTCGATGGCAACCAGAATGCGCTTGTACATAGTGTCTCCGAGTGGCGGATTGAACGGAAGTCGGCCGAACGGCCGGGCCGGCCGTGCGTCGCTGCGAGGCAGGGTAAACCAACGGCGGGGACTTTGCAGCGACGTGCCGGCGGTCGCGAATGGGCATTGAAGCGCATCCGTATCGCGATGACGTGACTTCGATCAATGCCGATGCATCGGCGTCGTGAAATCCCGCGTGCCGAACCCGAACCGGGCGCCGATATCGATTCCGGCGCCGATTCGGAAGATCGCACCGCCTGCGCACCGAGCGACCGGCCGGCGCGCGAACGCGCACGCCGGTCCGCCGCCATCGGCCGTCGGCGCTCTTCAACCCGCCGATCGAACGATCGATTCAAACGCTGCGTGCGTTACCGCGGCACCGCGGTGATTTCGATCACCCGTTCCGGCCGGCGTCCGTGGCCGGGCCAGTGCGCGCTGCCGTACATCCGGTGAACCGGGCCGTACGGCGTGTCGCCCGCGTGCGACGGCGCGTCGAACCCCTTCTCGATCACCATGTAGCCGGCCCGCAGCGCGAACGCCGGATGATTGCCGCCCGGCCGGCTGTCGAAGCCGGCGAAGCCGTCACCAGCCTCGGGCATCGCGTTGACGAGCGACGCGTTGCTGCCCGTGATCTGGTCGGGCGGGAAGGGGCTGCCGCTCGCGAGACGCGCCGCCTCGCGATTCTTGCCGTCGGTGTCGACGGTGCTGTCGTGCGTGTCGTCGTTGTCGAGTTCGATGCTGCGCGGATGCGCGGCGTGCGCTTGAGCTGACGTTTCCATCACGGCTCTCCTGGCGGCGTAGCGCTCCGGATCGAAGCAAATCCCGTTCCGGGCAAGACGGGAAAATGGTGCGCGGGCGATCGCCGCAGTCGCGTGGCGCGCACTGATTTGTCATGATTTATTTCAGCTAGAACACCCGTTTTCTACAGAGTATGATTCTTTTCCTGCGAAGCGGCGACAGGGGATGCAGTACGCGCCGACTCTGCCCGCACCGGGCGCCGCAGCACCCTTAGAGACGGGTAGCGAACAACAAGCAAAGGGACTAGAGGTGGCGGATTCATGCAAGCGACTACTGCCTTCACGCACCGCGGTTATCTGTTGAATTGCGCGCCCGCGCGCGCCACTGACGGATCGTTCAAGCCCTACGTCGTGATCTCCCGATCGAGTGACGGGGAACTCGTCGCGAACCGTTTTTTCCCGAGCGAGCTCCAGTTCAACGACGAAGGCGACGCGATCGCGCATGCGCGCGACTGGGCCGTGCGCTGGATCGACGCGAGCAGCGTCACGATCTGACGCCGTCGCGCGGCGGCAGCGGCGGCCGTCCGGCCGATCCCCCGGCGTGCCGCCGCCCGGCGAAAACGCGGTAATCTTGCGGAACCCGTCACTTTATTAGCGGCCGTGCGATCGCGCGCGGCTGCCTGCATTGGCATATGTCGACATCACCCGCCCGTCAGTGGGGCCTCGAAGAAATCGTTGCCGGCTTGCGCGAATCGCGCGAGGAACTTCACCGCACGCGTCATCCGCGCGGCATCCGCGAGCTGCCGTCGCGCGACGCGATCTGCAAGATCGTCACCGGCCTGCGTGCGTCGATGTTCCCGACGCACTACGGCGCGCCGGATCTGACCGACGAAAGCGTCGACTACTACGTCGGCCACACGCTAGAAAGCACGCTGCGGATCCTGTCCGAACAGATCCGCCGCGCGCTGCCGTTCCTGCCTGAGCATGCGGACACGCCATTCGCGGAACTCGACGAACGCGCGTTCGAGATCGCGCGCGAGTTCGGCCGGCAGTTGCCGGCGGTTCGCGCGCTGCTGGTCAGCGACATCCAGGCTGCCTACGCGGGCGATCCGGCCGCGCAGCACATCACCGAGATCCTGCTGTGCTATCCCGGCGTGTTCGCGATGATGCACCATCGGCTCGCGCATGCGCTGCACCAACTCGGTGTGCCGCTGCTCGCCCGCTTCATCAATGAAATCGCGCACTCGGCCACCGGCATCGACATTCACCCGGGCGCGCAGATCGGCCCGAGCTTCTTCATCGATCACGGCACCGGTGTCGTGATCGGCGAAACCGCGATCATCGGCGAGCGCGTGCGCGTGTACCAGGCCGTCACGCTCGGCGCGAAGAGCTTCCCGGCCGATGGGGACGGCACGCTGGTGAAGGGCAACGCGCGGCATCCGATCGTCGAGGACGACGTGGTGATCTATGCGGGCGCGACCATTCTCGGCCGCGTGACGATCGGGCGCGGCTCGGTGATCGGCGGCAACGTGTGGCTTACGCACAGCGTGCCGCCCGGCACGAGCGTCGCGCAGGGCAAGGTCCGCGAAGGCGGCAGCGGCGAGAAGCCGTAACGCGGCGCGCGAACGGCGAAACTGTCGTTCGCGCGGCGCAGGCGCAGGCGCAGCGAAGGCGAAGGCGCGCGCCGACACCCGCATACCGGTGTGCCAAGAGGGTGCACGGCTGCCGCCGCACCCCCGCTTCGTCAGTGCTTGCCGGCCGGCGAGCGATGCTTGTAGAGCACGTCCTGGTCGACGCGGATCAGGTTCTGCCCCGCATCGACGACGAAATCCACGCCGTTGTACGCGCTGCCCGTCAGCAGCAGGATCGCGCTCGCGACGTCGTCGGGGCCGGCGATGCGCGCGAGCGGCGTCGACGCGCGGCTCGCGTGTTCGAAGTCGGCCTGCGTCTGGTCGTCGCTCGGCAGCATCAGCCCCGGGAACACCGCATTCACGCGCAGCACCGGCGACGACGACAGCGCGAGCATCTGCGTGAGGTTGCCGAGCGCGGCCTTCGCGACCGTGTAGCTGAAATGGTCGCGGTGGAAGTTTTCCTTGATCTTCTGGTCGACCACGTTGACGACGACGCCCTGCGTGCCGGCCGCGCGGGCCCGTTCGTAGAACGCGCGCGTGAGCAGGATCGGCGCGCGGCAGTTGACGGCCCAGGCCTGGTCGAATGCCGCAAGGTCGAAGCTCGGGAAATGGTCCTGCCAGAACACCGACGCGTTGTTGACCAGCACGTCGAGGCGGCCGAAGCGCGCATAGACCTGGTCGATCAGTGCGGTGATCTGCACGGCATCCGACAGGTCGGCCTGCAACGCGACCGAATCATGCCCGCGTTCGGCGATCGTGCGGGCGGCCGCCTGCGCGGCATCGGCGGAGCGGTCGTAATGGACCGCGGTGCGATAGCCGTGCGCGGCGAAATACTCGGCGAACGCGCGCCCGGCCCGGCGCGCGGCGCCGGTCACGAGCACGACCGGCGCGTGTGCCGCTTGCTTCGTGGACTGCATTACGTATTCGTCAGGTTGACTGAAGAAGGATTGGCGACGATCGACAGGAATTCGCGCCGCGTCGACGGATCGGTGCGGAACGTGCCGAGCATGCGCGACGTGACCATTTCGACGCCCGGCTTGTGAATGCCGCGCGTCGAGATGCACTGGTGCGCGGCTTCGAGGATCACGCCGACGCCCTTCGGCTGCAGCACGTCGAACAGCGTGTCGGCGATCTGCACGGTCATCTTTTCCTGGATCTGCAGGCGCTTCGCAAACGCGTCGACGAGACGCGCGAGCTTCGAGATGCCGACGACGCGATGGTTCGGCAGATACGCGACGTGCGCGCGGCCGATGATCGGCACCATGTGGTGCTCGCAGTAGCTCTCGAAGCGGATGTCCTTCAGCACGATCATCTCGTCGTAGCCGTCGACTTCGCTGAACGTGCGCGCGAGGATGTCGCGCGGTTCCAGCGCATAGCCGGCGAAGAACTCTTCGTATGCGCGCACGACGCGCGCCGGCGTGTCGAGCAGCCCTTCGCGGGCGGGATCGTCGCCGGCCCAGCGCAGCAGCACGCGAACGGCATCCTCCGCTTCTTCGCGGCTCGGCCGGGATGCGGCCGGCTCGGGCCGCGCGTTCTTTTTACCCATCTAGTCGCTCCATCGAATGCGGCCGCCTGCGGCGGCGCGGATATCCGGTCATTGTTTCATGCTTTCGCGGGTCGTGCGTGCGGCCTGCCGCACACCCCGCGTCACTTCGGCCACTCGTCCTGCTCGTCGTTGAACAGCGACGCGACGACGCCGCGCAGCCACGCGGTGCGCGGATCGTTGTGGAACTTGCGATGCCAGTGCTGCTTCAGGTCGAAGCGCGGCAGCGGCACCGGCGGCTCGACCGGCACGATGAACGCGTGCTCCGCCGCATACGCATAGCCGATCGCGTGCGGCACCGTCGCGATCAGGTCGGTGCGGCTCAGGATGAACGGCAGGCTCATGAAGTGCGGCGTCTCGAGCACCGCGCGGCGCTGCATGCGCTGCTTCGCGAGGTATTTCTCGAGCACCTCCTGGCTGCGCCCTTCGGCGCGCACCACCGCATGCCCGCATGCGAGGAACTGCTCGGCCGTGAACGGGCGCGCCTGTTCGAGCGGATGGCCGCGCCGCATCAGGCAGACGAACCGGTGTGTAAACAGACGCTGCTGGAAGAAGTTGTTGCCGTCGAGATCGGGGAAATAGCCGACCGCGAGATCGATCGAGCCGGCTTCGAGGCCGCGGCCGACTTCGTCGTGTGCGAGCGAGACCGAGCGCAGGTTCGCGTGCGGCGCGCGCGTCGCGAACGCCTGCAGCAGCTTCGGCAGGAACACGATCTCGCCGACGTCCGACAGCGCGATCGAGAACGTATGCGTGCTCGCCGCCGGATCGAAGTCGTGCGGCGCGACGAGGCCGCGCTCGATCTGCGCGAGCGCATCGCGCGCGGCCGGCAGCAGCGCGAGCGCGCGTGGCGTCGGCTCCATCCCGCGCGACGTGCGCACGAACAGCGGATCGCCGAAATACTCGCGCAGGCGGCCGAGCGCGGTGCTCACGCGCGGCTGGCTCACGCCGAGCAGGTCGCCAGCGCGGCTGACGTTGCGCGTGTCGTCCAGCGCGACGAGGTACGGAATCAGGTTCAGATCGAGCGTGTCCATCACGGGAGCCAGTATCTTCAAAGCGTATACAACATATCTCCTGAATCGCGTTGCTGCATAGTCGGGAAAGCGCTCAAATGGGTTCCATTACTCGAACCAATGTTCAGGAGACGAACAATGCGCACCCAGGTCGCCATCATCGGCGCCGGTCCGTCCGGCCTTTTGCTTTCCCATCTGCTGCGCCTGCAAGGCGTGGATTCCATCCTCGTCGAGGCGCGTTCGCGCGAATATTGCGAGAACCGCATCCGCGCCGGCGTGCTGGAGCAGGGCACGGTCGACACGCTCAACGAAGCCGGCCTCGGCGACCGGATGCGCCGCGAAGGGCTCGAACACCACGGCATCGAGCTGCTGTTCTCGGGCCAGCGCCATCGCATCGACCTGAGCGCGCTCACCGGCGGGCGCGCGATCACCGTCTACAGCCAGCACGAAGTGGTGCGCGACCTGATCGCGGCCGGCGTCGAGCACGGCCACGCGATGCATTTCGAAGTGAGCGACGTTGCGCTGCACGATGTCGAGAGCGAGCGCCCATTCGTCACGTTCAAGCATGCCGACGGCCGCGAAGACCGCATCGACTGCGACTACATCGCCGGCTGCGACGGCTTTCACGGCATCGCGCGCCAGACGATTCCGGCCGAGCGGCTGAACACGTTCGAGCGCGTCTATCCGTTCGCGTGGCTCGGCATCCTCGCCGACGCGGCACCGTCGCTCGACGAACTCGTCTACGCGCATCACGACAACGGTTTCGCACTGTTCTCGATGCGCTCGCCGACGGTCACGCGCCTCTACCTGCAGTGCAAGCCCGACGAAGACCTCGCCGAATGGTCCGACGCGCGGATCTGGGACGAACTGCACACGCGCTTCTCGAACGACACCGGCTGGACGCCGACCGAGGGCCGGATCACGCAGAAGAGCGTGACGCCGATGCGCAGCTTCGTGTCGGAGACGATGCAGCACGGCCGCCTGTTCCTCGCCGGCGACGCCGCGCACATCGTGCCGCCGACCGGCGCGAAGGGGATGAACCTCGCGGTGGCCGACGTCCGCGCGCTGTCCCGCGCGCTCGGCGCCCGCTACCGCAACGGCGACGCGACGCCGCTCGAGCGCTACTCGGCGACCTGTCTCGAACGCGTGTGGCGCGCCGAACATTTCTCGTACTTCATGACGAACATGCTGCATGCGTCACCGGAGGACTCGCCGTTCGTCAATCGCCTGAAGTTTGCCGAGCTGAAGTACGTGACGCGCTCGCGGGCCGCCGCGCAGTCGCTCGCCGAAAACTACGTCGGCCTGCCGTTCGACGACCAGACGCCCCCCGAGGGATCCCGCCTTGACAACGCGCTGTGCGCGACTCTATGATCGGCCAATCGTTCGCTAATCGAATCTCGGTTCGACTATCGAACAAATGCCGAAGGTCGACGACGGCCTTCGACGCGGCACGCGACACGCGCGTGTCCCCTCGACAGGCCGCGCATCGAGCCGCGGGTTCGTATCAGGAAGAGACATGGTCAACAAGATTTTCGAATCGCTTCAATCGGCGGTCGCGGACGTCCACGACGGCGCGACCATCATGATCGGCGGGTTCGGCACGGCAGGCATGCCGTCCGAGCTGATCGACGCGCTGATCGAGCAGGGCGCGCGCGGCCTGACGATCGTCAACAACAACGCGGGCAACGGCGAGACCGGCCTCGCGGCGCTGCTCAAGGCGAAGCGGGTGCGCAAGATCATCTGTTCGTTCCCGCGCCAGAGCGACTCGCAGGTGTTCGACGCGCTGTATCGCGCGGGCGAGATCGAGCTGGAGCTCGTGCCGCAGGGCAACCTCGCGGAGCGGATTCGCGCGGCGGGCGCCGGCATCGGCGGCTTCTTCACGCCGACCGGCTTCGGCACGAAGCTCGCGGAAGGCAAGGAAACGCGTGTGATCGACGGCAAGTCGTACGTGTTCGAGACGCCGATCCACGCCGATTTCGCGCTGGTCAAGGCGTACAAGGGCGATCGCTGGGGCAACCTCGTCTATCGCAAGACCGCGCGCAACTTCGGGCCGATCATGGCGAGCGCCGCGAAGGTCGCGATCGTGCAGGTGTCGGAAGTCGTGCCGCTCGGCGGGCTGAACCCGGAACACATCGTGACGCCGGGCATTTTCGTGCAGCGCGTCGTCGAAGTGCCGCAGGCCGCGCACGCGGCCGAGCTGGCTGCCGAACATGCTGCATCGCAAGCTGCCTGACCGAGGAGACCCGACATGAAACGACTGACCCGCGATGAAATGGCCAAGCGCGTCGCCCAGGACATCCCCGAAGGCGCGTACGTGAACCTCGGCATCGGCGTGCCGACGCTGGTGGCGAACCACCTCGACCCGAGCAAGGAGATCTTCCTGCACAGCGAGAACGGCCTGCTCGGCATGGGCCCGGCGCCCGCGCCCGGCGAGGAAGACGACGAGCTGATCAACGCCGGCAAGCAGCACGTGACGCTGCTCACCGGCGGCGCGTATTTCCACCACTCGGATTCGTTCGCGATGATGCGCGGCGGCCACCTCGACTACTGCGTGCTCGGCGCATTCCAGGTGTCGGCGAACGGCGACCTCGCGAACTGGCATACGGGCGCGCCGGATGCGATTCCGGCCGTCGGCGGCGCGATGGACCTCGCGATCGGCGCGAAGCAGGTGTTCGTGATGATGGAGCACCTGACGAAGCAGGGCGAGAGCAAGATCGTCGCGCAGTGCTCGTATCCGGTCACCGGCGTGCAATGCGTGAGCCGCATCTACACCGATCTCGCGGTGCTCGACGTGACGGCCGACGGCCTCGCGGTGAGCGAGATCTTCACCGACCTGTCGTTCGACGAACTGCAGAAGCTGACCGGCGTGCCGCTGATCGACGCGACGCGCAAGGCCGCGGCCTGACCGGCAAGCGTGCCGGCGCGCGCGATCCCGCGCACGCCGGCACGCTTGGGTAGACAATAAGCGCACGCCGTTTCCCCAATCTGATGCCATGCTCGAAGACAGCGCCCGCCTGACCTCCCTCATTTGCGGCACCGAGTCGCTCAACCGGATCTGGTCGCCCCGCGCGACGATCCAGCGGATGCTCGACGTCGAGGCCGCGCTCGCGCGCGCGCTCGCCGCGCAGCAGGTGATTCCCGCCACCGCGGTCGCGCCGATCGAACGCGCGTGCGACGCCGGCCGGCTCGACGCCGACGCGCTCGCGCACGGCGCGGCGCTCGGCGGCAATCTCGCGATCCCGCTCGTCAAGCAGCTCACCGCGCAAGTGAAGGCCGACGACCCGGAGGCCGCGAAGTTCGTGCACTGGGGCGCGACGAGCCAGGACATCATCGATACCGCGACCGTGCTGCAGCTGCGCGACACGCTCGACGTGCTCGAGCCGCTGCTCGACGAAGCGTGCGCGTCGCTCGCGACGCTCGCGCGCACGCATCGTGCGACGCCGATGATCGGCCGCACGTGGCTGCAGCAGGCGCTGCCGATCACGCTCGGCCTCAAATTCGCGCAATGGCTCGACGCGCTGCTGCGCCATCGCGCGCGCTTCGCCGAATTGCGTGCGCGCGCACTGGTGCTGCAGTTCGGCGGCGCCGCCGGCACGCTGGCGAGCCTGCGCGAGCACGCGGCCGGCGTGAGCGCCGCGCTCGCGGCCGACCTGCGGCTCGCGCTGCCGGCCGTGCCGTGGCATACGCAGCGCGACCGCATCGCGGAAGCCGCGTCCTGCTTCGGGATGCTGACCGGCACGCTCGGCAAGATCGCGCGCGACGTGTCGCTGCAAATGCAGACCGAAGTCGGCGAACTCGGCGAACCGGCGGCCGCCGGCAAGGGCGGCTCGTCGACGATGCCGCACAAGCGCAACCCGGTCGGTTGCGCGGCCGTGCTGACCGCCGCGGTGCGCGCGCCGAACCTCGTCGCGACCGTGTTCGCGGGGATGGTTCAGGAGCACGAGCGCGCGCTCGGCGGCTGGCAGGCCGAATGGGATGCGCTGCCCGACCTCGCGCGTCTGACCGGCGGCGCGCTCGCGCAGATCGCGCAGATCGTCGCGGGCCTCGACGTGAACACCGAGCGCCTTGCCGCGAACCTCGAGCTGACGCACGGGCTGATCCTAGGCGAAGCCGTGATGCTCGCCCTTGGCGACCGGATCGGCCGGCTCGATGCGCATCATGTCGTCGAGCATGCGTCGAAGGAAGCAGTGCGCACCGGTGCGACGCTGTTCGACGTGCTTGCCGCCGATGCGACCGTATCGGCCCACCTGTCGCGCGACGCGCTCGCGCGGCTGCTCGATCCCGCACATTACGTCGGCGAGGCGCAGGCCTGCGTCGACGCCGTGCTCGCGCTGCACGCGGGCACGACACAACCAGGAGAACACTGATGCCTTTCGCCACTGTCAACGGCGTGAAACTGCATTACCGGATCGACCGTGCCGCGCGCGACGACGCGCCGTGGCTCGTCTTCTCGAACTCGCTCGGCGCCGACCTGCAGATGTGGGCGCCGCAGATCCGCCCGCTCACGCAGCACTTCAACATCCTGCGCTACGACACGCGCGGCCACGGCCATTCCGAAGCACCGGCCGGCTCGTACACGGTCGACCAGCTCGCGGGCGACGTGATCGGCCTGCTCGACCACGTCGGCATCGAGCGCGCGCACTTCTGCGGGATCTCGATGGGCGGCCTGACCGGCGCCGCGCTCGCCGCGCGTTTCCCGTCGCGCATCGTGCGCGCCGTGCTGTCGAACACCGCCGCGAAGATCGGCTCGCCGGAAGTGTGGGCGCCGCGTGCGCAGAAGGCGCGTGCCGAAGGGATGGCCGCGCTGGCCGACGCCGTGCTGCCGCGCTGGTTCACCGACGCATTCGTCGAACGCGAGCCGCGCCTGTTCGACGCGATCCGCGACACCTTCGTGCATACCGACAAGGACGGTTACGCCGCGAACTGCGACGCGCTGAACGCGGCCGACCTGCGCGAGGAAGTGAAGGGCATCGCGCTGCCGGTGCTCGTCGTGACCGGTGCGAAGGACATGTCGACGCCGCCCGACCAGGGCCGTGCGCTGGCTGCTGCAATTCCGGGCGCGCGTCACGTCGAATTCGACGCCGCGCACATTTCGAACATCGAGTGCACCGACGGCTTCAACCGCGCGCTGCTCGACTTCCTGACCGCGTGAGGCACCGACGATGGACGACCAGCAACGTTATGAAGCAGGGATGAAGGTGCGTCGCGCGGTGCTCGGCGACGCGCACGTCGACCGTTCGATCGAGAACCGCACCGAAGTGACCGACGAATTCCAGAACCTGATCACGCGCTATGCGTGGGGCGAGATCTGGACGCGAGACGGCCTGCCGCGCCATACGCGCAGCCTGCTGACCATCGCGATGATGGTCGCGCTGAACCGCGGCGAGGAACTCGCGCTGCACCTGCGCGCCGCGCGCAACAACGGCGTGACGCGCGACGAGATCAAGGAAGTGCTGCTGCAGACCGCGATCTATTGCGGCGTGCCGGCCGCGAATTCCGCGTTCCATCTCGCGGACAAGATCTTCAAGGAACAGGATGCGGCCGCCTAGATGCGGCTGAATCACACGGCCGGCGCGCGCCGGCCGTGACCCGATCGCGACGCCTGCCACTGCCGGCCGGTGTCGACGATGCATGACGCGTCGGCGACGAATCGGCGCGCGTACAAGGAAAGGCGCGGCCATCAAGCTGCGTTGCTTACATAGGAGACACGCGATGAATCGCACACCCGTGGTCGATGTCCAGACCTTCATCAACGAGCAGCCGTTCGGCGGCTTCCAGTGGCTCGTATTCCTGATGTGTTTCGTGATCGTGCTGCTCGACGGCTTCGATACGGCCGCGATCGGCTTCATCGCACCTTCGCTACTGGGCGAATGGAACCTCACCAAACCCGATCTCGCACCCGTGCTGAGCGCCGCGCTGTTCGGCCTCGCGTGCGGCGCACTCGTGTCGGGCCCGCTGTCCGATCGCCTCGGGCGCCGCTCGCTGCTGCTCGGCTCGGTGTTCCTGTTCGGCGTCGCGTGCTTCGTGTCCGCGTTCTCGAACACCATCGGACACCTGACGATCCTGCGTTTCATTACCGGCGTCGGGTTGGGCGCCGCGATGCCGAACGCGGTCACGATGATGGGCGAGTTCTGCCCGGACAAGCGCCGCGCGACCGTGATCAACCTGATGTTCTGCGGCTTCCCGCTCGGCGCCGCGTTCGGCGGTTTTCTCGCCGCGTGGATGATCCCGCATTTCGGCTGGCGCAGCGTGCTGATGCTCGGCGGCGTGACGCCGCTGCTGCTCGGCGTGCTGTTGCTGCTGAAGATGCCGGAATCGGTGCGCTTCATGGTCGCGCAAGGTCAGGGCGTCGACCGGATCCGCGCGACGCTCGCACGGATCTCGCGCGACGCGCTGAACGCCGGCTCGTTCGCGATGACCGAAGCCGCGCCGCAGACGGGCGGCAAGGGGATCGGCGTCGTGGTGTCGCGCTCGTACATCGTCGGCTCGGTGATGCTGTGGATCGCGTATTTCATGGGCCTCGTGATCTTCTACGCGTCGATCAACTGGATGCCGATCCTGCTGAAGGATGCCGGTCTGACGCCGAAGAGCGCGACGCTGATCTCCGCGCTGTTCCCGCTCGGCGGCGTCGGCGCGGTGCTGTGCGGCGTGCTGATGGACCGTTTCAACGCGAACCGCGTGATTGCCGTGTGTTACGCGCTGACCGCGATCAGCGTGTATGCGATCGGGCAGGCGGCAGGCAATGTGGGGATGCTCGTGCTGGTCGTGTTCATCGCCGGCGTGCTGATGAACACCGCGCAATCGTCGATGCCGGCGCTTGCCGCCGCGTTCTATCCGACCGAAGGGCGCGGTACGGGCGTGGCATGGATGCTGGGTGTCGGCCGCTTCGGCGGGATCGCCGGGTCGTTCCTCGTCGCCGAACTGACGCGCCGGCACTTCTCGTTCGCGGGCGTGTTCGCGACGATCGCGGTCGCGGGCTTGCTCGCGTGCCTCGCGTTGCTGATCAAGCAGGCGGCGCGGCCGCACGGTGTCGCGCAGCCGTCCGGCAAGATCGAGTCGCTCGGGCATTGAGCGGATTCGGGGCCGGGGCGATGCGCTGGCCCTGCGTGTGTTCGGCATGCCGCGGCGGGTCGCAAGACGGCTCACACGCAACGACAGACCGGGCCGCTTCGGCAGCCCGTCGCCATTCCGGCCGCCGCGCCGCTACTCCTCCGCGTCGTGTTCCTTGACGAAGTTGCGCAGATACGCGCGCAGTGCGGCCTCCTGGCTGCGATGATCGGCAAGGTTCGCGGCGCCCAGCGCTTCCTCGTCGCCGAACAGCGTGGGCGGCGCGCAGTACGTACCCACCTCGATGTTCTCGCGCAGCACGCGAATCTCGTGCGTGAGCGGGTGGTACTCGGCGACCCAGTGCATGCCCTCGATGTGCTCGCCGGTCTTCAGCATTGGCTTCATCGGCCACCTCCATGCAGATGCGGCGCAACCGCCGCAGCGATTGCGCGCGCCCGTACCAAAAGGGTACGCCTGCACGGCGTGAAGCTCAACGGCTGTGCTCGTGAGCGCTTACTGCGGCAGCAGATGCGCGACGAGCGGATACAGCGACAGGATCAGCAGCACGGCCATCGTCACGTTGAAGATGCGCAGTGCGCGGCGGTTCGACAGGAAGCGGCGCAGGCCCTGGCCGAACGCGGCCCACAGGCTGATGCACGGAAAGCCGATCAGGATGAACACGACGGCCATCCACGCGGCGTTCATCCCGTAGTCGGCGGACAGGCGGATCGTCGTCGCGGCGGTCAGCACCATCATCCACGCCTTCGGATTGACCCACTGGAACGCGGCGGCTTCGAGGAACGTCATCGGCCGCGGTTTGGCGCCTTGCGCCTTCACTTCGCCGGACGTGCCGATGCGCCAGGCGAGGTACAGCAGGTACACGACGCTCGCGACTTCGAGGGTCGTGTACAGGACCGGCACGCGGCGGAATGCTTCGCCGAGGCCGAAGCCGACGCACAGCATCAGGATCGCGACGCCGATGCTGATGCCGAACAGGTGCGGCATCGTGCGGCGGAAACCGAAATTGACGCCGGACGCGAGCAGCATCGTGTTGTTCGGGCCGGGCGTGATCGACGTGACGAGCGCGAACAGCATGCCGGCGGGCAATGCGCTGAGGGTGAGGAAGTCCATCGCGGATTCTCCATTCGTGTTCGGGACTGGGATGGAGTCAGTGTAGCGACGGTTTTCTGTACAGTACCGGTACAGTTAGCCTGGTGGTTGCCGGTACGGGGTGGGAGGGTGGTGCGCGGGCATGTTGTCTCTCAGAAAAGATGTCCGCAGTCTCAATAAGTTGTCTTTGAATAAAAATTCATATCAATGTGGAATTTTCGTCGTATTCGCTAATTCACGCTGGTCCTGAGCTTTTTATTCTGAAATTCAATGAGATGTGCAAACTTATCATTGCGTCGAAGTGGAAAAAGTGCGTCGCGAGCGATGTAAATGACGAGGGGTGGCTAACACCTGAATGCTCAAAATCAACCTCTCACAGCTTGTCATTCAACACGGTTACTCAGATCAACGTGACCAATCGAGGCGGTCCGCTGCACGCAGCTTTGCCAAGAGTACTTGGTGCAAGCGGTCCCAAACCTCGACGCTCGCCAACATTCGCCCGGCATGAGCCTTCGGCCTATGGCCGAAGGCTCAGGAAAGCCCCGACACTGGCGCTCGGCACTTTCCAGGGGGATCCAGGCGGCTCAATTGCCGGGAGTGCGATTCACGGCGACCCGATCAGAGAGCCGGCTTTTCCCACAAATTGAGGGGCGTGCCGATCTTCTTTTCCCGCGCGTTGTTATAGAGCTCCGTCCCCCAGCTGATGTCGAAAACCGCCATCCCGCATGCTATGAAGATGACACGCTCCTTCGTGCTCTCCCGGCCCGGCTTGTCGCCATTCACGACATGACCGAGGCTGGTCGAGTCAGGCAGGGCGGGCAGCTTGCCTGCATCGATCAGACGGAAGAACGGGCCGCCAATGACGCTGCTGTAGTAGCTTTCCTTATTGCCCGATGCGATTGCGTCCTCGACATAGGCTTCCTGCAGCGGGGTATGGTCGTATACGATCCTGGCGCCGGTCAGGAACGACTCGTCGGTATTGAACGGGCCCGAGACGAGAATGGTCGCGCCCTCCTTGATCCATTCGTCCTTGAAATAAAGCGGCTTAAGACGCGACGCTGCCACGGTGATGACATCTGCATCGCGGAAGCCTTGCTCGGCCTCATCGGTACCGACGGCGGTAATCCCGTACGTTTGCTGAACCCAACCGGCGAACTCGTTCGCCTTGTCGAGGAAGACGTCGAAACAGACGACGTGCTGGATCGAGCCGAGCTGGGTCATGATCGCGGTGAAGCACGCCTTGTTGATCGGGCCGCAACCGATAACAGACATACTTCTCGCATCTTGGTTGGCCAGATACTTTGCCGCCACTCCCGGCACGGCTCCGGTTCGGGCCGCGCTCAACAAGTTCGCCGACATCAGCGCCAGCGGCGCGCCCGTGTCCTTGTCATTGAGCATCATGGTCAAGATCGAGCGCGGCAGGCCTTTCTCGGCATTGGCGTGATTCGATCCGTACCATTTGTTGCCGCACACGTCGAAGCGACCGCCCAGATAACCGGGCATTGCAGCAAAGCGGCGGTCCGGACCGGCAACCGGCATGTTCGGGAACTTCGTCTCTTTCGGGAAGACGATGTTCATTCCGTGGTTATTGTGATTGGCGCCACCCATCAGATAGTCGCCTCTGCCGAGGAGTCCGAATGTCTCCTCGCATACGGACACGCAGCGCGCGGCATCCAGCACGCCAGCTGCGATCATGTCCGGCTCGGAAAGGTACAGAAAGTCGATTTTGGGATACATGGTGCAGACCTCGTCGAAAAAGGAAGATGTCGGGTGTCAAGCGTCGATCCCGACTCAGTGGTCAGAATCGGAGAAGTGGTGAAATGTCGTAGAGGCGGCAACCCGGGCTTCGCGCATTTGCCCGCAACAGAAAGTTGAGCTTTTCGATCCGCTCGCCGGAACGGGGGGCGCCATTCTTCTGGAGCGGAACTTCGAGGCCGACCGAAAAATCCATCACGACGTCATCCACGACACCACCGGAGCGGCCCGAGGGCACCGCGATCATTCCGTGTTGCAGCGCAAATCGATAGGCGTCCATCGCCTCCGTGATCGTTCCGACCTGGTTCGGCTTCAACACGAACCCGTCCACGGCACGAGTCTCGAAAGCCCGCTCAAGTAACGGGAGACTGGTGACCGTGAGATCGTCGCCCAGAATGATCGATCGTCGAATTTCTCGAACCGCCGTGCTGTAACCTTCCCAGTCGTTTTCATCGAGCAAATCCTCGATGAAGACCAAATTGAATTTCTCGGTCAGGAAGCGGGCATAGGCAATGAGTTCGGAGGTGGACACCCGTTTGCCTTTCAGCAGATACGTGCGGGTTTCCTTGTCGTACATCTCGCTTGACGCGCAATCGAGCGCAAACGCGATCCGGCCTGTACAGCCACAGGCATCGATGGCCTTTTGCATCAGCGTCAACACGACTTCCGGGTCATCCGAAGGGGCGGCGTAGCCATAGGAACTGGCGACTTGAGGTTTGTGGCCCAGATATTCGGTCAGTACATGGCCAAGCTTCTGAAACACGGCCACCGCCATTTCGATGGCGAAGTCGACACTGTCAGTGCCGTACGGCACGATCAGAAACTCGTTGAACGGCTGGGTGAGCCCATCGTATCGTCCGCCGTTGATCACGTTGAAGCATGGGACCGGCACGGTCCGGATGTCGCGGCCGGCGATGTGAGCGTACAGCGGAATCGATCGGGCATTCGCCGCCGTACGGAATGCCGCGATGGATACCGAGTAAATCGTGTTTCCGCCGAGGCGGGACTTGTTGGGTGTGCCATCGAGCGCGATCATTTTTTCGTCGATCGCTCGCTGATCAAACACGTTCATGCCGATCAGCGCCGGACCAATTACATTGACCGCGTTGTCGACGGCGTTATGAACACTGAGCCCGTCGTAGGTCGCTGGATCGCCGTCCCTCAGGACGAACGATTCGTGCGTCCCGACGGAAGTGCCGGTGGGTGCCGCACCTCGACCAACCGCACCGCTTTGGGTGCGCACCTCGACTTCGACTGCGGGCCGGCACTTGCAATCGATGATCTGAAGTGCCCGGACGGATGTGATCTTGTCTTCCATGTCACTTGCTCCCGTTCGGTTCAGGAACATAAAGGATGTTCAAGTCACACAGGTTGGTACCGGTGTTGCCGGTGAAAACGGCGGAGTCGATCGACTCGAGTGCTTCGAAGCAGCTGTGCTCGCGCAGTGCCTGATAGAGGTTGACTCCCTTTACGGCAGCCGCGGTGAAGCTGGTCGAGTCCGTCATGCCTCCCGCCACCGTCGCCGTGCCGTCCGTGCCTTCGCTGTCGATCGACAGCAGGCAGGCACCCGTGGTTTTGGCCGCCGCGATAGCGAAACTTGCGGCCATTTCCTGGCCAGGCCCGCCGTGCCCCTTGATCACGCTGTTATCGTCGATAAGCGTCGTCACCTCACCGGAGCTGAGAAGCACGCAAGGGGGCTTGATCGGGTTGCCGTACGTCTGGATTTCGCGCGCCATCGACGCGAAGAAGGTGCCGGCGTCGCGACTTTCTCCTTCAAGGAACGACGACACGATCATTGCGGGGATACCCATCTCCTCGCAGACTGCCTTGGCGTAAATGCAGGAGTCGGGCAGCGTGTTGAGCAGGAAGTAGGTATTGTCCGGAAAGGCCTTCGGGGTCTCCGCGTCGGGGCCTGCGTTCATCAGATAGTCGACAACGCTCTTGGGCAGGCGATCGGCCACGTTGCGATTGATGATCGTGGCGCGAGCGTCGTCCAGGGTCGTCATGTCGGGACCGATCGGCGTGCTTTTGTAGGCTGCGTAGGGCACTGAAATGTCGCCCGTGGCAGGCGATCCGACCGCGTCGCTGATGCCGAAGCCGATCAGTTCGGCACCCGTGCGCTGGATGCGCTGCGCCAACATCCCGCCGTTCAAGGCCGAGATGTGCCGGCGCACGGCATTGATCTCGTAAATGCCTGCACCGGATTTCAGCAGCACGTCCGTGGTATCGATCTCGTCCTGCAGGCTGATGCCTTCGATCGGACAGGACATGAGCGCCGAACTTCCGCCGCTGATCACCGCGATGAACAAGTCGTCTGGTCCGGCCTGATCGACGAGTTCGATGATTTGCTTCGATGCCCGATGGCCTTCTTCGTTCGGGAGGGGATGGCCGCCGACGAACACCTCGGTCTTGTTGAAACGGTCCGATTCTTCCCGGATTTTCACGATGGCAATACCGTGCGTCAGGTGATCGCCCAACACATGGTCGACTGCCATTGCCATGTGGTTGCATGCCTTGCCGGCGCCGACCAGATAGACGTTTCGCTTGCGCGAAAGGTCCCACGAGCGCGTTCCGATATGCAGTACGCTACCTTCCATGCGCATGATGCTGCGAATTCGCTGGTAGCTGTCGAGCCTGTCGAGTGTCCGGTCCGCGATCTCGAGTACGATCCGCCGTGACGAAACGACGCCATTCGAGAGGAGTGCTTCGTAATTTCGTATCTTTTTCATGCTGAAAATTGATCGGAGTTACCGCCGCATCGAAATCATGGGCGACGTGTTGTCCGTCAATTTATGCAATCGAGCTGAACAGATACATGCACACCGCGGTGGATCGCTAGATAACTGTAGAGGCCTTGTTGCCTGCACAGTTGGATCCGCGCACGGCGTGGACGCTAGCTCATGCGCGTACCGACTCGAGCGGGTTCGAGAGATCACGGGTTCGTTGCGCGACGCCGATTCCCTGGCGGCTTGGTGACGAGACCGGGTCAGTGTGCAATGGCATGCGCCAGAAACGCATAAAGACGATCGAAGTTGCAGTGCGCAACATTGAATCGCAGCCAACTACTGGTTGGATTGGTGGCGTAGAAAAGATTGCCTGGCGCCAGAAGAATCTTGTGGTCGACAGCACGTACAGCGAGTTCGGCCGAATCGCAATTGATTCCCGCGGGCCGTGCCCATACGAACATTCCGGATCGAGGTTCGCAGAACACTTCAAAACCGATCGATTCAAGCCGGCGACAGGTCCGTTCCTGCGCGGTAGCGAGACGATCGCGCAATTGCTCGGCCTGCTTCCTGAAGTGTCCTTCGGACAGCACTGCATGTGCCAGTTGCTCCGTGATCGTCGGCGTCGACATTCCGGACACCAGCTTCTGGTAAAGCAAACCCTCGAGAAGCGCGGGCTCCGCGGCCACGAATCCCACGCGCAGGCCGGCACCGATGGTCTTTGAAAAGCTGCCGACATAGACCACTCGTTTCAATTGATCCATGGACGCGAGCGCGACTGAATTTCCGGACACCAGACCGGCAGAGACGTCGTCCTCGACGATGATGCAGTCGTAGCGCTCGGCAAGCTTCAGGACCTTGAATGCCGATGCCGAGCTGTAGCTCGCACCGGTCGGATTATGCAACCGCGTATTGGTGAAGAACACTTTGGGGCGATGAGTCTCGAACGCCTGCTCCATCGAAACGACGTCCGGACCGGTGGGTGTCATCGGAATCCCGACTGCCTTGATCCTGCGCAATCGCAATGCAACGAGCAGATCGCTGTAGCAGGGCTCGTCTACCAGCACGGTATCGCCCTCGCGCGTAAGGTGACGAATGGCGAGATCCAGCGCCTGGTTTGCGCCCAGCGTAGTGACGATGCCCGTGGAACTTGCCTCGATCTCGTGTTCCGCAAGTTGCCGCACGATTTGCTCACGCAACGGCTCATACCCCTTTGCGTGCCCGTACCCCAATAGCGATCGCGGCTGCGCCGCTACCTGTCTTAGCGCCCGCCCAAGGCCGTCCGCGTCGAACCATGCCTCTGGAATCCATCCCGAGCCCGCGTGAATCGTGCCTTCCGTTCCCTCCAGAACGTTACGCAGCGACCATCCGTTCGTGAATTCCTCGTTGAGTTTCTCGATGGTCGGAGGTATCTCGCTACGGCTTCGATCCGCGACATAAAAGCCGGATCCACGCCGTGCCATCAAGACGCCTTGCGCCACCAGGCGATCGTATGCTTCGACGACCGTAAATGTCGACACGCCGTGTGCCTCGGCGAATACGCGGATGCTCGGAACCTTGGCCCCGGACCGCCAGGTTCTTTCGTTCACCGTTGCCGTCAGCCCGGCCACGATCTGTTGAACCAGGGACGATTCCCCCTGGGGATCGAGCGTCAGTATCGGTTTCATCGCCGCACCTATCACATCAAAAATACCGGCCCATATAACCGTGCAGGCGACGAACCCAATACAGTTAGTCACCCTCGTTTTAAAGTGTACATGTATCCGTGCAGGTTTGATTCACTACATTGAAGGGGAATCGCATACGCATACTTGCACTGGACGACCCCATGGCACACGCCACCGATTTTTTTCCTGGATCGAAGACCGATGAGCTCGCGAATGCTCGCGACGATCTGGCCGCGGCATTTCGCATCGCCGCGCGCCTCGGCTTCCACGAGGGCACATGCAACCATTTCAGTCTCTTGCTCCCGGGCAGTCGGGAAACGTATCTGATCAATCCGTTCGGACTCAGCTTCGAAGAGATCCGACCGGCTGATTTGCTGCTCGTCGATTCCGCCGGCTCGGTAATCGACGGAGTCGGACGAGTCGAGAAAACCGCGCTCAACATCCATTCCCGAGTTCATCGCGCCTCGCCTGATGCCGCATGCGTACTTCATACGCACATGCCTTATGCCACGGCACTGACGACGCTCGACGGCTTTCGCCTCGAAATGTGCCATCAGAACAGCCTTCGCTTTTTCGATCGCATTGCATACGACCGTGATCATTCGGAATACGGAGGACTTGCACTCAGCGAACAGGAAGGAGACCGGATTGCCGCCGCGTTGTCTTCCAGGCGTGTCCTGATGCTCGAGCACCACGGCGTGATAGTCACGGGCCCTTCGATTGCCGCGGCACTCGACGATCTCTACTACCTCGAACGAGCCGCCCAGGTCCAAATCCTCGCGATGTCGAGCGGGCGTCCGCTGAAACGCGTGAGCGACGAACTGGCTCGCCGGACTTCTCGTGAATTCGCCCGTGATCGAGATGAATATGCACGACTTCATTTTCGCTCGCTCAAGCGGCTTCTGGAATCTGCACAACCGCACTGGCGGGACTGACTATCCCACGTCAAGCGCAATCGGTCATCTCGTGCCCGCGCTCCTGACGCTGCAACCATGTCGACTACCCAATTTGCCCACGCCACGGAGGTTTCACATGAAGTACTGTCACAAACTCACCATCGCCACCCTGTTGCTCGGGGGAATCAGCCCCGCATTGATTTCTGCCGCGCATGCGGATCAGACTGTCAGGATCGGTGTCGCGGGCCCGTTGACGGGCGGCCAATCGAATTTCGGCAAGGACGATGAGCGAGGCGTGCGGCTGGCGATTGAAGAGCTGAATCGGACGCCGATCGTCGTCGACGGTCAATCCATCAAGTTCGAAATGCTGTCCGAGGACGATGCTGCAGATCCCAAAACGGGCGTCTCTGTCGCTCAGAAGCTCGTCGATTCGGGTGTGAAGGCGGTCATCGGCCACTACAACTCCGGCGTGACCATTCCCGCGTCCCGCATCTACAACAATGCGCGTGTTCCGATGATTACCGGCGCCGCTTCAAATCCGGCGATCACGCAGCAGAGCTTCCCGTATGTCTTCCGGCTTGCGGCCAATGACAACGTGATGGGCGCACGCATGGCCGAATATGCGGCAAAGGTATTGCATGCAAAACGCGTGGCGGTGATCGACGATCGCACGGCATACGGATCAGGCGTAGCTGACGTGTTTGCCGCGACGGCGAAGAAGAACGGTATCGACGTCGTCGCCAGGGAATATTCCAACGACAAGGCAACGGACTTCAACGCGATTCTGACGCACATCAAGGCTCAGCGCCCGGACGCGATCTTCTACGGCGGGTACTACGCGCAAGCAGCCGCCATCGGGCGACAGTCCAAGCAGTTGGGTCTTGCGGTTCCGGTGCTAGGCGGGGACGGGATCTGCTCGGTCGATATGCCGAAGCTGGCTGCCGGAACGCTGAATGGGCGGGGGTATTGCGCCGAAGGCGGCGCACCGCTCGCGACGTTGCCCGGTGGTCCGGAATTCGCGGCGCGGTATGAAAAGCAATTCGGTGTGAAGAACGATGTTTACTCGCCGGCATTCTATTCGGCCACGATGGTGGTCGCGCAGGCGATGAAGGCGGCGAATTCGACGGACCCCGAAAAGTTCGTTCCGATGCTCAAGCAAATCCAGTTCTCGACGCTGGTCGGAAAGGTCGCGTTCGACAAGAACGGTGAATGGATTGATGCGCCGGTGACCGTGTACAAAGTGTCGGGCGATAACCTCAGTCCGACGCAGTGATACTTCGAGCGAGAACGACGAGTAATCGGCGTTCTCGCATGCCGATCCAATAGTAATCAACTCTTGGGAGTGACATGGACATTTTTGTCCAACAAATTCTGAACGGGCTGGTGCTCGGCAGTGCGTACGCCATCATCGCGTTGGGTTACACGATGGTGTACGGCATTCTCGGCATCATCAACTTCGCGCACGGTGACGTGCTGATGGTCGGCGCGATGGTCGCCCTGTCGGCCATCACCGTGCTGCAGAACCATTTCCCCGGACTCGGCAACGTCGCGACGCTGACGATCGGCCTGGGCATCGCCGCGATCGTCTGCGCGTGCGTGGGCTACACGATCGAGCGGGTCGCATACCGGCCGCTGCGCCGCGCGCCGCGTCTCGCGCCGCTGATCACCGCGATCGGCGTGTCGATCCTGCTGCAGACGGCCGCGATGATCATCTGGTCGCG
>NZ_QTQH01000030.1:0-64989 GCF_003853805.1 Burkholderia sp. Bp8994
CCGCGACGCCGCCGCGCACGCCCGCCCGCCCGGTGACGGGCGTCGGCGCCGCCGGCCAGTCGCCGGACGCCGCACGACGCCGCCCCGCGCCGCCGGCCCCGGCACGCGCGCCGCTCTACGCGTGGGTGCAACAGCCCGCGGAGCCGATCACGCCGGCACCGAGCGTTCACGACACGCTGCGCTCGATCGAAGCCAGTACCGCGCAGTGGGCGACGCTGGACGGTGTGCGGCAGGCCGATGTGTCGTCGGCACCGGCCGCCGCGGCGACCGTGGCCGGCGCGGTTGCAGCGGCGGGCAGCGTCGCCGCGTCGGCGTCGACGGCCGTACCGGCCGGAATCGTTGCGGACGCGCATCAGGCCTCGCCCCGCGACGCAGTCCGTCCGGACGCGCACGAAGCCGCGCCGGCCTATGACGACGCACCGATCGTGCTGGATGCATTCATGCCGGCGGAGCCGAGCATGCGCGTGCCTGCTGTCGATACGGATGGCGTGGCATTCGACGAGGCCGTGACGCCATCCGACGACTCACCGATCGTGCTGGATGCGTTCATGCCGGCCGAGCCGGGCGTGCGCGTGCCTGCTGTCGATACGGGTACTCCGGTGTTCGACGAGGCCGTGCGGCATGCCATGCCGGATCCTGGCGTCGAAACCGATGCGCCGACGCGTCACGCGGACCGCGAGCATCGGCATGGCGCCGATGCACCAGCCGCGCCGGCATTCGATGCCCCGATCGACTTTGCGCCTTGGGAAGACATCGTCAGCCCGCCGGTTTCCAGGCTCGGCGCGCCGCATGAAAGCCCGATTGCCGCACCACCGTCGGACGCGGATGAGTCGGTGGCCGCGAGCGCAGCGGTCGGTACGCCTTCGGCCGCTGTCACGTCGACCGTGAGCGCCACGGGCCGCACCGTCGATGCGAAGGATGCGGCAACGGCCGCCGGAATTGCCGGCCAGGTCCAATCGCAAGCTCCGGCGCTTGCCGATACCGCCGTATCGGTCGTCGCTGAAGAACACGCGCACGCGACGCAGGATGTCGTGAAGCCGGTCCAGCCGGTCACGCCGCCTCCCCTCTCCGCTTCGTCGATCGCGGCAACGCCGACGCAGCCGCGTGCCGATGCAGTGCCCGTCGCAGCAGCGACGACGGCAGCCTCGGCCGCGTCGAACACGGCACCGGCCGGCGCCGTGACGGGAACGGTCTGGCACGCGGCAGCAAAGCACGGTAGCGAAACCGCTCCGTTGCCTGCAGGCATGCAACGCGCCACGCCACCGGCACCGGCGGCGGCGGCGGCGGCGGCGGCGGCAACGGTGACACCGGCCGCCGCGGCCATGCAACCTGCGTCCGTCGACGCCGCTGCCTCCTCCGCATCATGGTCGAAGCCGTTGTCCGCTGAGCCCTTCGCTGGTGCGCAGACGACCTCGGCAGCTGACGCGTCGTCGCCCGTCGGCAGCGCATCCGGTTCTGCCGCGCCGGTGCCCGCGAACACGCCGAACAGCACGCCTGTCGCCGCAGCGCCTGCGTTTGCCGGCATGACAACGGCACAACCTTTTGCGGCCGCGCAAAACGCAGCGGCTGCGGCTTCCGCCCTGACGTCTGCGGCGGGCGCTTCCGGCCCGGCCACCGCGCAGCCTTTCGCATCCGCGCCGACCGTGGCAGCCGCCACGGCGCCTGCATCTACTGGCACGTCCTTCAGCGCAACCGGATCGCAACCTGTGCAACGCACGCCGGTGTCGCCTGCCGCCGCGTCTTTCGCCTCGTCGGGCAGCGCATTGGCCGCAGCGTCGACCGCATCGGCGACGCCTTCGGCAGCATCGACCACCCGCATGCCTGACGGTTCGGCATTCGGTGTGCCGGCCGCGACGACTGGAGCGACGCAGACGACAACCGGCGCCGCGCCTGTCGCTGCCACTGCCATCGCCCCGACACCGTCTTCCGGCGCACTCGCCCCGATGAACACGGTCGCCGTTGCCGCGCCCGCCGCGTTCGGCGCCACGCCTGCCGCGACAAATGGCGCGCCAGCCTCCTTCGCCGCTGCCCCGGCCGCGACGGCACCGGCCGCGTCGCCGACTTCCGCGCCCCCGTCGGTCTCGGCATTGCCGACCTACTCCGTGCCGGGCGGATCCGTCGACACGGCGACACCGGCGCAATCCATCGCGTCCGCACCGCTGCCGCAGGCCCCGTCGTTCACGACCCCGCCGGCTCCCGCCGCTGCGCCGGCGAGTTGGTCGATGTCCGACATCGGCACGACGCCCACGACAACCGGCATCACGATCCCGGCCGCCACGACCGTGCCGCTTCCGACCGCAACGCCTCCCGCGGCCACCGTGCCGCCGGCACCGGCGGAATCGGGCGCCCCGGCCGCCGACGCATCGGCCGCGCCCGCGCGCCAGCCGCGCCCGAACGCGTTCGAATTCCACGCACCCGCGTCGTTCAACGTGGAGTTGCCGACGCTCGACCTGCTCGAGCCCGCGTCCGACGACGTCGAAACGATCACCGAGGAACACCTCGCGCAGACGGCCCAGGTCATCGAGCAGCGCCTGCAGGAGTTCAAGGTGCCGGTGACGGTGGTCGGCGCATCGGCCGGCCCGGTGATCACGCGCTTCGAGATCGAACCCGCGCTCGGCGTGCGCGGCAGCCAGATCGTCGGCCTGATGAAGGACCTGTCGCGCGGCCTCGGCCTCACGTCGATCCGCGTCGTCGAGACGATTCCCGGCAAGACCTGCATGGGCCTCGAGCTACCGAACGCGAAACGCCAGATGATCCGCCTGTCGGAAATCCTCGAGTCGCGCCAGTACCAGCATTCGGCGTCGCAGCTGACGATCGCGATGGGCAAGGACATCACCGGCCACCCGGTCGTCACCGATCTCGCGAAGGCGCCGCACATGCTGGTCGCCGGCACGACGGGTTCGGGCAAGTCGGTCGCGATCAACGCGATGATCCTGTCGCTGCTGTACAAGGCGACGCCCGAGGACGTGCGGCTGATCATGATCGATCCGAAGATGCTCGAGCTGTCGGTCTACGAAGGCATCCCGCACCTGCTCGCGCCGGTCGTCACCGACATGAAGCTCGCGGCGAACGCACTGAACTGGTGCGTCGGTGAAATGGAGAAACGCTACCGGCTGATGTCGGCCGTCGGCGTGCGCAATCTCGCGGGCTTCAACCAGAAGATCCGCGACGCGGAGGCGAAGGAAAAGAAGATCGGCAACCCGTTCTCGCTGACGCCCGACGATCCCGAGCCGCTGTCGAAGCTGCCGCTGATCGTCGTCGTGATCGACGAGCTGGCCGACCTGATGATGGTCGCCGGCAAGAAGATCGAGGAGCTGATCGCCCGTCTCGCGCAAAAGGCGCGCGCGGCCGGCATCCACCTGATCCTCGCGACCCAGCGCCCGTCCGTCGACGTGATCACCGGCCTCATCAAGGCGAACATCCCGACGCGCGTCGCATTCCAGGTGTCGTCGAAGATCGACTCGCGCACGATCCTCGACCAGATGGGTGCCGAATCGCTGCTCGGCCAGGGCGACATGCTGTTCCTGCCGCCGGGCACGGGCTACCCGCAGCGCGTGCACGGCGCGTTCGTCGCGGACGAGGAAGTGCACCGGATCGTCGAATACCTGAAGCAGTTCGGCGAGCCGCAGTACGAGGAAGGAATTCTCGACGGCCCGGCCGCCGACGGTGCGACGCAGGACCTGTTCGGCGAAGCGCCGGATGCGGAAGCCGATCCGCTGTACGACGAAGCGGTCGCGTTCGTCGTGCGCACGCGGCGCGCGTCGATCTCGTCGGTGCAGCGCCAGTTGCGCATCGGCTACAACCGCGCCGCGCGCCTCGTCGAGCAGATGGAGGCGGCCGGACTGGTGTCGCCGATGGGCATCAACGGCAGCCGCGAGGTGCTCGTGCCGGCGGCGGCCGACTGAGCATGGCGGCAGCACGGCCGCCGACGATCGATCCGGGCGCCCCGCGCAAGCGGCCGCCCGGACGAACAAGGGCGCTGCCTCGGCAGCGCCCTTTTTTGATGGACGGCGATTTACAGCGCCGCCGGCACCAGCTTGAAGTCGACCGGGCTGCCGACCACGACCTTCTGCGGATTCGCGCCGAGCTGCCCCGTTTGGACGTCGCGGCTGAACACGTAGAACGTGTCGCTGTCCTGGTTGCCGACGATCAGCCACTTGCCGGTCGGATCGATCAGGAATTCACGCGGCGTCCTGCCGAGGCTCGACTGGCGCCCGACGGTCTTCAGCCGGCCGTCGGCCTGGTTCACCGCGTAGATCACGATTTCGTTCACGTCGCCGCGATTGCTCGCGTACAGGAAGCGGCCGTCCGGCGACAGGTGGAGCGCGCCGCCGCCGACCTTGCCCTTGAAGCCCGGCACCGTCATCGGCAGCGTCTCGACCGGCGTCAGCTTGCCGTCGCGGTAGCCGAACACCTCGACCGACGCGTTGAGTTCGCTCGTCACGTACGCGAACCGGCCGTCGGCGCCGAATACCATGTGACGCGGGCCGGAGCCGGCCTTCACCGGCGTGTAGCGCGTGTCGGTCGGGCTGATCAGCCCGCGGCTGCCGTCCACCGTGTAGCGGTAGCCGTAGAGCTTGTCCGCGCCGAGGTCCTGCACGAACAGGTAGCGGCCGTCGGGGGAGAACACTGTCGAGTGCACGTGCGCGCCATCCTGGCGCCCCTTCACGGGCCCCGTGCCCTCGTGATGCACCGTCAGCACGGCCGGGCCGGCCGCGCCGCCGTCGCGGATCGGGAACACGGCGAAGCTGCCGCCCGGATCGGCCGCGACCGAGTAGTTGGCCGTGACGAGGTACTTGCCGTCCGGTGACAGCGCGAGATAGCAAGGATCGTTCCCTTCCGACGACACGCGGTCGATGAACGTGAGCGCCCCCGTCTTCGGATCGAAGCCGAACGCGCTGATGCCGCCGCGCTGCGCGGCTGGCCCGTTGTCGCCGGGCAGTTCGTTGACCGCGTAGACGGTGCGACCGTCGCGGCTCGGCAACAGGTAGGACGGATTCACGGTCTTCGCCGACGACACGGGCGCGATGCTGCCCGTTTTCGTATCGAAGCGGTACACGTAGATCCCGTCGCTGCCGTGCCCCGTATAGGTGCCGACGAGCAGGTTGTAGACGCCGTCGGCCGGTGCCGGCGATTGTTGTGCGAAGGCGTGGGTCGCGGACAAGGAAAGCACGAGCGCGAAACCTTTCATCCAGTGAGCGAACCTAAGCGGGAACCCTCGTGTCGAAGCGCGCGCGTCACGCTCGCGTAAACGGTTGGGCATTGAATCCTCCTTGCATCGAGTCGCTTCAAGTGTTGAGATAGGACGAAACGCCGGCCGTTCATGCGCTCCGCCGCCCGGGCGAGTATACGGGGCGCGACGCCGGCGCGTGAAGCCCGGGCGCCGCAGCCCTGCATCGTGAACTCGAATATCCAAGGACCGCTTGCCCATGCCCGCCCTGATCGAAGACTACGCCCTCGTCGGCGACGGCCACACTGCCGCGCTGATCTCGAAAGACGGCTCCGTCGACTGGCTGTGCTGGCCCCGCTTCGATTCGGGCGCCTGTTTCGCGGCGCTGGTCGGCACGCCCGAGCACGGCCGCTGGCTGCTCGCGCCGGCCGCCGACGCCGCGATCACGCACACGACGCGCCGCTATCGCGGCGACACGCTGATCCTCGAAACCGACTACGAAAGCGCCGACGGCGCGGTCACCGTGATCGACTTCATGCCGCCCGGCAACGGCTGGTCCGAACTGGTGCGGATCGTCGTCGGCCGCCACGGCACGATGAAGATGCGCATGGAACTGGTGTTGCGCTTCGACTACGGTTTCTCGATCCCGTGGGTCACGCAGCTGACGCGCGAGGACGGCATGAAGGCGATCGCCGGCCCCGATACCGTCGTGCTGCGCACGCCGGTGCCGCTCACCGGCAAGAACCTCCATACGCTCGCGGAATTCACGGTGAGCGCCGACGAACGTGTGCCGTTTTCGCTCAGCTATGCGGCGTCGCACCTGCGGCTGCCGCCCGCGCGCGATCCGCTGTCGATGCTCGCGCGCACCGAGAACTACTGGCTCGAATGGTCGGGCCGCTGCCAGGTGCAGGGCCGCTACGCGGCCGCCGTGCGCCGTTCGCTGATCACGCTGAAGGCGCTCGCGTACGAGCCGACCGGCGGCATCGTCGCGGCGCCGACCACGTCGCTGCCCGAGAAGATCGGCGGCAACCGCAACTGGGACTACCGCTACTGCTGGCTGCGCGACGCGACGATCACGCTGCTCGCGCTGATGCGCGGCGGCTATTACGACGAGGCGCGCGCGTGGCGCACGTGGCTCGGCCGCGTGATGGCCGGCTCGCCCGAGCAGATCCAGATCATGTACGGGATCGCGGGCGAGCGCCGGCTGCCGGAAATGGAGCTCGACTGGCTGCCCGGCTACCAGGATTCGAAACCGGTGCGCGTCGGCAACGGCGCCGCGAACCAGCTCCAGCTCGACGTGTTCGGCGAAGTGATGGCCGCGCTGCACCTCGCGCGCGTGGGCGGCCTGCAGGCCGACGACACGGTGTGGTCCGTCCAGTGCTCGCTGCTCGACCATCTCGAGAAGATCTGGCGGGAACCCGACGAGGGCATCTGGGAGACGCGCGGCGGCCGCCGCCACTTCACGTTCTCGAAGGTGATGGCGTGGGTCGCGTTCGACCGCGCGATCAAGTCGGCGGAGATGTTCCGGCTGCCCGCGTCGCTCGACCGCTGGCGCGCGCTGCGCGACCGGATCCACGCGGACGTGTGCGACAACGCATGGCATGAAGGCAAACAGGCGTTTGCCCAGAGCTACGGCAGCGACGAGCTCGACGCGAGCGTGCTGCTGCTGCCGCTGCTCGGCTTCCTGCCGCCGGAAGACCCGCGCATCGTCGGCACGGTCGACGCGATCGAGCGGGAATTGCTGCACGACGGCCTCGTGATGCGCTACCGCACGACCGAGTACGACGACGGCCTGCCGCCGGGCGAAGGCACGTTCCTCGCGTGCAGCTTCTGGCTGGTCGACAACTACGCGCTGCTCGGCCGGATCGACGACGCGCACCGGCTGTTCAGCCGGCTGCTCGCGCTGTCGAACGACCTCGGGCTGCTCGCCGAGGAATACGATCCGGTCGATGGCCGGCTCGTCGGCAATTTCCCGCAGGCGTTCTCGCACGTGGCGCTCGTGCATACCGCGATGAACCTGATGCACCACGAAGAAGCGATGGCGCGCGCGGCCGGCCAGCCGGCGCCGGCCGTGGCGACGGGGCGCTGACCGGGGGTGGAGCGGCTTCTTCAGAGATCGTCAATTCGCAAACGTTTGATGAAAAATCGGAAAAATGTTGCATTGCAACATTGATCGTTGTCCGATATGATCGACTCGATTGTCCGGCCGCACTGCAACATGGCCGGTCGCTGACCCACACGGCACGCCGCGACGCCACACGCCCCTGCGCACCGTCCCCCAAGCGGGAGTAGTCTGCATGCTTTACCAACTGCACGAATTCCAGCGGGCGATGCTGAGCCCGCTCACGGCCTGGGCCCAGGCCGCCTCCAAGTCGTTCGCCAATCCGTCCAGCCCGTTCTCGCTGATGCCCGGCGCGCCGCGGATGGCCGCCGCGTACGAACTGATGTACCGGCTCGGCAAGGATTACGAGAAGCCCGAATTCAACATTCACCAGATCGTCAAGGACGGCCACAACATCCCGATCGTCGAGCAGACGATCATCGAGAAGCCGTTCTGCCGGCTGCTGCGTTTCAAGCGCTATTCGGACGACGCCGATGCCGTCACGCAGCTGAAGGACGAGCCGGTCGTGCTGGTCTGCGCGCCGCTGTCGGGCCACCACTCGACGCTGCTGCGCGACACCGTGCGCACGCTGCTGCAGGATCACAAGGTGTACATCACCGACTGGATCGATGCGCGGATGGTGCCGGTCGAGGTCGGCCCGTTCCACCTGCACGACTACATCGCGTACATCCAGGAATTCATCCGCCACATCGGCGCGCGCAACCTGCACGTGATCTCCGTGTGCCAGCCGACCGTGCCGGTGCTCGCGGCAATCTCGCTGATGGCGAGCCGCGGCGAGGACACGCCGCTCACGATGACGATGATGGGCGGCCCGATCGACGCGCGCCGCAGCCCGACGTCGGTGAATTCGCTGGCTACGCAACACTCGACCGCGTGGTTCGAGAACAACGTGATCCACACGGTGCCCGCGAACTATCCGGGCGAAGGCCGCCACGTGTATCCGGGCTTCCTGCAGCACACGGGCTTCGTCGCGATGAACCCGGAACGTCACGCGCAATCGCACTGGGACTTCTACCAGAGCCTGCTGCGCGGCGACGAGGACGACGCCGAGGCGCACCGCCGCTTCTACGACGAGTACAACGCGGTGCTCGACATGGCGGCCGAGTACTACCTCGAGACGATCCGCGTCGTGTTCCAGGAATTCCGGCTCGCGGAAGGCACGTGGGATGTCGCAGGCGAGCGCGTGCGTCCGCAGGACATCAAGCACACCGCGCTGATGACGATCGAGGGTGAACTCGACGACATCTCGGGCAGCGGCCAGACGCACGTCGCGCATGAGCTGTGCACGGGCATCCCGCAGGACGACCGCCGCAGCCTGACCGCCGAGAAGTGCGGTCACTACGGGATCTTTTCGGGCCGCCGCTGGCGCACGATCATCTATCCGCAGTTGCGCGACTTCATCCGCGAGCATGCGCCGGAACCGAAGAACGGCACGACGAAGTTGCCTCCCGATGCACAGGACGCGACCACGATCGGCGCCGTGCCGGCCGCCACGCCGCAGCCTGAAACGACGGCGCGCGCCACCGCCGCGAAGCGCACTCGCCCGAAAGCGCCGGCCGTGACGGTCGCACCCGCCAGGACGGCCGTCGCGAAGGCCGCACCTGCCGCGAAACGCGCAGGCAGCACGCGCGCCAAGCCCGCGCGGGCGCGCAAGGCCGCCTGACGCACCGCGTCCCGACGCAAAAACGCCGCCGGTGCTTGCGCACGGCGGCGTTTTTTTATCCGGCGGTCGCGCTCGCGGCGACTCATCGATTCATCGACGCGTCGGTTCATCGGCGCGTCGGTTCGACGGTTCGTCGACTCAGCGCCGCAGCAGATACGCGAGCAGCAACTCGGTGTTCATCCTGACCATCTCCGCGCGCTCGTCGGCTTCGCTGAAGTCGCGGCCGAGCGTCGCGGCGAGCGTGAAGCGGTTCGACACGATGTAATAGCCGAGCCCCGACAGCGTCACGTAGAAGCGCAGCGGATCGACGTCGCTGCGGAACAGCCCGGCTTTCTGGCCGCGCATCAGCACGTTGCCGAGCTTCGCGACGATCGGCGACATCATCTCGCGGATCCGCGTCGACTTGTGCAGGTAGCGCGCTTCGTGCAGGTTCTCGTTGTTGATGAGCCGCAGCAGCTCGGGATGATCGCGGTAGTAGTCCCACACGAAATGCGCGAGCCGCGTGACGGCCTCGACGGGCGCCACGCCATCCAGGTCGAGCACGCGCTCGGCCTCGGTCAGCGCGGAGAACGCGTGTTCGAGCACGGCCGTAAACAGCTGCTCCTTGCTGCCGAAGTAGTAATAGAGCATGCGCTCGTTGGTCTCGGCCCGGCGCGCGATCTGGTCGACACGTGCGCCGAACAGCCCTCCACCCGCGAACTCTTCGGCTGCCGCCATCAGGATGCGGCGGCGTGTACCTTCAGGATCTCTTTTGATTTTTGGCTGATTCATGGTGGCGTTTTGCTATGTGAGCCGCGTGATCCTGATCCGGACCGGCACCCCCACCGCCTCGGCGCCGGCTGCCCTGGAACGAGCGCGCCGCATGCGGCCGCCCTCCTGCTGAGCCCCTGCAAAAAAGCGGTTCGATTATGCGCACAGACAGCGTCCAGCGCAATGCGGGAAATCGGCGATAATCAAGGTTTGGCAAACCTTTCCGGCCGCGCCAGACGCGGCCGAGAGCCATTCGGCGCTGCTGCGCCCGTTGTCACCGTGACTGATTCCAAGACCCTCGCGGATCGCATCGAAGATCTGCTTCCCCAGACGCAATGCACGAAGTGCGGCTATAACGGCTGCCGTCCGTACGCCGAAGCGATCGCCGCCGGCGACGCGAACTACAACCAGTGCCCGCCCGGCGGCGCCGAAGGCATCGCACGCCTCGCGCGCCTGCTCGGCAAGCCCGTGATCCCGCTGAATCCCGTCAACGGCGCCGAGCATCCGCGCGCCGTCGCGTTCATCGACGAAAGCCTGTGCATCGGCTGCACGCTGTGCATGCAGGCGTGCCCGGTCGACGCGATCATCGGCGCACCGAAACAGATGCACACGATCGTCGAATCGCTGTGCACGGGCTGCGACCTGTGCGTACCGCCCTGCCCGGTCGACTGCATCGCGATGGTCCCCGTGACCGACGAGCGCACCGGCTGGGACGCGTGGTCGCAGGAACAGGCGGACGCCGCGCGCGAGCGCCACGACCGCCGGCTCGCGCGCCAGCGTCGCGAACGCGAGGCCGCCGAGGCGCGCGCCGCCGCCCGCCGCGCGGCCAGCGCCGGCGCCGGCGCGGCCAAGGCTGCGCCGGCCGCGGAACAGCCGGGCGCACCGGGCGCTGCCCCGGCCGACGACGCCGACGCGAAGAAGCGCGCGATCATCGCCGCCGCGCTCGAACGCGCACGCAAGAAGAAGGAAGAACTGTCCGGGCAAGGCGCCGGGCCGAAGAACACCGAAGGCGTGAGCGCGGCCGTGCAGGCGCAGATCGACGCGGCCGAAGCCCGCCGCAAGCGGCTCGCCGAACAGCAGGCGCAGCGCGACGCCGAGGCCGCCGGCGACACCCGCGACGATCCGAACCACGACGACCGGAACGGCCCGTCCGCGCCGCCCGACAAGAACCGTCCATGAACGCCACGAAACGACGCGCGATCTACGAAACGCTGCAAAGCCTCAATCCGCATCCGACCACCGAGCTCGAATACACGACGCCGTTCGAGTTGCTGATCGCGGTGATGCTGTCCGCGCAGGCGACCGACGTGTCGGTCAACAAGGCGATGCGCAAGATGTTCCCGGTCGCGAACACCCCGCGACAAATCGTCGCGCTCGGTGAAGAAGGCGTCGCCGACTACATCAAGACGATCGGCCTGTACCGCACCAAGGCCAAGAACGTGATCGCGACGTGCAACATCCTGCTCGAGCGCTACGACGGCGAGGTGCCGGCCGATCGCGAAGCGCTCGAGAGCCTGCCAGGCGTCGGCCGCAAGACCGCGAACGTCGTGCTGAACACTGCGTTCGGCCAGCCGACGATCGCGGTCGACACGCACATCTTCCGCGTCGCGAACCGCACGGGGCTCGCGCCGGGCAAGGACGTGCGGGCCGTGGAGGCCGCGCTCGAGAAGTTCACGCCGAAGGAATTCCTGCAGGACGCGCATCACTGGCTGATCCTGCACGGACGCTATGTGTGCAAGGCGCGCAAGCCCGAATGCTGGCACTGCGTGATCGAGCCGCTGTGCGAATTCCGGCCGAAGACGCCGCCGCCGAACGAGTGAGCGTCAGCCGCGGCTGACGCACTGCACGCGGCCGCTCGTGCCGCTCGTGCGCGCGGGCAGCGCGCGGCACGACCAGCGGACGCCATTGCGGCGCCCGCGGCTTGTCCCTGCCCTGCTATGCGTTGGACGTCGCCGTCGCGTCGTCGGCCGCCGCGCCGCCCGCGCGCACGAGCGCGAGCACGGCCGCGAGGATCGCGACGCCGCCGATCCACTGCAACGGCGACAGCGCCTCGCCGAACAGCAGCGCCGCGAGCGCGACCGTCACGACCGGCTCGAGCGTCGACAGCATCGACGTGCGCGCGGCCCCCAGCCGCTCGAGCCCGGCGAAGAACGCGAGCATCGCGGCGACCGTCGACACCAAGGCGATCGCGAGCATCGACGCCCAGCCGGCAGCCGTCGCCGGCCAGCGCGGCGGCGCACCGAACGCCGCGGTCCGCACGATCGCGATCGCGACGAGCGTCGCGGTCGCCGACAGGCAGATGACGGCGGTCGTCGCGAGCGGATCGACGCCGCGCGTCGCCTTCGTGCCGCCGACGATGTACAGCGAATAGATCACCGCGGCGGCCAGCGCGAGCGCGATGCCGAGCGGCTCGCCGTGGCCGCCGCCGACCATCAGCGCGGAGCCCGCGACGCAGAGCACGAGCGCGACCGCCTTCGCGCGCGTGAGGCGCTCGCCGAGCCACCATGCGGCCAGCAGCGTGACAAAGGCCGGATACAGGTACAGCAGCAATGCGACGAGGCTCGCCTGCGCATGCTGGAGCGCACTGAAATAGCAGAACGACTGCCCGACGTAGCCGAGCGCCCCCATCGCCACGAGCGGCGCGAGCGTGCGGCCGCGCGGCCATGCGACGCGGCGGTGCCGCGCGATCGCGGCAAGGATCGCGCCGCCGATCGCGAAGCGCACGATCAGCAGCCCGAGCACGTCGACGCCGGCCGCATACGCATAGCGGCCGAAGATCGCCATCGCGCCGAAGGCGGCGGCGGACAACGCGACATAGAGCGCGCCCTGTAGCGCGGCGGACGATGAGCGGACGGTGGCGGACATGATGGAGCGGTGCGAGCGCGACGACGGGAATCGTCGGAGTGTAGCGGCGCGGCGGCCGGCAGCCTAGCCCGCGCTTACCCGTTGCGCGGCGGCCGGCGCCGCGCCGGCCCGCACCTATCGGCCCGATGCCCGATGCCCGATCTCCCGATCTCCCGATATGCCTGATATGCCTGATATGCCTGATGTGCCCGATGCATCCGCTGCGCGCCGCAAGCGCCCCGCCGGCCCCACCCGCCGCCAGCGCCGCGCGCCGACCCGGCGTACAATGCGCGACGCGGCATGACGCCGCCCGAATCACGACGTTTCCCCACCATGTTCAATCCGAGTCGCGACGAAGTCCGTCGCTTTTTCACCGAGACCTGGCGCAAGCAGCGCGCCGGCGAGATCCTGACGCCGCTGGAAGCGATGGCAGCCGACTGGATCGTCGAGCATCCGGAATACCACGACGACCTCGCGGACGCCGACGGCGCCGCCGCGCGCAACTACACGCCCGAGGAAGGCCGCACGAACCCGTTCCTGCATCTGTCGATGCACCTCGCGATCAGCGAGCAGCTGTCGATCGACCAGCCGCCCGGCATTCGCGCCGCGCACGACAAGCTGGCCGCGAAGCTCGACTCGACCCACGAGGCGCAGCACATGATCATGGAGTGCCTCGGCGAGACGATCTGGGAAGCGCAGCGCACCGGCACGCCGCCCGATACGGACGCGTACCTGCAGCGCATCCTGCGCCGCGCGTCGCGCGACTGAGCGCCGCGGACAAAAAAATACCCCGCCGCGGCGGGGTATTCCGGCTGCACGGACCGGCAAGGTCCGGCGCGCTTACTTCTTGAAGACGAGATCCGTCTCTTTAAGCGACTCGATGTAGGCCGCGATGTCCTTCATGTCGCTGACCGACAGGTTCTGCACCTGCGCCTGCATGATCGCGTTGTTGCGACCGAGCAGCGGGTTCGTCAGCCCCATCTGGTACTGGCGCATCGCCCACACGAGGTAGTCGGCGTGCTGGCCCGCGAGGCGCGGATATTCTGCGTTGATCGGCTTGTTCAGCTGCGCGCCGTGGCAGGCCGCGCAGTTGTGCGACTCGACCAGCTCCTTGCCCTTCGTGGTGTCCGCCGCATGCGCGGTACCGATCGCGAGGCCGGCCGCCAGTGCAACCGCCGCCGTCTTGAATGCGTTGTTCATGAATGCTCCTGTCCCGCCGGTCAGATCGGCGGCGCGCGCTTTACTTGTAGGGATTGTCCTTCGTGTCGGCCTTCTGGACGGCGTAGTAAGCCGCCAGATCCGCGATGTCCTGGTCCGTCAGCGAACCGGCGATCGCGTTCATCGACGGGAAGTGACGATCTTTCTTGCGGTAGGCCTTCAGCGCGTTCTCGAGGTATTGCTGGTTCTGGCCGCCGAGGACGGGCACCCGGTAGACCTCCGGATACGCCGCGCGGTAATCCTGGATGCCGTGGCAACCGATACACATGGCGGCCTTGCTTGCCCCGTCCTTCGGGTTGCCGACCACACCGGCCGCCTGCGCGCTGCCCGCGAGCGCCACGAGCGCTGCGACAACGACGTGTTTGCCGACGAATTTGTTCATAGCTCTTGTAACCTAGCTTGAGGGGAAACTGGCGCCGAAGCGGCAACGGCCCGCGCCGTTTTGCTTGTCGGTCGCCACGCAGGCCAAAAAAAACGGCCAGATTGTACCGCGTCGGCGGGGAATGCGTCCATACGGCGCCCCGGTCCGCCCCGCCGCAGCCCCGCAACGATACGCGGCCCCGGCCCAACCGGACAGCCCTTCTGACTTATACTGGGTTTTTTTGCGACCAGGAAAGAGCGCCGCCATGCGTTTCGAAGGATCCTCGCACTACGTCGCCACCGACGACCTGAAGCTCGCGGTCAATGCCGCGCTGACGCTGCAGCGCCCGCTGCTGATCAAGGGCGAGCCCGGCACCGGCAAGACCATGCTCGCCGAGGAAGTGGCGGCCGCGCTCGACATGCCGCTGCTGCAGTGGCACATCAAGTCGACGACGAAGGCGCAGCAGGGCCTGTACGAATACGACGCCGTGTCGCGGCTGCGCGACTCGCAGCTCGGCGACGCGCGCGTGAAGGACATCGCGAACTACATCGTGAAGGGCGTGCTGTGGCAGGCGTTCGACGCCGAGCACCCGAGCGTGCTGCTGATCGACGAGATCGACAAGGCCGACATCGAATTCCCGAACGACCTGCTGCGCGAGCTCGACCGGATGGAATTCCACGTGTACGAGACGCGCGAGACCGTGCGCGCGAAGCACCGCCCGCTCGTGATCATCACGTCGAACAACGAGAAGGAGCTGCCCGACGCATTCCTGCGCCGCTGCTTCTTCCACTACATCCAGTTTCCCGATCCGTCGACGATGCAGCAGATCGTCGCGGTCCACTTCCCGGACATCCGCGAGGAACTGCTGCGCGCGGCGCTCGAGAGCTTCTTCGAGCTGCGCGCCGTGTCGGGGCTGAAGAAGAAGCCGTCGACGTCCGAGCTGCTCGACTGGCTGAAGCTGCTGCTCGCCGAGAACATCCCGGCCGACGCGCTGCGCGGCGTCGACGCGAAGCAGATCGTGCCGCCGCTCGCGGGCGCGCTGCTGAAGAACGAGCAGGATCTGAGCCTGCTCGAGCGGCTCGTCTACATGAACCGGCACAACCGGTAACCCACCCGCGAAGGCCCGGCCATGCTGCTCAATTTCTTCTACGCGCTGCGCGCAGCCAAGCTGCCCGTCTCGGTGAAGGAATACCTGACGCTGCTCGAATCGCTGAAGGCCGGGCTGATCTCGCCGTCGATCGACGCGTTCTACTTCCTCGCGCGGATGACGCTCGTCAAGGACGAGCAGTACTTCGACAAGTTCGACCAGGCGTTCGGCGCGTATTTCCACGGCGTGTCCGCCCTGCCTTCCGAGGCGTTCGACGTTCCGCTCGACTGGCTCGAGAAACGCCTCGAGCGCGAGCTGTCGCCGGAGGAAAAGGCGCAGATCGAAGCGATGGGCGGCCTCGACAAGCTGATGGAGCGCCTGAAGGAACTGCTCGACGAGCAGAAGGAACGCCACGAAGGCGGCAACAAGTGGATCGGCACCGGCGGCACGTCGCCGTTCGGGCACGGCGGCTACAACCCCGAAGGCATGCGCATCGGCGGCCCGTCGAACGGCAACCGCACCGCGGTCAAGGTGTGGGAAGCGCGCGCCTATCGCGACTACGACGATTCCGTCGAGATCGGCACGCGCAACATCAAGGTCGCGCTGCGGCGCCTGCGCCGCTTCGCGCGCGAAGGCGCGGCCGAGGAGCTCGACCTGCCCGGCACGATCCGCAGCACGGCCGCGAACGCCGGCTGGCTCGACCTGCGGATGGTGCCCGAGCGCCACAACAACGTGAAGGTGCTGATGCTGCTCGACGTCGGCGGCTCGATGGACGACCACATCAAGCGCACCGAGGAGCTGTTCTCGGCCGCGAAGGCCGAGTTCAAGCACCTGGAGTTCTACTACTTCCACAACTGCGTGTACGACCACCTGTGGAAGAACAACCGCCGCCGCCACGCGGAGCGCACCGCGACGTGGGACGTGCTGCACAAGTTCACGCCCGACTACAAGCTGATCTTCGTCGGCGACGCGACGATGAGCCCGTACGAGGTGCTGCAACCCGGCGGCTCGGTCGAATACAACAATCCGGAAGCCGGCGCCGTCTGGCTGCGCCGCCTCGCCGACCAGTTCCCCCACCATGCCTGGCTGAACCCGGAGCCCGAGCGGCTATGGGAATACCGGCAATCGGTCTCGATCATTCGCGACGTGCTCGGTCAGCGCATGTACCCGCTCACGCTCGCGGGCCTCGAAACCGCGATGCGCGCACTCAGCAAGTAACGAACCCACCCTGCAGACACGAAGGCCGCGTCCAGGCGGCCTCCCCCGGAGATAGCATGAACCCTTCGCCCACCGCGAGCGCTGGCCGCGCCGGCGGCCGCCGCTTTTTCACCGATACGTCCGTCTCGGCGCTCGTCGCCGGCTTCGTCGCGATGATGACGGGCTACACGAGCTCGCTCGTGCTGATGTTCCAGGCCGGCCGCGCCGCGCACCTGACCGACGCGCAGATCTCGTCGTGGATCTGGGCGCTGTCGATCGGCATGGCGCTGACGACGATCGGCCTGTCGCTGCGCTTTCGCGCGCCCGTCGTGGTCGCGTGGTCGACGCCCGGCGCCGCGCTGCTGATCGCGTCGCTGCCCGGCGTACCGTATCCCGAAGCCATCGGCGCGTTCGTCGTGTGCGCACTGCTGCTGACCGCGGTCGGCCTGAGCGGGCTGTTCGACACGCTGATGCGGCGCATTCCGGCCGGCATCGCTGCCGCCCTGCTCGCGGGCATCCTGTTCGAGATCGGCATCGAGATCTTCCGCGCCGCGCAGTTCCAGACCGCGCTCGTGCTCGCGATGTTCTTCACCTACCTGATCGTCAAGCGGCTCGCGCCGCGCTACGCGATCGTCACGACGCTGCTCGTCGGCACCGTGGCGGCCGGCGGCCTCGGGCTGCTCGACTTCAGCCGCTTCCACATCGCGCTCGCGCAACCCGTGTTCACGATGCCCGCGTTCTCGATCGCGTCGATCGTCAGCATCGGCATTCCGCTGTTCGTCGTCGCGATGGCGTCGCAGAACGTGCCGGGCATCGCGGTGCTGCGCGCGGACGGCTATTCGACCCCGTCGTCGCCGCTGATCGCGTCCACCGGCCTCGCGTCGCTGCTGCTCGCGCCGTTCGGCTCGCACGGCGTGAACCTCGCGGCGATCACCGCGGCGATCTGCACGGGCCCCGAAGCGCACGAGGATCACGCGAAGCGCTACACGGCCGCCGTGTGGTGCGGCACGTTCTACCTGATCGCCGGGATCTTCGGCGCGACGATCGCCGCGCTGTTCGCGGCACTGCCGAAGGCGCTCGTCGTGTCGGTCGCCGCGCTCGCGCTGTTCGGCTCGATCATGAGCGGGCTCGCGAACGCGATGCAGGACGTGAAGCAGCGCGAAGCCGCGCTCGTCACGTTCATGGTCACCGCGTCGGGTCTGACGCTGTTGTCGATCGGCTCGGCGTTCTGGGGCCTCGTCGCGGGGATCGTCACGCAGGTGATCCTGAACGCGCGTCGCCCCGCGTGATGCGGCGCGACGCCCGCCACGGCAGGCGCCGGACCCGCCAAAACGTGCCCGACACGAATCGGGCCTAAAATGATGGATCGAAGGCGGCGCCCGGCGCCGCCTCGCTTCGCCGCCGCGCTCGCGCGGCCCGTGAGAACCCGGCGCGCCGCGCCCTTCTTCCGAATCGCCATGACTACCGCACTCGACCAGCTGAAGCAGTACACGACCGTCGTCGCCGACACGGGCGATTTCCAGCAGCTTGCGCAATACAAGCCGCAGGATGCGACCACGAACCCGTCGCTGATCCTGAAGGCCGTCCAGAAGGACGCGTACAAGCCGATCCTCGAGAAAACCGTCCGCGATCATCGCAACGAAAGCACCGATTTCATCATCGACCGCCTGCTGATCGCATTCGGCACCGAGATCCTGAAGCTGATTCCGGGCCGCGTGTCGACCGAGGTCGATGCGCGCCTGTCGTTCGACACGCAGCGCTCGATCGACAAGGGTCGCGAACTCATCGCACTGTACGAGGCCGCCGGCGTCGGCCGCGAGCGCATCCTGATCAAGCTCGCGTCGACGTGGGAAGGCATTCGCGCGGCCGAGGTGCTGCAGAAGGAAGGGATCAAGTGCAACATGACCCTGCTTTTCTCGCTCGTGCAGGCCGCCGCGTGCGCGGAAGCCGGCGCGCAACTGATCTCGCCGTTCGTCGGCCGCATCTACGACTGGTACAAGAAGCAGGCCGGCGCCGACTGGGATGAAGCGAAGAACGGCGGTGCGAACGATCCGGGCGTGCAGTCGGTGCGCCGCATCTACACCTACTACAAGACGTTCGGCTACAACACCGAAGTGATGGGCGCGAGCTTCCGCACGACGAGCCAGATCACCGAGCTCGCGGGCTGCGACCTGCTGACGATCAGCCCCGATTTGCTGCAGAAGCTGCACGACAGCACCGAAACGGTGGCGCGCAAGCTGTCGCCGGACGCGCTGCAGGACAAGCCGACCGAGCGCGTCGCGATCGACGAGGCGTCGTTCCGCTTCCAGCTGAACGACGAAGCGATGGCGACCGAAAAGCTGTCCGAAGGCATCCGCGTGTTCGCCGCCGATGCGGTGAAGCTCGAAAAGCTGATCGACGGGCTGCGCTGAACCACGCCGCACCTGACGTGACGGCCGGCAGTTGAACTGTCAGCAACCCTGACAACAGCCGTCAGCAGCGTGACGAACGGCCGCGAACCGCGTGTTCGCGGCCGTTTTTATTTTTCATTCCATCGTCAGACGCGCGCACTACAATCCACGTCACGAGTGCGCCGGCCGCATCCCGGCGTGCTCTTCCCGGTCAATCTTGGAAGTACCCGCGCCGGCACCGACACGCCGGCCCGGTCAACAGGAGACAACGATGCAAGTCCAACCGTATCTGACGTTCTACGGCCGCGCGGAAGAGGCCCTTCAGTTCTACGAAAAGGCGCTCGGCGCGAAGACGATGTTCAAGATGCGCTTCAAGGATGCGCCGCCGAATCCCGAACACGCGATCACGCCCGAGATGGCCGACAAGGTGATGCATGCGAGCTTCACGATCGGCGACTCGATGATCATGTGCTCGGACGGCGACTGCAGCCAGCCGGCCGGCGCCGCGCATGCCGGCTATTCGCTGTCGCTGAACCCGGCGACGGTCGAGGAAGGCCAGAAGTTGTTCAATGCGCTCGCCGACGGCGGCGAAGTGACGATGCCGTTCGGCAAGACATTCTGGGCGCTCGGCTTCGGGATGGCGAAGGACCGTTTCGGCGTGCACTGGATGGTCAACGTCGAAGACCTGTCGCAACGCGAGGATCTCGTGAAACGCGCGCAGGGCTGACACCCGCGAAAACGCCCGCCACTTCGCAGTGACGGGCGTCGTTGCCGCTGCGCGATGCGCGGCCCGCGACACGCGGCCGCGCCGCCCGCATCAACCCTCGACGACGTCGAGATAGTCCTCCGGCCGCGTGCGATCCTCCGCATGCGCCATGCCCATCGCGCGCACCAGCACGCTCACCGCCACCGCCACCACCAGGTTCACGACCAGCGACCACACGGCCGCGTAGCCGGGAATCGCGAGGCCGAACAGGTGGATCGTGAAGATCGAGCTCGCGAGCTTCAGCGACACCGCCATCCACGTGCCGCACACGATGCCTGCCGCCCAGCCGGCCAGCAGGCCGCGATGGTCGAGCAGCCGCGTGTAAAGGCCGAGCACGATCGCGGGCAGCGTCTGGATGATCCAGATCCCGCCGAGCAGCTGCAGCTGGATCGCATAGGTGAGCGGCAGCCCGAGGATGAACGCGACCGCGCCGACCTTCACGATCAGCGACGTGAGCTTCGCGACGTGCGTCTCCTGGTCGTGCGTCATGTCGCGGTTGATGAACTCGCGGTGGATGTTGCGCGTATAGAGGTTCGCGGCCGCGATCGACATGATCGCCGCCGGCACCAGCGCGCCGATGCCGATCGCCGCGAACGCGACGCCGACGAACCACGACGGGAAATACTCGAGGAACAGCGCGGGCACCGCGAAGTTCGGGCCGAACGCCTTGAAGTACGGCGCGTACTGCGGCATGTCCTTCACGCCCGCTGCAAGCGCCATGTAGCCGAGCAGCGCGAGCAGGCCGAGCACGAACGAGTACGCGGGCAGCATCGCCATGTTGCGGCGGATCGAGTTGCCGGACGACGACGACAGGATCGCCGTGACCGAGTGCGGATACAGGAACAGCGCGAGCGCCGAGCCGATCGCGAGCGTCACGTACGCGCTGTAGCCGTTCAGGCTCGCCGCGTCCGGCGCCTTCAGCAGCAGCTTCGCGGGCGGCACGCTCGCGAAGATGTGGCCGAAGCCGCCGAGCTTCGCCGGGATCACGATGACCGCCGCGGCGATCGTGATGTAGATCAGGATGTCCTTCACGATCGCGATCATCGCGGGCGCGCGCAGCCCCGACGTGTACGTGTACGCGGCGAGGATCGCGAACGCGATGATCAGCGGCAGGTCGCCGACGAAGCCCGTCGTGTCGAAGCCGAGCGCGCCGATCACGACTTCGATGCCGACGAGCTGCAGCGCGATGTAGGGCATCGTCGCGAGGATGCCCGTCACCGCGATCGCGAGCGCGAGCATCCGGCTGCCGTAGCGTGCGTTCACGAAGTCGGCGGCCGTCACGTAGCCGTGACGCTTCGCGATGCTCCACAGCTTCGGGAACACGACGAACGCGAACGGGTAGATCAGGATCGTGTACGGCAGCGCGAAGAAGCCCATCGCGCCGGCGCCGAACACGAGCGCGGGCACCGCGACGAACGTATAGGCCGTGTAGAGGTCGCCGCCGAGCAGGAACCACGTGACGATCGTGCCGAAGCGGCGGCCGCCGAGGCCCCATTCGTCGAGATGGGCGAGATCGCCGCGCCGCCAGTTGGCGGCCAGGAAACCGATGATCGTGACACCGATGAACAGGAGCACGAAAACGAAGGTCGCGCCGAGATTCATCGCGCACCTCCCTGCGGGCCGCTCGCCTTCCACGCGTTCTTGGTCTTGAAATAGACGAACGCGGTAATCACCGCGCTAATGAAGACCCAAAGGAGCTGGTACCAGTAGAAGAACGGAAATCCGAACCATTGCGGTTCGATCTTGCTGTACGACGGTACCCACACCATCGCGATCAGCGGTAGTACCAGCAGCCAGAGCCAGCGCTTGGCGGCCCGATTGGCGTCGGCATCGTGAGCCATGACGTCTCCTCATCTTTCCCGGTTATCGATCTTGTCAAGCGGGTGCGGCGGCGAGAGGAGCGGCAAAACGGGTAAGCTGCGGCTCCCCTGGCTTCGCGCCAGTATAGGAGCCGCGAACGCGCGGTCAAGCGGGGGCGAACCCGAGGTGATCCGCCCCCAGTCATGCGGTTGCACCGGCATGCGGCCGGCGCATGAGCGTCAGATCGCGAACGAGGATTCGCGTGCGCCGATCGTTTCTTTCAAAGCTTTCACCCACTTGCGCGCGGGCAGCTTCAGCGTGTCCTCGATCAGTTTCGCGCGGGCTTCCAGCTGCGCGAACGACACGTCGAGCGCGGGGCCCGAGAACGCGATCGCGATCCGGTTGCCGTCGTGCACTTCGGGCAGCGCGATCACGCGATGGTCGAACGCCGCGTTCAGGTGCTTCATGTTGCGCACGAAGCTCGGATGGTCGCCGAACAGGTTGATCGTCGCGATGCCCGCGTCGGCGAGGCAGCCGCGCACCGCGCGATAGAACGCGACGCTGTCGAGCACCGGGCCGCGTGCGGTCGCGTCGTACAGGTCGATCTGCAGTGCGCCCGTCGTGCCGCGGTTGGCCGGATCGTTGACGAAGTCCCACGCGTCGGCTTCGTGCACGACGAGGCGTGCGTCGTCGGGCGGCAGCGCGAACATCGTGCGTGCGGCGACGATCACGGCCGGGTTCAGTTCGACGGCCTCGACCTTCGCGTGCGGCAGGAAGCGGTGCGAGAACTTCGTCAGCGCGCCGGTGCCGAGCCCGAGCTGGACGATCCGCTCGGGCGTTTCGAGGAACAGCAGCCACGCCATCATCTGCTGCGCGTATTCGAGCTCGATGGCGAGCGGCTTCGAAATCCGCATCGCGCCCTGCACCCATTCGGTACCGAAGTGCAGGAAGCGCACGCCGCGCTCTTCCGAGAACGTGACGGGCGCGAAGCGCGGCTTGCGCGGTGCGTCGAGGACGGGCACGTCGTCGTGTTCGTCGATCTCCGGGCGGCGCTTCACGCGCGGCGGCTGGAGCTGTTCGGAGCCGTTGTAGGCGGACGGCTTGCGTTTTTTGAACGCGCGCGCCTCGGCGGACGCGCGCTTGATCAGTCGGGTCATGATTGAATCTCGCTGGGTGACGCTGGATGAGCGGACGAGAGGATAGCATTGGTGGCGGTGGGAACCGTACCGAACGCCTGGTGATGCACGACTTCGACTTCACCGCGCCGTTGGCGCTACGCCGCGTTCATTGATCGAAGGAGGACGCATGACCTCGAACGGCAAGAAGATCTGGTTTCCCGCGAAGCGCAACGGCTGGGGATGGGGTTTGCCTGTCGCATGGCAAGGTTGGGTCGTGCTGCTGCTGTTCGCGACCGGGATCATCGCGAGCGCGTGGCTGGTGCCGCCGCACCAATCGCCGATCGCATACGGTGCCTGCATCGTGGTACTGGTCGCGCTGCTGACTGCCGTTTGCTGGCTCAAGGGCGAGAAGCCCGGGTGGCGATGGGGCAAGGACGATTGATCGTCCGGCGCGACACGCACGCACGTACGATCGCCGTTCTTCGGCAACGAACAACCCGCTTCCCGCCGTCATCGCCCCAAATCGATCGCCCTCTGTCGAACGGCTGAATTGCCCCGGCCTCCCCGCGACGCAAAGATGTGAAGGAACGGCCATCGGCCGGAAGATCACGCGCGCGCTCGCCTTCGTCAACACGCACCGCGGTGCCGCCGGCATCGCCCGTCGGCGTTCACCTCCAGCCTGCCCCGCCCTCACACCGCATGCGAACGGTCGCACCGGGTTCCTGCGCGCACCTTGAAAATATACCCAAATAGGGATAAATTCATCGATGGATCCGTACATCAAACCGCTGTACTGGCTCGGTTCGGCGCGCAAGGACCTCAAAGCGATGCCCGAAGCCGTGCAGGACACGTTCGGTTATGCGCTCTATCTGGCGCAGACCGGACGCAAGCACGAGCAGGCGAAACCGTTGCGAGGGTTCGGATCGGCCGGCGTGCTCGAGATCGTGGAATCGGAAGACAACGGCACGTACCGCGCCGTCTACACGGTGAAGCTCGGGAGCAGCGTCTACGTGCTGCACTGCTTCCAGAAGAAATCATCGTGCGGCATCGCGACGCCGAAGCCGGACGGCGATCTCGTCCGCGCACGCCTGAAAGCAGCCGAAGCACACGCACAAGGAGCAAGACGATGATCGAAATCGAACCGGGCAGCGGGAACGTCTACGCTGATCTGGGCATGCGCGATGCCGACGAAATGCGCGTGAAGGCTCAACTCGCCGCCAAGATCGCGGAGATCATCAAGGCACGCAAATGGACGCAGCAGCAGGCGGCCCGGTTGCTCGGCATGACGCAGCCGAAGCTGTCGAACATGCTGCGCGGGCAGTTTCGCGGCGTGAGCGAAACGAAGATGCTCGAATGTCTGGCGAAGCTCGGACGCGACGTGCAGATCGTCGTCGGGCCTGACCGTCAGTCCGAAGTCGAAGGGCACATCGAAGTCGTATTCGCCGCCTGACGGCAACGTCGTGCCGATGTTCCGGATTGCAGGGCGAGCGACGCGATCGCGTACTGCTGCGTCGCGACGCTCCTCTCCTGGCATCCTTGGTATGTCGATCGGGAGGATCGATGGATCGCCGCCATTTCCTCAAGTCGTCGACCTTTTTCACGGTTGCGGCAGCCACCGGTACGCTCGTCGTTCCGCTGTCGGCCCGATCTGCCGGCACCGCGCGCAAGGGCAGGTATCGGTTCCCGCAAGGCGTCGCCAGCGGTGATCCGCGCGATCGCTCCGTCGTGTTCTGGACGCGCTGCGTGCCCGTCGCCGAGAACGCGCGGCACCGCGCGAAAGGCGTCGCGCACACGATCCCGTTACGACTCGAAGTATCGACGCGGCCGGATTTCTCGACGCTCGTCGCCAGCGTCCCGTTGGGAGCACGCGCCACCTATGACTTCACCGTGCGCGCGAAGGTAACGCAGCTCGCACCGAATCTCACGTACCACTACCGGTTCGTCGCCGGCGGCGACGTGAGTGCCACCGGCGTCGCGCGCACGGCTCCGGATGCCGACGAGGCCAACCACCGCGTTCGCTTCGCATGGCTCACCTGCCAGGACTGGAGCATCAATCACTGGCAAGCCATGCGCCTGCTGGCAGCCGAAAGCGATCTCGATTTCGTCGTGCATGTGGGCGATTACATCTATGAGACGGTTGGGGCCTCGAGACCCGGCACGGTCGAGGCGGCGCACCCGCCGCTGCGCCTGCCTGACGGAAAGCCGCTCGCCGATGGCCGCGTGTATGCCGATACGCTCGAAGACTATCGGACGCTCTATCGCACTTATCGTACCGACGCGCGCTTGCAGACGCTGCACCAGCGCCTGCCGATGATCGCGATATGGGACGACCACGAATTTTCCGACGACTGCTGGCAGGATCACCAGGTCTACACCAACGAGGAAAGGCAGGAGACGCAGCGCCGCCGCAACGCCAGTCGCGCGTGGGCGGAGTACATGCCGGTGGACTGGAGCGACGTGCGCTTCGAACCGGACAATCCGTCGTACACCAACATTCGTATCTATCGCGAATTTCGCTTCGGCACGCTGATGCATCTCGTGATGACGGACGAGCGGCTGTATCGCGACGACCATGTCGTCAGCGAGGCGTCTGTCGCGCGTACACGCGGGCACGACCCGGTCAACGGCGACGACGCAGCCGGCTCGCGCTACTTCGTCAACCAGGGTGTGCTGCAGCGCCTGGAGGCGCAGGCTGCCGCGCAGCTTGGTCGCGCGCCGTCGATGCTCGGCCCGGAGCAGACGCAATGGTGGAAGGCCACGATGAAAGGTTCGCCCGCGACCTGGAAGGTGTGGGGCAACGAGGTGATGTTGAACCGTCTGTGGGCCGTGATGCCAGGCGCGCCGCAGACACCGGCAGCACGCCTCGTGGTCGATTGCGACGCATGGGACGGCTATCCGGCGCACAAGCACGAACTGCTCTCATACCTGAACGAGCAGGGAATCCGCAACGTCGTCGCGATCAGCGGGGACCTGCATGCGTTTCAGTGCGGCGTCGTGCGGGACGACCCCGACCCTGCAAAAGGCACGCCCGTGGCCGTCGACTTCGTCTGCGCAGGCATCAGCAGCGCGTCCTTCTATTCCTACCTGAAAGCCGCATGGAGCGGCACGCCGTTTGCATCGCTGGCCTCCACCCCGGCCAAACTCGACACCTTCCTGACGACGAACAACCCCGATCTGCGCCACGCCGACCACGACGCACAGGGCTATGCGTCAGCCACCGTCACGCCGGAGCTTTTTTGCGTGGTGTTCAACAAAGTAAGGCCGCTGAACCCGGACGGCACCGCGCCCGCGGAGGCCCTGCTCGACCGCACGCTCCTGACCGTGCCCAAGGACTCGGTCGAGGTGCGCGTCGAGCGCTTCTAGGGTCACGCTTCAGAGATGGCGCATGCTGGCGCTGCCATTTTGTTCAGTTTGACATCGGCGTCGATCAGACAGCATGCTGCTGTCGCACCTGCATTTTCTTTCGACGTGACCTGATACGCCGTAACGTCATCGAAGCCTGCCAACATCCGTTCCGGCCATACCGGCTCCATCACACGGGATTTCGTAATCATGAGTCACATCCACTTCATCGGCGGGGAAAAAGGCGGCGTCGGCAAATCGCTCGCCGCCCGTGTGCTGGCCCAGTATTTCATCGATCGGAGCGTGCCCTTCATGGGCTTCGATACCGACCGATCGCACGGCGCGCTACTGCGGTTCTATGCCGATTTTGCCGCGCCTGCCGTGCTCGACCAGCATGACAGCCTCGATCCGGTCATGGAATCGGCGCTCGAAGATCCGCAGCGGCGCATACTGGTCGACCTCGCGGCCCAGACGCGGCAGTCGCTCGCAAGATGGCTCGACGATTCGGACGTGCTGGATTTTGCCGAAGAACACGGCCTCACGTTGACGTGGTGGCACGTGATGGACACCGGACGCGATTCGGTCGATCTGCTGCGGCATTGGCTCGACGAATTCGGTGGACGCATCAGGCTGGTGCTGGTACTGAATGAAGTCCGCGGCGATCGCTTCGAGATTCTGGAGGCGTCCGGCGAACGCGAGCGGGCCGAGGCCCTCGGCGCCAGCGTGATTACGCTGCGCCGCCTGCCCGACACGACGATGCAGAAGATCGATCGTCAAAGCGCGAGCTTCTGGGCGGCGGTCAATCATCCCGACCGCGCCGCCACGGGGCTCGGCTTGCTGGAGCGGCAGCGCGTCAAGGTCTGGCTGCATCGTACTTATGAGGAGCTGGGTACGCTCGCGTTGTAGTGCGGGCCCCTGCGACGGCGCGGAGGGTGCGGCGCGTTGCCGGAATGGCTCATACACGGAAACCTGGAGGTTGCGATGGCCGATCACGACAGACTGCATCCACTCCGTCCGTTCCTGAAGAATTGGGTTTGGGAGCACGGCCGAATCGGGACGCGCTATCTCGACTGCGTCGATGGCGAAATCAAGTTCGATGCAGGCAAGAAATCGCATTTCGCTGCCGAGAAATATATCTACGTGCCGCTGGGCATGAACACTGACGACGACGCATCCGCGGAGGGTCCTGCGATCCACGAGGAAGGACTTGCCCGCTTTTTGCGGGCTGCGCAACTAGGCACGCCAGGGGAAGCCGGTTCTGTAGCGGAGGTTCAGCGCGCGGTGCAGGACTGCGTGGAGATCGGCCTGTTCAGCGCGTATCAACGGGAGGCTCGACAGGCGTTTGCCCGCTACGCGCAGGAAGCCATGTTCGACGACGAGATCCGCGCGGCGGTTGTCGACGACATCCGTCGAATTTACGTCGCCATGCGAGAGCAGCTGGCGCTGTACGATTTCAGTGTGCTCTACGGCTTGCCCACGCCGCTGCTGATCAGCGACACACCGTTCATCGACTGGCGCGTGAGCGCCAGTCCGGCACTTCCGTTCGTATCGCTTCCGCTGGGACCTTACTGCCTGCTGGTAGGCGCGCCGTCGGGCAGGAGTAGCCGAATCGGCCCGGTGGTCTGGAAGGCCGCTGCCGCGATGGGTCCGTTGAAGGACCACAACCGCCGGATCGAGGAGCACGCACGTCTGTGGCTGGTGGCGACCACCGACGACCAACTCGTCGCTGCACAAGGTCGCATTGCCGCGGCCAGGGGCGCCAGGCACCTGCCGCCGCCCACCTGATACCGCTTCACCGGATACTCGGAATCCGGCGCGCCTCAGGTGCGAAGGGCGCGCCAGAGCACCAGTTTCTGTTCGAACGACAACGTCGCATTCGCCGGACTCGACGAAGGCAACACGAGCGTTTCATAACCCGCCGCGCCGATCACATCGGCAAACCGCCCTGCCGTCTTGCCGTTGAAGCAGACTTTCTTCAGCAACGGCGCATGCTCGCGCAACGAAGCAAAGTCGTTCGGCTTCGCATTCCGGATCGCCGAATCGAGACTGCCTTTGCGATGGCATGCATCGAGCACGTCCCAGATGCCGATGCCGTGCGCAAGCACGCGTTCGAGCCGCGCGTCATACACGAGTTCGTGCAGCCCGGGTTCGCCGAGCACCGCACCGAGCAACCGCCAGAACTGGTTGCGCGGATGCGCGTAGTACTGCGCGGCATCGAGCGACGCCTCGCCCGGAAAGCTGCCGAGAATCATCGTATGCGTATGCGGCCCGACGACCGGCGGAAAGCCTTGCAGCATCACGCTGCTCCGCGCGGTCCGACGGAGCGCGGCCCGTCGCCGTGCGCATCGAGATGGCGCCACAGCGCGGGCAACATGCATTCGGTGACCATCAGCGGCTTGCCGCGCCGCTGGAACACCGAGCGCCGCGCGGCGAACGCATGCGGCGCGCGCACGCCCGCGCCGAGCGCATGGCTCGCGAGCGCATACAGCGGATGACCTGCGATCACGCGCCGGCTGACGAGCGCGGAGCGCTCGACCTGCGGATCGCTGTACAGCAGCTCCGCGAGCGGCCGCGTGCGCAGCCGCCGCATCGCCTGCCACACGCCCTTGCTGGCCGCGAGCGGCGCGATGCTGTGCGCGGCGACGTACGGCGTGCCGTCGACCGACAGGATCACCTCGCGAACCCACATCGGCGCGCGCGGCGCACTGTCGAGCGCGTCCGGCTCGTCGAACCACGGACAGTCGACGGCCTCGCGCGTCACGCGCACGCTCACGCTGCCAAGCCGCGCGAGATGCGCGGTCAGCGAACCGCCGCGCGTGAGCCAGTCGCGCTGGTCGAGCGTGCAGCCGGGCCGGGGCGTGTCGCGCCAGCCCGCCCGTGCGCCGTCGAATCGCATTCGCGTGTTCACGCGGTGCGCGACAGCAGCAGCGCGTTGGTCCGCTTCACGAAGCTCGCCGGATCGTCGAGCATCCCGCCTTCGGCCAGCAACGCCTGGTCGAACAGCAGATGGCACCAGTCGCCGAAGTTGGCGCTATCGGCGTTCAGCTGCTTCACCAGCGCATGCTCCGGATTGATTTCGAGGATCGGCTGCATCGCCGGCGCGTTCTGGCCGGCCGCCTTCAGCATCCGCTGCAGATAGCCGCTCATGTCGTTGTCGTCGGCGACGAGGCACGACGGCGAATCGGTCAGGCGGAACGTGACGCGCACTTCCTTCACCTTGTCGCCGAGCGCTTCCTTCATCTTCTCGACGACCGGCTTGATTGCCTCGCCCGCCTGCTCCTGCGCCTTCTTTTCCTCGTCGTTCAGCTCGCCGAGGTCGAGATCGCCGCGCGCCACGCTCGCGAGCGGCTTGCCGTCGAACTCGTGCAGGAACGACAGCATCCATTCGTCGACGCGATCGGTCAGCAGCAGCACCTCGACACCCTTCTTGCGGAACACCTCCAGGTGCGGGCTGTTCTTCGCGGCCTGCCACGTATCGGCGGTCACGTAGTAGATCTTGCTCTGCTCGGGCTTCATGCGCGACACGTAGTCGGCGAGCGACACGTCCTGCGCGTTGGTGTCGCCGTGCGTCGACGCGAAGCGCAGCAGCTTCGCGATGCGCTCGCGGTTCGCGTGATCCTCGCCAAGGCCTTCCTTCAGCACCTGGCCGAACGCGCTCCAGAACGTCTTGTACTTCTCCTTGCCGGCATCCTCTTCCGCGTTCGCGAGCTCCTCGAGCATCGACAGCGCGCGCTTGGTCACGCCTTCGCGGATCGCCTTCACGTCACGGCTTTCCTGCAGGATTTCACGCGATACGTTGAGCGGCAGGTCGGCCGAATCGACGACGCCCTTCACGAAGCGCAGGTATTGCGGCAACAGCTGCTCGGCGTCGTCCATGATGAACACGCGCTTCACGTACAGCTTCAGGCCGCCGCGGTAGTCGCGGTTCCACAGGTCGAACGGCGCGTGCGCCGGCACGAACAGCAGCTGCGTGTATTCGCTGCGGCCCTCGACGCGGTTGTGGGTCCACGTGAGCGGATCCTGGTGGTCGTGCGCGATGTGCTGGTAGAACTGCGTGTACTGTTCGTCGGTGACGTCGCTCTTCGAACGCGTCCACAGTGCGCTCGCCTGGTTGACCGTCTCGTCCTCGTCCTTCAGGACCATCTCGCCCTTTTCCTGATCCCACTCTTCCTTCTGCATCAGGATCGGCAGCGCGATGTGATCGGAATACTTCTGGATGATCGACTTCAGGCGGTGCGACGACAGCAGCTCGTCCTCGCCTTCGCGCAGGTGCAGCGTGATCTTCGTGCCGCGCTGCGCGCGCTCGATCGCGTCGATCGTGAAATCGCCCTCGCCCGCGCTTTCCCAGCGCACGGCTTCGTTCGCCGGCAGGCCGGCGCGGCGCGTCTCGACGGTGATCCTGTCCGCGACGATGAAGCCCGAGTAGAAGCCGACGCCGAACTGGCCGATCAGCGCCGCATCCTTCTGCTGGTCGCCGGACAGCTTCGTGAAGAATTCCTTGGTGCCCGAACGCGCGATCGTGCCGAGGTTCGCGATCGCCTCGTCGCGGCTCATGCCGATGCCGTTGTCCTCGATCGTGATCGTGCGTACCGCCTTGTCGAAGCCGATGCGGATGCGCAGGTTCGGATCGTTCTCGTACAGCGCGTTGTCCGCGAGCCCTTCGAAACGCAGCTTGTCGGCCGCGTCGGACGCGTTCGACACCAGTTCGCGCAGGAAGATTTCCTTGTTGCTGTAGAGCGAATGAATCATCAGGTGGAGGAGTTGCTTGACCTCTGCCTGAAAGCTCATCGTTTCGTGTGCCATGGATGCTGTTTCCTCTTACTTGAACTTGAATGGTGTAGCGCGGGTGCGCCGGCGCGCGATGCCGGCGGGCCCGTCAAGGACGACCGCCTGGCGCAGGCGGTTTGCGCGGGTATCTGGGGACGGGCGAGCGCATTTCAAGGGCGGCGTGCCGCCCGGCGTCACGACGCGCGCCGCGCCGCCGATTCGATATAGCGCGCGAGAAACCCCGGCAGCGCCGGATCGCCGCAGTTCGCGACATTGAAGCGCGTCCATGTCGACGACGACTGCTGCGGCGAGAACAGGCTCCCCGGCGTCAGCAGGAAGCCTTCCTCGTGCGCGGCGGCCGCGAGCGCATCCGAATCGACGCCCGTGTCGGCCCACAGGAACATCCCGGCCGCCGGCATCGTGAAGAGCCGCAGCCCGGTACGCTCGAGCATGCGCGCGGTCTTGTCGCGCACGCCGTCGAGCCGCGCGCGCAGCCGCTCGACGTGGCGCCGGTAGTGCCCTTCGGTCAGGATCTTGTACAACACGCGCTCGTTGAGCTCCGGCGTCGTCATCCCGACCAGCATCTTCTGGTCGGTGACCGCCTTCGCGATCTCCGGCGCGCAGGCGACATAGCCGACCCGCAAATTCGCCGCGAGCGTCTTCGAATAGCTGCCCAGGTAGATCACGCGCTTCAACTGGTCGAGGCTCGCGAGCCGCGTGGCCGAATAGCTCGGCGGGCACAGGTCGCCGTACACGTCGTCCTCGACGACGAGGAAATCGTACGCCTCCGCGAGCTTCAGGATCCGGAACGCCTGCGCGGCCGACAGCGACGTGCCGGTCGGGTTCTGCAGCACCGAATTGATCACGAGCATCTTCGGCCGCCACATCTGCACGAGCGTTTCCAGCGCGTCGAGATCGGGGCCGTCCGGCGTATAGGGCATCCCGACCAGTTGCGCGCCCTGCGACGCGAAGCGGCCGAACATCTGGAACCACGCGGGATCGCCGACGATCACCGCATCGCCGGGACGCACGTAGATCCGCGAGATCAGGTCGATCGCCTGCGTGATGCCCGACACCAGCACGAGCTGCTCGGGCTTCGCGCCGATCTCGACTTCCGCGAGCCGCGTCTGCAGCTGCTGGCGCAGCGGCAGGAAACCCTGCGCGGTGCCGAAACCGAGCATCTGCGCGCCGGACTGGCGCCCGAGCGCGCGCAGCGCACCGGTGATCAGCTCGCCGTCGAGCCAGCGGCCCGGCAGGTAGCCGAGACCCGGCCCTTTTTCCGGGCTGGCGGTATGCAGCATGTTGCGCAGCAGCCAGACCACGTCGATCGTGTTGTGCACCGGCGCGGCCTCGGCCACGCGCACCACGTTGTCGGCCGGCAGCGGGCCGGTGGCCGTGCGCTCGCGCACGTAAAAGCCCGAGCCGCGCCGCGAGTCGAGGTAGCCCTGCGCGACGAGCCGTTCGTACGCTTCCACCACGGTGAAGCGCGACACGCTCTTGTCGAGCGCGAGCTTGCGGATCGACGGCATCCGCATGCCGGGCCGGAACACGCGTTCGTCGATGCGGCGCCGCGCCCACTGGACGAGCTGGTCGACGAGCGTGAGCGTGGCCGTATCGTGCGGCGCGGGAATCTGGGCGAGTGGGACGGTGGACATGGGCGGCGGCTCCAACTGTACCGAAGGCTATCGCGCCGATTGTACCGTTACTGTGCCGGTGCCGACGATTACAGTTGACCGGAATGGCGATCGTGCGGCCGCCGTTCCGGCCCTGCCGTATGCGGCGCAGCCCCGTCCGGCCTGCATTCGCGGCCGGACACCGGTCGGCCGCCCAACCGTCCCGCGCGTCGCCCGCCCACCATGACACTTTCGCTTCCCGACCGACGTTCATGCCAGCCCGCTCCCTGACCCTCGACCATCTCGTGATCGCCGCGCGTACGCTCGACGAAGGCGTGCGCCACGTCGCCGACGCGCTCGGCATCGAACCGGCCGGCGGCGGCCGCCATCCGCTGATGCGCACCCACAACGCGCTGTTCGGCGCGTGGGGCGGGCTGTACCTCGAAGTGATCGCGATCGATCCCGACGCGCCCATGGCAGGCGACGACGCCACGCCGCCGCGCGCGCGGCTGTTCGGCCTCGACGATCCGGCGATGCACGCGCGGCTCGCGCAGGGCCCGTTCCTCGCGCACTGGGTCGCGCGCGTCGACCGCCCGCGCCGGCTCGCGCTGTGGCAAAGCCAGTACCCGACGCGCATCGCACCGGTCGTCGCGATGCGGCGCGGCGACCTGAGCTGGGGCCTCACGGTGCCCGACGACGGCGCGTTCCCCGCATGGCAAGGCGCCGGCGACGGCCTCGTGCCGTCGCTGATCCAGTGGGACAGCCCGCGCCATCCGGCCGAATCGCTGCCGGACAACGGCGTCGCGCTGAAGGCGCTCAAGGGCGTCCACCCGCGTGCGGATGCCGTCCGCGAGCAGCTCGACTGGCTCGGCGCCGGCCATCTGCTCGACCTCGACACCGGCGACGGCCCGCCGGCGCTCGTCGCCGAATTCGACACGCCGCAGGGCGCACGCACGCTGCGCTGACCGCCCCGGCGCCCTTTCGATTACCCGAACCCTGCAATACGGAGACACCCAGTCCATGAATTCGCGCGAAACCCGGGGCATGCTGCTCGGCCTCATCGGCGTGATGATCTTCAGCCTCACGCTGCCGATGACGCGTATCGTCGTCTCCGAACTCAACCCGCTGCTGAACGGGCTCGGCCGCGCGCTCGCCGCGTCGGTGCCGGCCGGCCTGCTGCTGTGGTGGCGCCGCGAACGGCTGCCGACCCGCGCGCAACTGAAAAGCCTCGCGGTCGTGTCGGCCGGCGTGATCATCGCGTATCCGGTGTTCTCCGCGTGGGCGATGAAGACCGTGCCGGCGTCGCACGGCGCGGTCGTCAACGGCCTGCAGCCGCTGTTCGTCGCGCTGTACGCGGCGTGGCTGTCGCATGAACGGCCGTCGAAGGCGTTCTGGGCCAGTGCGCTGGCCGGCAGCGCGCTGGTGATCGCGTTCGCGCTGCGCGACGGCGGCGGGACGGTGCAGGCCGGCGACGCGCTGATGCTCGTCGCGGTCGGCATCGGCGCGCTCGGCTATGCGGAAGGCGCGCGCCTCGCGCGCCAGATCGGCGGCTGGCAGGTGATCTGCTGGGCGCTCGTCGTGTCCGCGCCGTTCCTCGTGCTGCCGGTCGGCTGGCTCGCATGGACGCAGCACGCCGCGCACCCTGCCCCGCTCGCGCTGCGCACGTGGCTCGCGTTCGGCTACGTGACCCTCTTTTCGCAATTCATCGGCTTTTTCGCGTGGTACGCGGGGCTCGCCATGGGCGGCATCGCGCGCGTCGGCCAGGTGCAACTGCTGCAGATCTTCTTCACGATCGCCTTTTCCGCGCTGCTGTTCGGCGAAACGGTGATGCCGTCGACCTGGCTGTTCGCGGCCGCCGTGATCGCGACCGTGATGCTCGGCCGGCGCTCGGCGGTGGCCACGGCCCCGCGTCCCGCTCGCGCCGGTTGATGAGGTGCGCCATAATGTCCGTTTTGCCTGAACGGTTTTGCCCACCCGGCCGCGACGGCCCGATCGCGCTCCCGCACGCCCACCCGGCTGCGTCGACGCAATCTGCCTGACCGACCTTTCTTGACTGACCACGATATCCGAACGAGGAGACTATGAATCCGAGCGACCTGCATCCGCCGCACTGGCAGCTTTCCGAACGCGCCCGCAAGCTGACGAGCTCTGCGATCCGCGAGATCCTGAAGGTCACGGAACGCCCCGAGGTCATCTCGTTCGCAGGCGGCCTGCCCGCTCCCGCGACGTTCCCGGCCGAGCGCATGCGCGCCGCGGCCGACCGCGTGCTGCGCGATGCGCCCGCCGCCGCACTCCAGTACAGCGCGACCGAAGGCTACCTGCCGCTGCGCGAATGGATCGCCGAGCGCTACAGCGTGCGCGTGTCGCAGGTGCTGATCACGACCGGCTCGCAGCAGGCGCTCGACCTGCTCGGCAAGGCGCTGATCGATCCGGACAGCCCGATCCTCGTCGAAACCCCGACCTACCTCGGCGCGCTGCAGTCGTTCTCGCTGTACGAGCCGCGCTACGTGCAGGTGCCGACCGACGAGCAGGGCCTGCTGCCCGAAGGCCTCACGCCCGCGCTCACGCAAGGCGCGCGCCTGCTGTACGCGCAGCCGAACTTCCAGAACCCGACCGGCCGCCGCCTGCCCGTCGAGCGCCGCCGCGCGCTCGCCGCGTTCGCGCAGTCGAGCCCGTTCCCGGTGCTGGAAGACGACCCGTACGGCGCACTGAACTACCAGGGCGAGCCGCTGCCGACGATGCTGTCGATGGCGCCCGACCATATCGTGCACCTCGGCACGTTCTCGAAGGTGCTCGCGCCGGGCCTGCGGATCGGCTACATCATTGCCCCCGAGGAACTCCACTTCAAGCTCGTGCAGGCCAAGCAGGCCACCGACCTGCACACGCCGACGCTCACGCAGCGCATCGCGCACGAAGTGATCAAGGACGGCTTCCTCGACGAGCACATCCCGACGATCCGCCAGCTGTACGGCGCGCAATGCGAGGCGATGCTCGCGTCGCTCGCGCGCCACATGCCGGAAGGCGTCACGTGGAACCGCCCGGACGGCGGCATGTTCATCTGGGTGAACCTGCCCGCGCAGATCGACAGCATGAAGCTGCTCGAGGCCGCGGTCGCCAACCACGTCGCCTTCGTGCCGGGCGCGCCGTTCTTCGCGAACGACCCGCAGCAGAACACGCTGCGCCTGTCGTTCGTGACGGTGCCGCCGGAGAAGATCGAGGAAGGCGTCGCGCGCCTCGGCAAGCTGCTGCGCGAGCGTCTCTGATCCGCTTTTTCCCTGTCACGACTCTCTACGATCCACGAGGAATCGAATCCATGGCTAACGTCTACGACAAGCTGAAGTCGCTCGGCATCGAGCTCCCGACCGCCGGCGCACCGGCCGCCGCCTACGTGATGAGCGCGCAAAGCGGCAACACGGTCTACCTGTCGGGCCACATTGCGAAGAAGGACGGCAAGGTCTGGGCCGGCAAGCTCGGCGCGGACCTGCAGACGGAAGACGGCAAGGCGGCTGCGCGCGCGATCGCGATCGACCTGCTCGCGACGCTGCACGCGCACACGGGCGACCTGAACAAGGTCACGCGCATCGTGAAGCTGATGAGCCTCGTCAACTCGACGCTCGACTTCACCGAACAGCACGTCGTGACGAACGGTGCGTCGGAACTGATCGCCGAGGTGTTCGGCGACGCCGGCAAGCACGCGCGTTCGGCGTTCGGCGTCGCGCAGATTCCGCTCGGCGCGTGCGTCGAGATCGAACTGATCGCCGAAGTCGCGTAACGGGGGCATCGAGGTGACCGGTCGTCTCGTCCGCTTCAAGCAGGTCGACGTGTTCACGTCGGTGCTGTTCAAGGGCAACCCGCTCGCCGTGGTGTTCGACGCCGACTCGCTCGGCGACGACGCCATGCTCGCGATCGCCCGCTGGACGAACCTGTCGGAAACCACGTTCGTCTGCACGCCGACCGATCCGGGCGCCGACTACCGCGTGCGGATCTTCACGACGGCGGGCGAGCTGCCGTTCGCCGGCCACCCGACGCTCGGCACCGCGCATGCGTTCCTGGAAAGCGGCGCGCGGCCGCGCACGCCGGGCCGGCTGGTCCAGCAATGCGGGGTCGGCCTGGTCGAACTGCGCGAACAGGCCGATGGCTGGGCATTTGCCGCGCCGCCGGCACGGTTCACGCCGCTCGACCGTTCGGACTACCCGGCACTGGTGGCCGCGTTGCGCAGCGACGCGATCGACCTGGAAGCCGAGCCGTGCGCGATCGACAATGGCGCGCCGTGGCTGGTCGTGCGGCTGAAGTCGGCCGACGCGTGCATCGGGCTGGCGCCCGATCCGGCCGCGCTGGAGGCGCTCACGCGCCGCTACGGCACGGACGGCCTCGCGGTCTACGCGCCGCATGCCGAAGGCGGTCCCGCGACCTTCGAAATCCGCTGCCTGATGACGGGCGGCGACTTCGGCTTCGGCGAGGACCCGGTCACCGGCAGCGCAAACGCCGCGCTGGCCGGGCTGCTGACGCGGCAGGGACGCCGCCCCGGCCAGTCGTATACGGCCCGCCAGGGCACGGCGATCGGCCGCGACGGCCGCATCTTCGTCAGCTATGCCGAAGACGGCACCACGTGGATCGGCGGCCACGTCGTCACGGTCGTCGACGGCACCTTCCGGTCCCCCGTGTAACATTTCGCGATGTGCGATGGCGCCGGCCCGGCCGGCGCCCTACGATTCCCCCGGCTATCGCAAAAACGTTCCAGCCAGTAATATCGGGCCTAATCCGTCGCTTCGGCGGGTCTGTCCATGGTTGCGCATCCCGCGTACGAACAGACGCCGGTGCGACCCCAACCATAGCCGGCCATCCCGACGCGGGATGGCGCACGCGAGCAGGACGCCGCCCTCTTCGATGAGCTCCGCCCGGTCAAACCACCCGCCGCCGAACCGGCCGCTACGCGCGCCACGCAAGTCGCGCCGGCGCGCGCTGTTCGCGATCCCGCTGCTCGGGATGCTCGCGCTCGCGCTGCTGTGGGCCGTGATCATCGCGCGGCTGTCGGTCGAAAAGGACAGCGCGTACAAGGAAGCGGCGGCTTCCGCGGCGATCCTGTCGTCCGCGCTCGAACAGCACACGGTCAAGGCGATCCACCAGGTCGACCAGATCACCCGCTTCGTCAAGTTCGAATTCGAGAAATCGCCCGCGCGCTTCAACCTCGCGAGCACGGTCGAAAAAGGCGTCGTGCCGAGCGACACGCTGATCCAGGTTTCGCTCGTCAACGCGAAGGGCATCCTGTTCGCGAACACGGCCGAACTCCACCCGAAACCGATCAACCTGTCCGACCGCGAGCACTTCAAGGTCCACCTCGCGCACAACGACGATCGCCTGTACATCAGCAAGCCCGTGCTCGGCCGCGTGTCGAGCCACTGGACGCTGCAGATGACGCGGCGCCTGAACAACCCGGACGGCAGCTTCGCCGGCATCGTCGTGGTGTCGGAAGACCCGAGCTACTTCACGAACGACTTCTACAACAACGCGGCGATCGGCAAGGAAGGCGTGATCTCCGTCGTGTCGGATACGGGTGCCGTGCTCGCGCGGCGCACCGGCTCGCTCAACAACGCACCGGGGGCGTTCTCCGCATCGGGCGTCTACCCGATCGCCGAGCGCGTCACGGGCACGATCATCGACCCGATCGACGGCGTCACGCGCATCGTGTCGTACCGCCACCTCGACGGCTACCCGCTCGCCGTGATGGTCGGGCTGTCGCAGACCGAGGAATACGCGGACTACTACCATACGCGCAACGTCTACCTGCTGATGACGAGCTTCATCACGCTCGCGATGCTCGCGTTCTTCGGCGTCGCGACGGGGCTGATCGGCAAGCTGCTCGGCCGCGAGCGCGAGATGACCCAGCTCGCCGAATACGACCTGCTCACCGGCCTCGCGAACCGCTACGCGACCCTGCGCGGGCTGCGCAACGACGTGTCGATGCCGGCCAGCCTGTCGCGGCTCGGCCTGCTGTTCATCGACCTCGACAACTTCAAGACCGTCAACGACACGCTCGGCCACAACGCCGGCGACATCGTGCTGCAGATGACCGCGTCGCGCCTGTCGGATGCCGTCGGCGACGAAGGCTCGCTCGCACGGATCGGCGGCGACGAGTTCGTCGTCGTGATGAAGGGCGACGACGTCGAACGGCGCGCGGTGCGGCTCGCGGAAGCGATCATCCGGATGTTCGGCGAGCCGTTCGACGTGCGCGGCAGTTCGTTCGTGCTGCATGCGAGCATCGGCATCGCGCTGCACACCGTCGCGAACGAAAGCGAAATCGACCTGCTGAAGAAGGCCGACCTCGCGATGTACAGCGCGAAGGATGCGGGCAAGAACTGCTACCAGTTCTACGCGCCGCACCTGTCGCATCGCGCGGATCACCTGATGCGCTGGGAACAGCAACTGCGCGTCGCGCTCGCCGACGGGCAGCTGTTCCTCGCGTACCAGCCGAAGATCGACCTGACGCACCGCACGATCACCGGCTTCGAGGCGCTCGCGCGTTGGGATCACCCCGAGCACGGGGTCATCTCCGCGAACGAATTCATTTCGATCGCCGAATCGACGGGCCTGATCGTGCCGATCGGCGACTTCGTGATCCGAACCGCGTGCGAACAGATCGCGCGCTGGCGCGACGACGGCCACGACACGCTGACGCTCGCGGTCAACATCTCGCCGGTACAGTTCTGGCGCGGCGACCTGATCGAGACGATTTCGCAGGCGCTGCAGGACACCGGCATCGACGCGAACCGGCTCGAGCTCGAGATCACCGAGACCGCGATGATGGAATATCCGGAGCTCGTGTCCGAGAAGATCGTCGCGCTGAAGAAGCTCGGCATCCGGATCGCGCTCGACGACTTCGGCACCGGCTACTCGTCGCTGTCGTACCTGCACCGCTTCTCCGTCGATACGTTGAAGGTCGACCGCTCGTTCGTGCAGGCGATCCCGAACGATCGCAGCGTGTGCGTGATGGTGTCGTCGATCGTGCATCTCGCGCGCTCGCTCGGCCTGACGGTCGTCGTCGAAGGCACCGAAACCGAGGAGCAGATCGCATGGCTGTCCGCGCTCGGCGAGATCGAGGCGCAGGGCTTCCTGTTCTCGCGCCCCGTGCCGGCCGACGCGATCCCCGCGCTGATCGCGCGCTTCGGCGTGCGCGGCAACCGGCCGAACGTCCTCGCGCACCGCGCGACCGGCAGCACCGGCGCCTGAACCCGCAACCTGCAACCCGCACGGCCCATGTTGCGCGGCACATCGATCATTTCGGCTTCCGATGCGGTTGTTTAGTTCATTTACTAGCGTTTTCGCGCATGGCAGTGTCATGACTCGCGGCGGACAATCGGGAGGGCCATCGTGTCGGCGGGCCGCCGGCACGTCCCTATGCGCGAGACCAGGCCCGGCGCCAACCGCAACACCATCATGACCACCGTCGAAGTCGAAGCGGCCGAACGTGTCGAACAGGCACAGGCATCCCTGTGGGCCTTGTTCAAGGTCGTCGCCGGCATTTCCGCGCTGTCGTGGGGCGGGCTTTCGATGATGGCGCAGCTCGAACGCCACTACGTCGAGCGGTGGCAGCGCATCGAGCCGCACGTGTTCGCCGATTTCGTCGCCCTTGCATGGCTCGTGCCAGGCCCCGTCGGCTGTAATGTCGCCGTGCAGGTCGGCCAGACGCTGCACGGCCGCGCAGGCGCGTGGGTCGCCGGCATCGCGAGCGTCCTTCCGTTCTCCGTGCTGATGACGCTGTTTGCGATCTTCTACCGCACGCCGGTCGTGCGCTCGCTGGCCGCGCCGGTGCTGATCAATCACTTCGGGATGGTGCTTGCCGCGCTGATCGGCGTCACGTGGGTCAAGCAGTGGCGCGCGCTCGCGCGCACGCGGCTCGAACAGGTGATCGCCGCGCTGTCGACGATTCTGCTCGCTTTCGCGCATAGTCCGGCCGCTTTCGTCGGGATTCTTTTCGCGGCGTTTGCAGCTGGCTGGCTCACCGGGCCGCCGCAACACGCCACGGTCGACGTCACGCTGTCGAAACGCGACCGCAACCTGCTCGTGCTGCTGGCCGTACTCGTCGCGGTATTCGCACTGCCGCTGCCCGGCGACTACCAGGAGACGCTGCTGTGGCCGCGGCTCGCCGGCGCCGGCATGACGCTGTTCGGCGGCGGCTTCTCCGCGCTGCCCGTGCTCAAGACGCTGTTCGTGTCGCCGGCCACCGGCATCTCCGATCGCGACTTCACGCTCGCCTTCGCGCTGTCGCCGGTGGCGCCCGGCCCGCTGCTGAACGTCGTGCCGTTTCTCGGCTACCTGACCGACGGCTGGAGCGGTGCGCTGCTCGCGACCGCCGCGCTGTTCATTCCGTCGGGATGTCTCGTCGTGTTCGCGCAGAACCATCTGTTCCGGCTCAAGCGCCATTCGCGCTTCGAGCACGGGATGCGCCTGCTGCGCGCGGCGACGACGGGCTTTCTCGTCGTCGCCGTCGTGAAGATCCTGCATCGCGAACCGGCCGATCCCGTCTATTGGCTCACGGGCGCCTTCGCGACGCTGTGCTTCACGCGCTTCAAGGTGCCCGTGTATGCCGTCTACGGTGCGGTCGCGATCGCATGCGGCGTGTGGCTGTGGGCCGTCGCCCACTGACGGCTGGCCCCGGTCGCCGCCCCCGCCGCCGGACGCTTGCGGCTCAGCCCGCCGGTACCGCGACGCGGCGTGCGGCCCAGCGTGCGCGCAGCGCGTCGTACGCGAGGTTGAAGCAGAACGTGTAGGGCAGGAAGAACAGCACGATGCCGAGGTCGAGCAGCAGCGCCTCGACGAGGCTCACGTTCAGCCACCACGCGGCGACCGGCACCACCATCGCGACGAGGCCGAGCTCGAACAGGACCGCATGCGCGATCCGCATGCCGAGCGTGCGCGTGAGGCCCGCCCGCCGCTCGAAGCGGTCGAACAGCGTGTTGAACGTCATGTTCCAGGCCATCGCGATCAGCGACACCATCACCGTCAGCACGCCGACGTGCGACACCGGCATGTCGAGCAGCCACGCACCGATCGGCGCGCACAGCGCGATCGCCACCAGCTCGAACGTCAGCGCATGAACGAGACGTTCCGTCACCGTTTTGTTGATCTGTTTCATGGTTCCCTCCGATGTGTTCGTACAATCCATGCCGGGCATTTTGATCGGCGAAACCGCGCGAATCCAGTTTGATATCATCGGTTTTACCGATATAAAACCCTGAGGTTCGCCGCATGCGCCACGCCCCCGAAGCCCTGCTCGCCTTCGCCGAAGCCGCGCTGCTCGGCTCGTTCACGGCCGCCGCCCGCAAGCTCGGCAAGCGCCAGTCGACGGTGTCCGAAGCGATCGCGAACCTCGAGATCGATCTCGGCGTGCAGCTGTTCGACCGCTCGACGCGCGCGCCGACGCTGACCGATGCCGGCCGCGCGCTGCTCCCGCAGGTGCAGCGCGCGCTGGAGGCCGGCGCGGCAATCGACCGCACCGCCGCGCGGCTCGCGCAGGGCGAGGAAGCGCGGCTGACGCTCGTCGTGTCCGACACGTACCAGTCGAAGCGTTACGAGGAAACCTTGATGGCGCTCGAGCGGCGCTTTCCGGCGCTCGAGCTCGAATGCCAGATTGCCGAGCACGAGGACGTACTCGACCTGATCCAGCAGGGTCGCGCACAGCTCGGGCTGATGGCCGCGCGCGCGGTCTATCCGCCCGATATCGGCGCGGCGACGGTGGCGGAAGAGTCGGAGATCGGCCTGTTCGTCGGGCGCACGCACGCGCTGGCGGCCTATGGCGACGCCGACGTGCCGCATGCGGCGCTGCGCGACGCGCGCGAGCTGCGCCTCAATACGTATGTGAAACCGGAGGATCGCGGCGCTGCCGACCGGATCGTCGTCGGCACGCAGCGCTGGCTCGCGCCGAGCTACCTGATGCTGCTGGAGATGGCGGTGCTGGGGTTCGGCTGGGCCGAGCTGCCGCGCTGGATGGTCGAGCACTTCGCGCGCGATCGGCTGTGCGAACTGCGCGCGCGCGGCTGGCCGCGCCGCGTGCGGGTCGATGCCGTGTGGTCGCGCAACCGGCCGCTCGGCCCGGCCGGCGCGTGGCTGCTCGACGCGATGCTGGCCGCGTAGCGGCGCGCGGCACCGCACCGGCGGCGAGCGCCGAACGGCGCCGCGAAATCAGAGGCCGGCGAGGCGATCAGAAGCCGCGCGACAGCACGGCCGCGCCGATCGTCACGACGCCGAGCACGAGGTTGACGACGACCAGCAGGCGCACCGTGTTCACCGCGCGCGCACCGTCCGGCCAGTTCTGCGCCTGCACCGCGCGGCGGATGCGCGGGAACAGCGCGAAGCGGATATGGCCGAAGATCAGCATCATCACGACGCCGAGCCCCGCCATCGCATGCAGCGTCCACGTCGCGTGCGCGCCGCCGAAGGCCGTGAGCAGGAAACCGCCGGACAGCAGGATCACGATCACCGAGCCCGACACCCAGTTGAAGAAGCGGCCGAACACGCCCTCGATCAGCGGCAGCCGCAGCTGTGGCGTCAGGTCGGACAGCGCCGGGCGCAGGCAGAAGTGCGCGAAGACCATCCCGCCCACCCACACGGCGACGGCCAGCAGATGAAGAAACAGCGCGACGGCAACAGCGTGGGACATGGCGGCAATCCTGTTATGAGTTGAGTGCAACGAACAGCCGCGTCACGCGCGGTCTCGAGCGACGTTCGACCGGCGGACCGCCGGTCGGTTCAGACCCCCGGCGGTATTTCACAATATTTGCAAGTTCCGCGTGACGGCGCCACGCTCGCTTTCCTGCATGCGTCGCCCCAAAACAAACAGGCCGCACGCCCGCCGAAGCGGAGGTGCGGCCTTCGATGCCGGTCGAGCCGGCGACCGGATGCGGCGTCAGCCGAGCAGCGGACGCAGCTCGTTGACGACCTTGAGCTTCGTTTCCGGCGCGCGGCCCTTGCGTGCGCGCTTGCCGACGTGCGGCGCGAGCCCCGCGTACGACAGCGTCTCGTCCTGCGCCTTGCCGCCGCGCCCGGTGCCGATCAGCACGACACCGGCCGGGTCGATCGCGAGCGCCTGCACGAGCGTTTCCTTGTCGTCGAGCGCCATCAGGATCACGCCGCGGCCGCCGCCCGACAGCGTCTTCATCTCGTCCATCCCGAACACCAGCAGACGGCCGCCGCTCGACAGACACGCGACCTGCGTCGCGTTCGGCAGTACCGGCATCGGCGCGAGCGGCACCGCGCCTGCATCGATCGTCATGAACGACTTGCCGGCCTTCACGCGGCTCACCATGTCGCCGACCTTCGCGAGGAAGCCGAAGCCGTTGCTCGACGCGAGCAGCAGTTGCTGATCGGCCGGCGCCGCGTAGTAGTGCATCAGATGCGAGCCCGATTCGAGCTCGATCAGCGACGTGACCGGCACGCCGTCGCCGCGCCCGCCCGGCAGCACCGACACGTCGACCGAGTACACGCGGCCGCTGCTGCCCCATGCGATCAGGCGATCGGGCGTGCGGCACTGGAACGCCGCGTACAGGTGATCGCCGGCCTTGAACGTGAAGCCGGCCGGGTCGAGCCCGTGGCCCTTCAGCGCACGCACCCAGCCCTTCTGCGACACGACGACCGTCACCGGCTCGTCGACGACCTTCGCCTCGAACGTCGCGCGCTTTTCCTGCTGGATCAGCGTGCGGCGATCGTCGCCGTACTGCTTCGCGTCGGCCTCGATCTCCTTGATCATCAGCCGCTTCATCGCGCTTTCGTTCGCGAGCAGTTCCTCGAGCTTCGCCTTCTCGTCGCGCAGCGCCTCGAGTTCCTTCTCGATCTTGATCTTCTCGAGCCGCGCGAGCTGACGCAGGCGGATTTCGAGGATGTCTTCCGCCTGGCGGTCGGAGAGGCCGAACGCGCTCATCAGCGCGGCCTTCGGCTCGTCCGACTCGCGGATGATGCGGATCACCTCGTCGATGTTCAGGAAGACGATCATCCGCCCTTCGAGGATGTGGATGCGGTCGTCGACCTTCGCGAGACGATGGCGGCAGCGGCGCGTCATCGTCAGCTGGCGGAACTTCACCCACTCGTCGAGGATCGTCAGCAGCCCCTTCTGGCCCGGCCGGCCGTCGGCGCCGATCATCACGAGGTTCAGCGTCGCGTTCGATTCGAGGCTCGTGTACGCGAGCAGCGTGTTCACGAATTCCGTCTGGTCGATCGTGCGCGACTTCGGCTCGAACACGAGCCGCACCGCCGCTTCCTTGCCCGACTCGTCGCGCACCGCGTCGAGCAGGTCGAGCATCGCCTTCTTGGTGTTGAGCTGCTCGGGCGTGAGCGTCTTCTTGCCGAGCTTGAGCTTCGGGTTGGTCAGTTCCTCGATTTCCTCGAGCACCTTCTGGCCCGACGTGTTCGGCGGCAGCTCGGTGACGACGAGTTGCCACTGGCCGCGCGCGAGATCCTCGATCTTCCAGCGCGCGCGCACCTTCAGGCTGCCGCGGCCGGTTTCATAGGCCGCCGCGATCTCGGTGTCGCTCGAGATGATCTGGCCGCCGCCCGGGAAATCCGGGCCGGGAATCAGGTTCATCAGCTCCGCGTGCGAAAGCTTCGGATTGCGGATCAACGCGACCGCCGCCGCCGCGACTTCACGCAGGTTGTGCGACGGGATTTCGGTGGCCAGGCCGACCGCGATGCCCGACGCGCCGTTCAGCAGCACGAACGGCATGCGGCTCGGCAGCGTCTTCGGCTCCTCGAACGAGCCGTCGTAGTTCGGCATGAAGTCGACCGTGCCCTGGTCGATCTCGTCGAGCAGCAGCTTCGAGATCGGCGTGAGCCGCGCTTCGGTGTAGCGCATCGCCGCCGCGCCGTCGCCGTCGCGCGAGCCGAAGTTGCCCTGCCCGTCGATCAGCGGATAGCGCAGCGAGAAATCCTGCGCGAGACGCACGAGCGCGTCGTACGCCGACTGGTCGCCGTGCGGGTGATATTTACCGAGCACGTCGCCGACCACGCGCGCCGACTTCACCGGCTTCGCGTCGGGGCCGAGGCCCATTTCGTTCATCGCGAACAGGATCCGGCGCTGCACCGGCTTCTGGCCGTCGCACACGTCGGGCAGCGCGCGGCTCTTCACGACGCTGACCGCGTAGCTGAGGTACGCCTGCTCCGCGTAGTTGCCGAGCGTCAGCGCATCGGCTTCCGGTGCGTCGGACCCGGCGAAGAGATCGGAAGTATTGTCGTCCATCTGAATTCCGTATTCGTAAGTGGCGTGAGGCCGGGCCGGGCGTCATGCCCGGCCGCGCGGGTTTAGATGTCCGCTTCGACGTCGTTGCCCTTTTCCTCGAGCCAGCCGCGTCGCGCGGCTGCCTCGCCCTTGCCCATCAGCATCGTCATGCGCGCAACCGTCGCCTCGTAGTCGAGCTCGCCGAGCTTCACCGGCATCAGGCGGCGCGTGTCGGGATTCATCGTCGTGTCCCACAGCTGCTCCGCGCTCATTTCGCCGAGACCCTTGAAGCGGCTGATGCTCCACTGCGTTTCGCGCACGCCGTCCTTGCGCAGCTTGTCGAGGGTCGCCTCGAGTTCGCCGTCGTCGAGCGCATAGAGTTTCTGCGCGGGCTTCTTGCCGCGCGCCGGCGCATCGACGCGGAACAGCGGCGGCCGCGCGACGTGCACGTGACCGCGCTCGATCAGCTGCGGGAAATGCTTGAAGAACAGCGTGAGCAACAGCACCTGGATGTGCGAGCCGTCGACGTCCGCGTCCGACAGGATGCAGATCTTGCCGTAGCGCAGGTTCGACAGGTCGACGGTGTCGTCCGGGCTGTGCGGATCGACGCCGATCGCGACCGAGATGTCGTGCACCTCGTTGTTCGCGAACAGGCGATCGCGCTCGGTTTCCCACGTATTCAGCACCTTGCCGCGCAGCGGCAGGATCGCCTGGTACTCCTTGTCGCGGCCCATCTTCGCCGAACCGCCCGCCGAGTCGCCCTCGACGAGGAACAGTTCGTTGCGCGCGATGTCTTCCGTCTCGCAATCGGTCAGCTTGCCCGGCAGCACCGCGACGCCCGAGCTCTTGCGCTTCTCGACCTTCTGGCCCGCGCGCGTGCGCGCCTGTGCCTGCTTGATCACGAGTTCGGCGAGCTTCTTGCCGTGCTCGACGTGCTGGTTCAGCCACAGTTCGAGCGCCGGACGCGAGAACGACGACACGAGCTTCACAGCATCGCGGCTGTTCAGGCGTTCCTTGATCTGCCCCTGGAACTGCGGATCGAGCACCTTCGCGGACAGCACGAACGACACGCGCGCGAACACGTCTTCCGCGAGCAGCTTCACGCCCTTCGGCTGCAGGTTGTGCAGTTCGACGAAGCTCTTCACCGCCTGGTAGAGGCCGTCGCGCAGGCCCGACTCGTGCGTGCCGCCGGCCGGCGTCGGGATCAGGTTCACGTACGACTCGCGCACGAGCGAACCTTCCTCGCTCCATGCGACGACCCACGACGCGCCCTCGCCCTCGGCGAATGTGTCGTCAGTCGAACGCGCATCGGCGAAACGCTCGCCTTCGAACAGCGGGATCAGCAGCTCGCTGCCGTTCATCTCGTCGAGCAGGTAGCCGCGCAGGCCGTCCTCGTATTTCCATGCCTGGCGCTCGCCGGTCTTCTCGTTGACGAGCACGACCTCGACGCCCGGCAGCAGCACGGCCTTCGAGCGCAGCAGACGCTGCAGCTCGCCGAGCGGCAGGTTCGGCGAATCGAAGTACTTCGGATTCGGCCACACCTGCACGCGCGTGCCGGATTTCTTCTCGCCGCGGCCCGCGCCTTGCGTCGCGAGCGGCTTCACGACGTCGCCGTCGGCGAAGCCGAGTTCGGCGATCTTGCCGTCGCGCCAGACCGTCACGTCGAGACGCGTCGCGAGCGCGTTCGTCACCGACACGCCGACACCGTGCAGGCCGCCCGAGAACGTGTACGCGCCGCCGGCGGCCTTGTCGAACTTGCCGCCTGCGTGCAGGCGCGTGAACACGATCTCGACGACCGGCACGCCCTCTTCGGGATGCATCCCGAACGGGATGCCGCGGCCGTCGTCCTCGACCGACACCGACTGGTCGGCGTGCAGCGTGACCGTGATCTGCTTGCCGTAGCCGCCGAGCGCCTCGTCGGACGCGTTGTCGATGACTTCCTGGATGATGTGCAGCGGATTTTCGGTACGGGTGTACATGCCGGGCCGCTGCTTGACCGGCTCGAGGCCCTTGAGCACCTTGATCGATGCTTCGCTATAGGCCGCGCTGGGCTTCTTCGTTGACATAGGCGCTGAATTTCGTCATTCATCGGGACGTTGTCCACACCTCGTGTGGATAACGTCGTGGACAAAACGTTGAGTTCCGTAAAAAAGCGAATCGAAACAACGGTGTGCTTGGACTGCTCCGAAAGCGGGCGCGCGGCGTGCGCCGAGCGACCCGGGACGCGCGGTATTTTACTGGTTCCGCGTGGCGCGCCGCCGCAAGATCGTCGCACGGCGCTGCCGGCCGGCGCTCCGACGCGCCGGGCCGCCACGCGTGGTGCGTCAGACCGGCTTGCGCTTTGCCTCGAGCGTCTCCCACCGCTCGAGCGCGGCGAGGAGCTCGTCGTCGATCGCCGCGAACCGCTCGGTCAGGCGCGTGCCTTCCTGCGGATCCTTCGCGAAGATCGAGCCATCTTCGAGTTGCGCGTTGATCGTCTTCTGTTCTTCCTCGAGCGCCGCGATCTTCTCCGGCAGCGCATCGAGTTCGCGCTGCTCGTTGAACGACAGCTTCACCGTGCGCTGCGCGTTGCGGCCGGCCGCGCCTTTCGCCGCGTCTTCCTTGACCGGCGCCGCTTCCTTCACCGCGCGCTTCGCCGCTTCCTGCTGCGCGAGCTGCTGCGAACGCTCGCTCTGGATCTGCCAGTCGGTGAAGCCGCCGACGTATTCGCGCCACTTGCCGTCGCCTTCGGCCGCGATCACCGACGTCACGACGTTGTCGAGGAACGCGCGATCGTGGCTGACGAGCAGCACCGTGCCGTCGTAGTCGGCCAGCAGCTCTTCGAGCAGTTCGAGCGTCGGGATGTCGAGATCGTTGGTCGGTTCGTCGAGCACCAGCACGTTGGCCGGACGCGCGAACAGGCGCGCGAGCAGCAGCCGGTTGCGCTCGCCGCCCGACAGCGACTTCACCGGCGAGCGCGCACGCTCCGGCGCGAACAGGAAGTCGCCCAGATAGCTCATCACGTGCTTGCGCACGCCGCCGATCTCGACCCACTCGCTACCGGGGCTGATGGTGTCGGCCAGGCTCTTTTCCTGGTCGAGCTGCGCGCGCATCTGGTCGAAATATGCGACCTGCAGGTTCGTGCCGGTGCGCACCGTGCCCGCGTCGGGCTTCAGCTCGCCGAGGATCAGCTTGAGCAGCGTGGTCTTGCCGGCGCCGTTCGGGCCGACGAAGCCGATCTTGTCGCCGCGCATCACGGTCGTCGAGAAGGTGTCGACGACCGTGCGATCGCCGTAGCGCTTCGTCACGTCCGTCAGTTCCGCGACGATCTTGCCCGACTTCTCGCCCTGCGCGACGTCGAGCTTCACGTTGCCCTGCGAATTGCGGCGCTCCGCGCGCTCGTTGCGCATCTGCACCAGCCGCGCGATGCGGCCGACGCTGCGCGTGCGGCGCGCCTCGACGCCCTTGCGGATCCACACTTCTTCCTGCGCGAGCAGCTTGTCGAATTTCTCGTTTTCCACGCGCTCGACTTCGAGCTGCTGCGCCTTGCGCGTCTGGTACGCGGAGAAATTGCCCGGATACGACAGCAACCGGCCGCGATCGAGCTCGACGATACGGGTCGCGACGCGGTCGAGGAACGCGCGATCGTGCGTGATGAACAACAGGCCCGCACGCTGCGCGACCAGCAGTTCTTCCAGCCAGCGGATGCCGTCGAAGTCGAGGTGGTTGGTCGGTTCGTCGAGCAGCAGCACGTCGGGCTGCAGCACCAGCGCGCGCGCCAGCGCGACGCGCTTCTGCATCCCGCCCGACAATGCGTCGACCTGCGCGTCGCCGTCGGTCAGGCCGATCTGCGCGAGCGTCATCGACACGCGCGTGCGCCAGTTCCATGCGTCGTGCGCATCGAGCGACGACTGCAGCGCGTTCATCCGCGCGAGCAGCGCGTCGTGTTCGGCGCCTTCCGGTGTTTCGGCGAGGCGATGCGCGATCGAATCGTATTCTTCGAGCACTTCGCGCGTGTGCGTGAGCCCCGATGCCACGGCGTCGAACACGGTCGCGCCGGGTTCGAATTCGGGCTCCTGCGGCACATAGACGGTCACGAGCTCCTGCTGGCGCGTAATCAGCCCGTCATCGGGCTTCGCGAGCCCGGCGACGATCTTCAGCAGCGACGACTTGCCCGCGCCGTTGCGACCGATCAGGCCGACGCGCTCGCCGGCCTCCAGCGAGAAGTCCGCGTGATCGAGCAACGCGACGTGACCGAACGCGAGTTGCGCGCCGGTAATGGAATAAAGCGACATGGGGAGACGGCGAAGAGAGAAATCGGAAGCGCCCATTGTACCGGTGGCGGACGCCTGCGCCGGGATGGCCGGATGGACTAGGCCGGAGGGCGAATCATTTTGTGCAGCTTAAGCGCTGCGTTAGCGCTGCGTTTTTGCTGCGGCGGCATGATGGCGCGCGCTCGGCGGACGGGGCCGGCATCGCGCGCGTTGGCGTCATGCGGGGCCGGCGGCGGGCATCCGGCCGCAGTTTCCCGGCCGGGCGCCCGCAGGCGGAACGCGCGATTATTTCACGTTGACCGTGATCGTCGAGCTCAGCTCGGGACCGTACGAGCGGTGCGCGCCTTCGCCGAGCTGCAGCGTCAGCGTATGCTGGCCGGGCGGCAGCTTCAGGTCGGTTTCGGTCTGGCCCTTGCCGAAGTGCAGCGAATGGTCGGTGGCGGGGATCACGTCGCCCTTCGGCACCGGCTTGCCGTCGACCAGCAGGTGATGGTGGCCCGTGTCCGGCGTCATGTCGCCGGCCGGCTTGAGTTCCATCCCTTCAAGGCCGAACTTCACGTGCACGGGGCTCGAGACCGTCGCGCCATCCTTCGGCTCGGCGAAGTACACGCGCGCCTCGGCACGCGCGAGCGTCGACGCGGCCAGCGCCGCGACACAAACCACACCCGCGATCCATTTCTTCTTGTTGAGCATCGTTTTTCTCCTTCAGATTGAAAGGCTCACGAAGCATACACTGCGTGCCCGGCCCGCGCGATGACGGCGGTTGTTCGCGATGCGTACGTTTAAAACGACGTTGCGGAGGCGTTCGGCGAAATTCCGGTACCATTGCGCCTTTCGTCCGCCGGCCACGCCGCGGACGGCGTCACCGACTTTCATCATCCCGAGCGCCACATGAGCGAAGTAACCGAATACCAGAGCTGGGTCTGCCTGATTTGCGGGTGGGTCTACAACGAAGCGGAAGGCCTGCCCGACGAGGGCATCCCCGCCGGCACCCGTTTCGCCGACATTCCCGCCGACTGGCGCTGCCCGCTGTGCGACGTGGGCAAGGAAGATTTCGTCGTCGTCGATTTCTGATTCGGCTTTTTCGGACACGACCGGGCGCGCGCGGCGCGTATCGGCACGCATTCCCTCCGCCGATGCGCGTCGCGTTTGCTATACTCTGCGCGCTGTCCACATCGCCGTCCCGGTCGCGTCTTCCGCACGCGATATCGCGGACATGGCTCTCCCCGTAGTTCAATGGATAGAACAAGCGCCTCCTAAGCGCTAGATACAGGTTCGATTCCTGTCGGGGGGACCAAATATCCCCCAAGGTTTCGCAATCTTTCACAAGAGAACCCCGCTAGGCTTGGCTTCGCGGGGTTTTTTGTTGCACACTTCCGCAATCGACCGCCAGCACAAACACCCCCCTGACAGGGGTCGTCCTGGGGGTTCCGACAATTCCGCCTCACCGACAACCCCCAGCGCACGCAGACATGGCTCTCACCGACTTGAAAGTCCGCACCGCCAAACCAGCGGAAAAGCAGCAAAAGCTCTATGACGGTGGAGGCTTGCTTCTGCTGATCACGCCGGCAGGCGGGAAGCGATGGATCTTCAAGTACCGGGGCAACGGCAAGGAAAAGAGCCTCGCGCTCGGCGTCTATCCGGACGTGTCGCTTGTCGACGCCCGCAAGCGACGCGACGCCGCGCGGGAGAAACTAGCGGCCGGCGTTGATCCCAGCGAGGCCAAGAAGGCAGACAAGCGCGCGGCGAAGCTCGCTGCCGCCAACTCGTTCGAGGCGGTCGCCCGCGAGTGGTTCGAGACTCAGCGGGATGGATGGTCGGAAACGTACGCTGGCAAGGTCATCAACTGCCTCGAGATCGACGTCTTTCCGCGAATTGGCACTCGCCCCATCGCAAGCATCGAAGCACCCGAACTGCTCGAGATCGTGCGGACGGTCGAATCACGCGGCGTGCGCGAGACTGCCAAGCGGGTGCTTCAGCGATCACGTGCCGTGTTCCAGTACGGCATCATGACCGGCCGCTGCTCGCGGAACCCTGCAGCGGATATCGATGCTGAGACTGTACTGAAGAAAGGCCCGGGCGTGCAGCATATGGCCCGCGTGAAAGCCACCGAAATCCCGCAGCTGATGCGTGACATCGAAGGATACCAAGGCGACCTCGTCACACGGCTCGCGCTTCGATTTATGGCACTGACGTTCGTGCGGACGAAGGAGATGATCCGGGCCGAGTGGTCGGAGTTTGACGAAGCCGCCGCAGAATGGCGCATCCCGGCGGAACGCATGAAGATGCGCGATCCACACATCGTCCCGCTTTCACGCCAGGCGCTCGACGTGCTCGCCGAGCTCAGGCAGATCAACAGCCAGCACCGCTTCGTCTTCTACAGCGTGCAAGGCCGCGGCCCGATCTCGAACAATACGATGCTCTACGCGCTTTACCGCATGGGATACAAGTCCCGCATGACAGGGCACGGTTTCCGGGGACTGGCGGCAACAGCGCTGCGCGAACTTGGCTACAGCCGGGACGTGGTCGAACGGCAGATGGCTCATGCCGAACGTAATCAGGTGACGGCCGCCTACGTCCATGCAGAGTACCTGCCGGAGCGTCGCCAGATGATGCAGGCGTGGGGAGATCAACTCGACCGACTCAAGAGCGGCGGCGAAGTGATCCCGATTACAGCAGCTCGGTAGACAGCCCCACAATATCCGGCCGTCAAGTTGATCACTTGCGCATCATATGGTCGGGCGCGTCCTTGCCCCAGTAGGCCTTACCGTCCTTATCCATCTTCCACTGGTCGGACTGCGTGCGGTGACTTTCGGGCTCGTAGTCGACCGCGTCCTTCTTCAGGCGGGCCGACTCGACGCGGCGGTGGCGACGATGCCATTGTTCCTTGTCCTGCGCCTCGGACTCGGCGGTGGTGATGCCACCGATCGGATTCTTTCGCTTGCTCCGGCTCATTTCGCACCTCATTTTCATAGGCTTAACGCGCGAAAGCCCGCTCGCGGCGGGCTGGCCGAGATCTTCGCGCAAAGGCGCAATAAGCGCAAGCGCCTGCGCGCGCGGGCGCGGGCGCGGGCGCGGGCGCGGGCGACACTCTCCAACATGCCTCGATCCAAGCATTCGTGTCGACAAGATCTCTCGACGAGAAGTCCCTAGCGACGATCATCCGGGGGTTGTATTGGGGGGCTTTTCATTTTCCATCACATCAGCGGCCTTTCCTGACATGCAGATATGAATTCTGTCGGGGGACCAGCAATTTCCCGAAATTCCGCCCCAGCCTGAAAATCGCACCGTCGGCACGCACAGCGTCCGAACGTCGGGTGCCCACGCTCACGCTTGGCCGCGTGTTCCGCCGAAGCCGCGTATGCCGTGCTGTGCCAGCCAATGGCCGCCAGGCCTGAGCCCTGACCGCCCCGTCACCGCATCAACCCCGTCCTGACCTGCGGCATCAGACTCGCATTCGCGCCCGTCACGGCAAACGTCCCCGTCGACGACGCCCCCGCCGGCAGCGCCAGCACACTGCCGTCCGCGAGCCGGTTCGCATCGACGACGATCTGGCTCGACGCGCAACCGTTCGTCAGCAACGAGACCGGCAACCCGGCGATCGACGAGAACGTGTTGCCCGTCACGCTGAAAGAACACACGTTTCCGTACGCCCGGAACCCCGCATATCCGGAACCCGACACGCGGTTGTTCGCCACCGTGACGTCCGACACCGCTCCCGACCAGGTATCCAGCTCGATCGCGCCCTGCTGCGTCGGCTGCAATCCGTTGTTCACGTTCGCGTTCTGGATGTTGGTCACGGTATTGCCCGTGATGACGACGTTCGAAGCCCCGTAGGTTTTCCAGCTGTCCTCCTGCGCGGCCAGAATCCCCGCCGCCTTCTCGACGCCGTCGACCGTATTGTTCGAGATCGTCACCGCCTGCCCGCCGACAACGGTGATGCCGCGCCCCCAAGAATTGCCCGATACCGCGTTATGGTCGATCAGCACGTTGCTGCTCAGGCGGCCGTCGCCGAGATAGCTGACCACGGCGATCAGATCGTCGCCGGTGCCGGTCACCGTATTGTTCTGCACCAGCACGTTGGTCGATCCGTAGGTCGTATGAATGCCGTCGGCCAGCGTCGCCCGCACGGTATTGCCCACGATCGCGATACGGTTGCCGCCGAACACGAAGATCCCGGCGCTCGCGCCGCCCTGGATCGTCACCCCGAGCACCTGAACGTCCGAGCCCGTGACCTCGACCTTGGTCGACTCGGGCGTCGTGAGCCGCGCGGTGCCGGTGCCGGCCAGCGTCACGCCGACGAGCGTCGAGCCGGCGCCGCTCATCACGATCGTCTGGTCGGCGGGATTCGTCGCGGCCAGCGTCGCGCCGTATCCCGAGATCACCGCCTGCGGCACCGTCACGGCAAGCGAATGCCCGACGACGTAGCGGCCCGGCGCGATGACCAGGCGCTGGCCGGCACGCAGGCTGTCGAATGCCTTCTGCAACGCGTCGGCCTGGTCGCTGCCGTCGGCAGCCGGGGAGACCGTCACATCGGCGACCAGAATCGGTTTGGCGCCACTGGACGGCAGAAGCGTCGTGCCGGACGCGGAACCGGCCGGCGCAGCGGTCGGTGCCGGGCTGCCGGAATTCGTCGATGCAGCCGATGCGCCGGATGCAGCGCCGGCAGGTGCGACGGACGATGTCGATGTGCCCGCAACGGTTTGCGATGCCGGAGCCGCGCTGCCGTCACCGCCGCCGCATGCAGCAAGCCAAAGGCACAGCGCGGCAAGCATCGCCTGATCGACCGTACGCATACGAAGTTCCGCTAGCCCAGATTGGCGTCATCGTAAGTACGCTTGATTACTTTGTAAATGAATTCCGCCGTGCGCCTGCAAAACCGTTCGTTATCCTCTTCCATTCATCATCGCGCCATCACGGTGACATGCGGCACACGACGCCATCAAGGACTACCTGATGCAGACGGCGCGCGTCTTCACGCGCCGCTCGAGACCCGCCGGCTGCCTGATCGTGCTATCGGCACTGCATCCGGCCGAGCGCTCGGACACGGTCCGGCAAATGCTGATCGCGATGCGCGAGCAGACCGTCACCGCGTTAGACGCGCGGCTGGGCGAAAGCGTTGCGACCGGAGAGCTCTCGGCACATGCGAACCTCGACGCGATCGCGCGCTACTACGTGACGGTGCAACAGGGGATGTCGATTCGGGCGCGCGACGGTGCGAGCCGTCGCGATCTGGAGGCGGTCGCGCAAGCCGCGCTGGCCGCATGCTGTGCTCGCACACGCGAGCGGCGGATAAAACGGCGGACCTCGGAAAGAAGCCCGCAAGCGAAACCACACGCGACCGTGCAGCGGCAAGCGCCCCTGCACGACCGCGCCGATGCATTACTGCGTCACGGCGTGCTGCACGTCCTTCGACGCATGCCACACGCGGTAGCGCACGTCGAAACCGTCCGGCACGTACACGACGAGCGGCAGGCGGCTGTTGTAGCGCAGCAGCTGGCCGTCGCCGCGCACCTGCACGAAGCGCTGCTGCGGCGCCTGGCCCGGGCAGGCCATCAGCGTCGACGCCGGCCCCTTCACGTCGGTCAGGCGATAGTACGTATAGCCCCAGCCCTTCACGTCCTCGGCGGTCAGTTCCCCGCCGAACCATTGCTGGTTGCAGTCGGTCTGCAGCGTCTTGCCGATCATCAGCTCGACGCGCGCGTCGCCTTCGTTCTCGAGCGCGGGCAGCGCGATCACCGCGCGCTGCTGGCCGGCCGTCGGCTGCGGGAACATCTTGATCGACTCGGCCGGCACGGCAGGCGCCGATGCGGGCCCGGCCGCGCAGGCGGCGGCGGTCGTCACGCAAAGGGCGGCCAGGACGGCCCGGATCGCGAATTTCATCGATGTGCTCCTGAAAAACAAATAGGCCCTGGATGCTAACACTTTCGCTCCAAGACCTTACGGCGCTGTAATTTCACGACACAATTGCATACAGCCGGCGATCCCCGCGCGCGGTACTTATACGGAAACCAACGGAGATCATCATGCTGAAGCTCATTGCTGCCGCCGGCGTCGCCACGCTGCTGGCCGGGTGCGTCGTCGGTCCGGACGCCGGATACGGCTACGGACAGCCCTACTATTCCGATCCCGGCTACGCGTACGGGCCGGCCTACGGGGCGTCGCCCGTGTACGGGACGGTCAACATCTGGGGCGGTGGCGGCGGGCGCGACTGGGACCGCGGACGCCGCGACTGGGATCGCGGACGCGAGGGCTGGAATCGTGACCGCGGCGGCTGGGATCGCGACCGCAGCGAACGCGCCCGTCACGGCGGCTGGGGCCGCGGCGACGGACGCCGCGCCGACTGGAATGACGACGGCGGCGGGCGCGGCCAAGGCAACGGCGGCGGCCATCGCCACTGACGCAATTGCAACCGTTTGTATCCACGCACGGCCCGCGCGAGGCCGATACGAGCCGATAGACGACCGTCAAAAAGCAAGGCCCTCGCATCACCGCGAGGGCCTTTTGTCGTCCGCTCCACCGGAAACCGGGGCGGCCGGCTACGCAACGCCGAACCTGCCCGCGCCTCATGCGCGTGCCCGCTTCTTACCACCCCGCCGGCTGCGCATAGCCGCCCGACACGGGCGCGCCGCACACGTACGCGCGCTGATAACGGTCGTAGCAATAGCTCGGGCCGTCGTCCTGGTATTGCGCCTGCTGGTAGGTCGGATAAGCCGGCTGCTGGTAGGCCGGTGCCTGGTAGTACGTCGGCGGCTGATAGGCCGGTGCCTGATACACGGGCGCCTGATACGCGACGGGCGGATTCATCGCCGACGTCACGATCGCCCCGAGCACCGCGCCGCCGATCAGCGCGCCGATGACGGCGCCCCCGTCGCGGCCATGCGCGGACGCCGGGCCCGCCACGGCGAGCGAACCGGCGAGGACACATACAGCGGCAATCTTTTTCATGATGGACTCCCACGCGAAGTGGTACTGGATGCGATGCATTGTGGCCGCGCCCGGCCGTAATAGATGCAGCAAGTGGTAACGCGCCATTACGGGTATCACGCACGCCGAAACGCGGCACGGCCGTGCTACGATTTTCGGCACACTGGAGACGCCTTCATGCAGCCCGAAACCGCCCGCCGTTTCGATACCGAATTCGCGCCGCGCATCGCGCAGGCGATCGCCGCCTTCTTCGCCGATCACGTACTGACCGACGTCGTCCCGTACGGCGGCCACGGGCAACCGACGCGCGTGCAGATCCGCAGCGCGCCGCACGAGCACGTGAGCGGCTTCGTGCATCCGCTGAACCTCGAACTGACCTGGGACACCGACGAGATCGAACGGTTGATGGAGCCCGACGGGCCCATGCGGTTCGAGCACTATCTGAGCGCGCTGCCGAGGAAGCTGAGCGCATGGGAGGGCGCGCGCGACATCGACCTCGCGTCGCGCACGCAGGCCGACCCGCTCGTGCGGCTCGGCGGCCTCGATTTCGAAGGCTGAACGCGCGCCGGCCGGCGGCGGTGTCGGCGTCGCGCGATTCGGCCCGGTGATACACTCGACCGGCCCCGCGCCGGCGCCGCCAGGCTGGCCGGACCGTCCACCGCCGCCTCCACCCGCAAGCATGGTTGCGCACGCAACCGGCACCCGGGCACGCGGACAACCACGCTTTCGCTCCCGCCATGAACGCCGATACCGGCCTGCCGCTTCCGCAACGCTACTGGGCGATCGTCTGCGTCGCACTGGGCATCACGCTCGCCGTGCTCGACGGCGCCATCGCGAACGTCGCGCTGCCGACGATCGCGCGCGACCTGCACGCGTCCGATGCCGCATCGATCTGGATCGTCAACGCGTACCAGCTCGCGGTCACGATCACGCTGCTGCCGCTCGCGTCGCTCGGCGAACGCGTCGGCTATCGCCGCATCTACATCGCGGGTCTTGCGCTCTTCACCGCGGCGTCGCTCGGCTGCGCGCTCGCCGGCTCGCTGCCGACGCTCGCGGTGATGCGCGTGATCCAGGGGTTCGGTGCGGCCGGCATCATGAGCGTCAACGCGGCGCTGGTGCGCATGATCTACCCGTCGTCGATGCTCGGGCGCGGGCTGTCGATCAACGCGATGGTGGTCGCGCTGTCGTCGGCGATCGGCCCGACGGTCGCATCGGCGATCCTGTCGTTCGCGTCGTGGCCCTGGCTGTTCGCGGTCAATGTGCCGATCGGCATCGCCGCGGTGTTCGGCAGCCTGCGTGCGCTGCCGGCCAACCCGCTGCACGACGCGCCGTACGATTTCCCGAGCGCGCTGATGAACGCCTGCGTGTTCGGCCTGCTGATCATGGCCGTCGACGGGCTCGGTCACGGCGAAAGCCACGCGTACGTCGCGGCCGAGCTGGCCGTCGCGTTCGGCGTCGGCTACTTCTTCGTGAAGCGCCAGCTGTCGCAGCCGGCGCCGCTGCTGCCGGTCGACCTGATGCGCATCCCGATGTTCGCGCTGTCGATCTGCACGTCGGTCGCGTCGTTCACGTCGCAGATGCTCGCGTTCGTCGCGCTGCCGTTCTGGCTGCAGCATTCGCTCGGCTTCTCCCAGGTCGAAACCGGCCTCTACATGACGCCGTGGCCGCTCGTGATCGTATTCGCCGCGCCGCTCGCGGGCGTGCTGTCGGACCGCTATTCGGCCGGCATCCTCGGCGGCATCGGGCTCGCGCTGTTCGCGGCCGGGCTGCTGTCGCTCGCGACGATCGGCGCGCACCCGGGTACCGTCGACATCGTGTGGCGGATGGCGCTGTGCGGCGCGGGCTTCGGGCTGTTCCAGTCGCCGAACAATCGCGCGATGCTGTCGTCGGCGCCGCGCGAGCGCAGCGGCGGCGCCGGCGGGATGCTGAGCACGGCGCGCCTGACGGGCCAGACGCTCGGTGCCGCGCTCGTCGCGCTGATTTTCGGGCTGGCGCCCGACCGCGGTCCGACGATCGCGCTCTATGTCGCCACGGTGTTCGCGGCGGTCGCCGCGGTGGTCAGCATGCTGCGCATCGCGTCGCCGCGCCCCGACGCTGCGGCCTGATGCGGCGACTTCACGCTGCGACCTGACGCCGCAGCGCGCCGCGCCCGCAACTCAGGCAGCGTCGAGCGCGTCCATCACGAAGCGCACGCGCGCCTTCACGCTCACGCGCGGCAGCTCGATCAGCCGATAACCATACGCCGTATAGCAGTCGACCATCGCGTCGTAGGTGCGCACGGCCTCCGCGAAATCCTGCCGGCGCTCGGTGTCGTGCGTGTAGATCTCGGGCCACGGCGGCGCGATGAACACACGCCGGTGATAGCGGAAGCGCCGCGCCGCGGCCTCCGCGTGTGCGGGCACCGCAAGGCCCGTCAGGCGCAGGTAACCGATCACGTCCGGCACGCCGCGATCGAAGAACACGGGCCCGCGCGCGCCTCGCGCGAGATGGTGCGAACGCATCTCCCAGTTCAGCATCTGCTCGGCGAATGCGGCCCGGTCGCGCCACGGCAGCGCCGGGCCGTCGATCGCCATCTGGTCGCGGATCACGCCGCGCCCGGCCTCGTGCGAGCGCGCGAAACCGGTACGCTCGAGCGCATCGAGCAACGTGCTCTTGCCGGAGCCGGGGCCGCCCGTGACGATGAAGAAGCGGGCGGCCGCATCGTCCGCCGCGCCACCCTCCTCCACGCGCTCGGACATCCGCTCAGACATGCGCGGCCCGCCGGCCCGCGCGCCGCGTGACCGACGCGGCCGCCGCGACGCTGCGCAGGTCGGCGACGAACGTGTCGCGCCAGACCGAAAGGTTGTTCTCGCGCAGCCGCGCGAGGTTCGCCTCGTGCCGCGCCCGCCGCTCGGCGAGCGGCATCGACAGCGCGCGCTCGAGCGCATCGGCCATCTGCGACAGGTCGTACGGATTGACGAGCAGCGCGCCGCTCAGCTCGGCCGCCGCGCCCGCGAACTCCGACAGCACGAGCACGCCCGGATCGGCCGGGTCCTGCGACGCGACGTATTCCTTCGCGACGAGATTCATCCCGTCGCGCAACGGCGTCACGTAGCCGACCTGCGACATCCGGAAGAACGCCATCAGCAGATTGCGCTCGTACTTGCGGTTCAGGTACTGGATCGGCGTCCAGTCGAGCTGCGAGAAGCGGCCGTTGATACGGCCGGCCTCGCCTTCGAGCGTCTCGCGAATGCGCTGGTAGGTCTGCACGTCGGAGCGCGTCGGCGGCGCGATCTGCACGAGCGACACGCGCCCCTGCCAGCCCGGCTGGTTGGCGAGCATCCGCTCGAACGACTGGAAGCGCTCGACGAGCCCCTTCGAATAGTCGAGCCGGTCGACGCTCATCACGAGCTTGCGGCCCCCGAGCGCGTCGCGCAGCATCTTCACCGGCTTGCGCGAGCCATACTGGACGGCCGCCTCGGCGATCGCATCCGGATGCACGCCGATCGGATAGGCGGCGACCTTCACGACGCGGCCGTGCGCATGCAGCATCCCGTCGTCGCTCGCCGCGCCGATGCCGCGCCGCTCGATGTAGTCGGTGAACGCCTGCTTGTCGGCGTCGGTCTGGAAACCCGCGATGTCGTACGCGCACATGAACTTCACGAGCTCGTCGTGCGGCGGCACGACGCGCAGCATGTCGGGCGACGGAAACGGAATGTGCAGGAAGAAGCCGATCGGATTCTTCACGCCGAGCTCGCGCAGGCAATGCGCGAACGGCAGCAGGTGATAGTCGTGCACCCAGATCAGGTCGTCGGGCCGCAGCAGCGCGGCGAGCTGCTTCGCGAGCATCGCGTTCACGCGCAGATAGCCGGCGTACTCCTGCCGGTCGAAGCGCGCGAGATCACTGCGGTAGTGAAACACCGGCCAGAGTGTCGCGTTCGAGAAACCGCGGTAGTACTGATCGTAGTCGCGCCGGGTCAGCCCCACCGTCGCATAGGTGACGTTGCCGTCCCGCTGGATCGCCGGTTGCGTGTCGGGCGTACCGACGATCTCGCCGTTCCAGCCGAACCAGACGCCGCCGGTTTCCTTCAGCGCATCCATCACGCCGACCGCGAGACCGCCTGCGCTCGGGCGCGTGTCCTCGCCGGCGGCGACACGGTTCGATACCACGATCAATCTGCTCATGCGGCTTCCCCTCCTCGATTCGATTGAATGACGCGCAGCGCGCGCCAAGGCGGACGCGACGGCCCGAAGGCAGTCGCGCGGCGATTCAGATGTGAGCGATGCAACAAGGCGCGCAATGAAATGCGGCAGCGGAATACAGCGGCGACAGCCTCAAGCGTCCTGCTCCTGGCCGAGGTCGCGTTGATAGTCGAGCCCTTCCGGGCGTGCGCCGCCCTGGTTGTGATCGCCGTCGGACGGCGTCTCGTCGGGCGCACCGGCCGGCGCGTCGGTCTGCGGACGCGGGCGCTCGGCACCTGCATCGGGCGGCCGGGGAGAAAACCGTTTCGAACGGCGCATGGCTGGGTGTCTCATATGGCGCGCGGCTCGGAGCCGTCGTAGAAACATTCCATAACAAAACAGTCTAGGTCGCTTCCTCGCACGCCACGGTAACAATTACCTTCAATTTGTAACGTTTTGACCCCGGCTCCGCCATCTGTCCGACAATAGCGCCGCGCGTACGCGCGCGACCCGCCGCCGGCCATTTGTCAAAGCTTTGCAGTTTTCCTATGACCATTGCGAAACAATGACGCGGCAAGGGGGCGCGCATGCGTCGCCGCTCACCCAGACAGGACTTGCACTCAGGGATGAACATGGGTTTCGAACCGCCGCGCCGGGCCACGCCGGCGCGCATCGTGCTGGCCGCGCTCGCCACCGCCGCACTGCTGTCCGGCTGCAACTCGCTGTACAGCGAAGGCGCGACCGCCGGCGCCGGTATCGCGGGCGCCGCGATCGCCTCCAAGGTCACCAACAATGCCGCCGTCGCGACAGGCATCGGCCTCGGCGCCGTCGCCGGTGCGCGTGCGGGCGTCCAGTACACGCAGCGCGTCGCGCACCGCTACACGCAGGAACAGATCGCGAAGGCGGCCGGCCCGCTCGACGTCGGCGGCGTCGCGCCGTGGACGACGCACCATTCGTTTCCGATCGAGGATGACGAACAGGGCCGCGTGACGGTCAGCCGGATGATCAGCATCGGCCCGCTCGACTGCAAGGAAATCGTGTTCGCGGTCGACACGCCCGCGAAGGCCGACAAGGCCGCGCAATCGGCGTTCTACGTCGCCACGATCTGCCGCGACGGTCCCGTGTGGAAATGGGCGTCGGCGGAACCGGCGACCGAACGCTGGGGCGCGCTGCAATGACCGTCGCGATCCGAATCGCCGCGATCGGCGCGCTGTGCGCGGCCAGCGCCGCGCTGTCGGGCTGCGGCTCGGTCGGCGCGGCGAGCGGCGCGCTCGCCGGCGCGGCGACGGGCCTCGTCACGGCGAACCCGGCCGTCGGCGTCGGTGTCGGGATCGCCGTGCAGGCGGCGACCGACGAGGCCGTCAACCGCACGATGAAACAGCTCCATCAGAACCAGCAGGACGCGATCGCGAAGGCGGCCGGCAGCCTGGCCGTCGGCGAAGTGAAGCCGTGGAACGTGAAGAACACGCTGCCGCTCGAAAACGGCGAGGGCGAGGTGCGCGTCACGCGCGCGTACTCGACGGCGCTTGCGCTGTGCAAGGAATTCGCGTTCTCAGTGAAGGACGGCGACAAGGCCGACTGGTATTTCGCGAATGCGTGCCAGCAAGGCACGCACTGGAAGTGGGCGTCGGCCGAACCGGCGGTCGACCGGTGGGGTAACCTGCAGTAACGATGCGATGCGCGACGCCTGGCAGGCGCCGTGCGTGCGGATGCCGGGCCAGACGGCCCGGCTCGACGGCTCAGGACTCGACGTCCTCGAGACTGAAGATTTCGGTCTGGTCGTTGTACGAGAAGATCTCGCCGTAACGACCCCAGTCGATCACCGCGTCGAGCGTTTCCTCCGCCGCGCCGTCCGACAGGAAATCCTCCAGCTCCTGCTCGAAACGCACACGCGGCGCACGATGGCCCGGGCGCTCGTTCAGCACCTTCTTGATCCGCGCGGCGAGCGGCACGTGCTTCAGCAGGTGATCCGCGAACATCAGCTTGCGCTCCTGCGTGCCGAATTCCGCGAACACACGCCCCGGCGGCGTCAGGAACACGTCCCCTTCGCGCACGTCGGCGAAGCCGAGGTACTGCAGCACTTCGGCGATCGGGAACAGGTCGTCGACCTCCAGATGCAGCGTGCGCGCGATTTCCGGCATGTCGGCACGGCCGTGGTACGGCGCCATCGCGAGCGTCTCGATCAGGCCGGCCATCAGGTTGGTCGACACCTGCGGCAGCCAGCTGCCGAGCTCGAGCCCCTTCTTCGTCGCCTCGCCGGTCTGGCGGGCCGTCATCTTCGCGTAGATGTCGTCGACCAGCTTGCGGAAGGCCGGGTCGAGCCGGTTGCGCGGATGCTTGAACGGCACCTTGATCTCGGCGATCACGCGGCCCGGGTTCGACGACAGCACGAGAATCCGGTCGCACATGAACACCGCTTCCTCGATGTTGTGCGTGACGATCAGCACCGACTTGATCGGCATGCGGCCTTGCGTCCACAGGTCGAGCAGGTCGGTACGCAGCGTCTCGGCGGTCAGCACGTCGAGTGCCGAGAACGGCTCGTCCATCAGCAGGATCGTCGGGTCGACCACGAGCGCGCGCGCGAAGCCCACGCGCTGGCGCATGCCGCCCGACAGCTCGCGCGGGTACGCGTTCTCGAAGCCGTCGAGACCGATCAGGTCGATCGCGGCGAGCGCGCGTTCGCGCCGCTCGCGTGCGCCGACGCCGAGCGCCTCAAGCCCGGCCTCCACGTTCTGCAGCACGGTCAGCCACGGAAACAGCGCGAAGGTCTGGAACACCATCGCGACGCCTTCGGCCGGGCCGCGCAGCGGCTTTCCGAGATAGGTCACGTCACCGCCGGTCGGCTCGATCAGCCCGGCGATGATCCGCAGCAGCGTCGACTTGCCCGAGCCCGAACGGCCGAGCAGCCCGACGATCTCGCCCTCGCGCAGCGACAGGTTCGCGTCGTCGAGCACGAGCAACTCGCCCTGCGTCTTGTTGAAGCCGCGGCAGACGTGATCGACGCGCAGGATTTCCTCACCGAGGCGCGGCGGCTGGGACGTCTGGACGGGGGCGTTTACAGCATTCGGATTGTGCATCGCGTTTCGCTCTCAATCGGTCTCAGTCGAGCCGCAGCTTCGCTTCGGCGAAGGCATACAGCGGGCGCCACAGCAGGCGGTTGAACAGGGTGACGAACAGGGACATCACGGCGATGCCCAGGATGATCTTCGGAAAGTCGCCGGCGGCGGTGGTCTGCGCGATATACGCGCCAAGGCCGTGCGCCTCGATCTTGGTCGAGCCCCACTGCACCGCTTCCGACACGATGCTCGCGTTCCATGCTCCGCCCGAGGCGGTGATCGCGCCGGTCACGTAGTACGGGAAGATGCCGGGCAGGATCGCCTGGCGCCACCACTGCCAGCCGCGGATCCGGAAGTTCGTCGCGGCTTCGCGATAGTCGTTCGGATAGGACGTGGCGCCGGCGATCACGTTGAACAGGATATACCACTGCGTGCCGAGCACGATCAGCGGCGACAGCCAGATGTCGGGGTTCAGGTGGAAGCGCGCGATCACGATCACGAACACCGGGAACAGCAGGTTCGCCGGGAACGCGGCAAGGAACTGCGCGAGCGGCTGCAGCTTCTCGGCCAGCTTCGGGCGCAGCCCGACCCACACGCCGATCGGCACCCAGATCACCGACGCGATCGAGATCAGCACGACCACGCGCAGCAGCGTGATGAGCCCGAGCGCGACGACGTGCCCGACTTCGCCCATCGTCACGCCGGTCGACACGAAGCTGACGACGCGCCACACGATATAGGCCGTGCCGAGCAGCAAGAGCGCCGCCCATGCGATGTCGACCGTGCGCGATGCCTTCTTCTCGACCTTCGGCAGCGAGAAGCGCATCGCGCCCGACAGCGGCAGGCGCAGCGGAATCCGCGCCGCCTTCGCGAAGAACCAGCCGGCCGGCACGAGCAGCTGGTGAATCAGGCGCGTGCGACGCACGAGGTCGAGCAGCCAGGATTGCGGCGCATCGCCCGATGCGGTGTTCTCCATCCGGAACTTGTCGGCCCATGCGATCAGCGGGCGGAACAGGAATTGGTCGTAGGCCAGGATCACGACCGTCATCGTCAGGATCACCCAGCCGATCGCACCGAGGTTCTTGTCCGAGATCGCCTGCGCAAGATACGCGCCGATGCCCGGCAGCGTGATCGTCTGGTTGCCGACGGTGATCGCCTCCGACGCGACGACGAAGAACCA
>NZ_QTQH01000031.1:0-58199 GCF_003853805.1 Burkholderia sp. Bp8994
GGCCGGGGCCGGGGCCGGGGCCGGGGCCGGGGCCGGGGCCGGGGCCGGGGCCGGGGCCGGGGCCGGGGCCGGGGCCGGGGCGGCCAATGCTTATCGGCCGCGCAGCGATAAGCAAATCCGAATTGCTTGGTTGGCCTGACTACGCGGCCCGGTTAGCGTTCCAGTGTCGCGACGCCGCCGCATGCCGCTGTAGCGGCTGACCGCGAGCCACGACGCCGGTCGGCCGACCGCATCGCAGCCCGCACCGGCGCGATCGTCCGCTACCGGTTATCCGAATATCGCCCGCTTTACCGGCTTCACCCGCTTCATCCGCCCCAGCACCATGGCCGAATACTTCGACGTCGACCACGCGCGCGCGATCGCCGCACTCGACGCCCGCTTCACTGCCCGTACCGAGTGGCCGACCTGGCTGCTGGTCGTCGCGATCTACGGCGGCTGGCTCGCCGTGCTGCTGCTCGTGCGTGCCGAGCGCCTGTCGCTCGCGGCCGCGACGCCGCCGCTGATCCTGCTCGGCGCGTGGCACATGTCGCTGCAGCACGAACTGCTGCACGGCCATCCGACGCGCTCCGCGTTCGTGAACCGGCTACTCGGCTATCCGCCGCTGACGATCTGGTACCCGTACACGCTCTATCGCGACACGCATCTCGACCATCACCGCGACGAGGACCTGACCGTGCCGGGCGTCGACCCGGAAACGAACTACGTGTCGCGCGAGCAGTGGGCGCGGCTGCCGCGCTGGCGTCGCGCGCTGACGGTTGCGCGCACCACCTTCGTCGGACGTCTCGTGTTCGGGCCGCCGACGAGCATCGCCGCGATGTTCGCCGACGCGTTCGCCGCGTTCAGACGCGGCGACTTCCGCTATCTGCCGATGTGGGCGACGCACGCCGCCTGCGTGGTCGCGCTGCTCGCCTGGCTGCAGTGGTCGATCGGCGTGCCGTGGTGGTACTACCTGCTGGCGGTCACGTGGCCCGCGCTGTCGCTCGCGATGATCCGTTCGCTGTTCGAGCACCGCGCCGCACGGCATCCGAAGGCGCGCATCGCGATCAACGAGGCCGGTTTCGCGATGCGGCTGCTATACCTGAACAACAACTACCACCTCGTGCATCACGACTTGCCGAAGCTGCCGTGGTTCGACCTGCCGCGCGCGTACCGGATGCGGCGCGACGCCTATGCGGAGAAATGCGGTGGCTTCGTGATCCGCGGCGGGTATCGCGAACTGCTGGCGCGCCATGCGTGGACGCCCACCGACACGCCCGTGCACCCGTTCGACCAGGGCACGGCGTCGCTGTCGACGGGCGGCGGTGCGAAGGTCGCCGCCGTCGACGGATATCTTCAGATCAGTACGTAACGCGCGAGCGGGGCCGCGCTTCGCCGTGAAGCCGCCCGATCCGACGACGCGACGACACGCGCGCAAGGCCGCCCCGGCGCGCATTCATTACAAAAAGCCGACAACGCCGAGCTTCATCGGCGAATTGCCAATTCCACCGGCAATGTCCAGAATGACGGCTCGTCCGGGGTTCCAACAATCATTCGCCCCGGCTCAGCCTCCCGGCCGCGCGCCGCACTCCCCTACGACGATGCAACCGAACACCTCGCCGGGCGCGATCCGCTCGATCGGAAACGACTGGTCCGTCTCCGCGGTCACCGCGGGCTTTCTCGCGGTGCTGATTTCCTACGCGGGCCCGCTCGCGATCTTCTTCCAGGCGTCGCAGGCCGCGCATGCGTCCAACGAGATGGTGGCTTCGTGGGTCTGGGCGATCTCGATCGGCGCGGGCGTGTCGGGGCTGTTCGCGAGCTGGAAACTGAAGGTGCCGGTCGTGACCGCGTGGTCGGCGCCCGGCACCGCGCTGCTCGTCGGCCTCTTTCCGCAACTGACGCTGAACCAGGCCGTCGGCGCGTACATCACGGCCGCGCTGATCATCCTCGTGATCGGCATCACCGGCTATTTCGACCGGCTCGTGCGCCATATTCCGCGCGGCATCGCGTGCGGGATGATGGCCGGCATCCTGCTGCCGTTCGGCATGCACGCATTCTCAGCCGCGACCGCGCAGCCGGTGCTCGGCTTCGGGATGATCGCCGCGTACGTGATCTTCAAGCGCCTGCTGCCGCGCTACAGCATCGTGCTCGTGCTGCTGACCGGCGCCGCGCTCGCGACGCTGCTCGGGATGGCGCATCTCGGCAACGTGTCGCCGAGCATCGCGCGGCCGGTCTTCATCGCCCCCGAATGGACGCTCGGCACGACGCTCAGCCTCGCGCTGCCGCTCGTCGTCGTCAGTCTCACCGGCCAGTTCCTGCCGGGGATGACGATCCTGCGCGTGTCGGGCTACCACACGAGCGCGCGGCCGATCATCACGGCAACCAGCGTGATGTCGCTCGCGGTCGCGTGCTTCGGCGGGATCACGATCGTGGTCGCGGCGATCACCGCGGCGCTATGCACCGGCAAGGACGCGCACGAGGATCCGGACCGGCGTTATATCGCGGGCATCGCGAACGGCGTGATCTACCTGATCGGCGGGCTCTTTGCCGGCACCATCGTCACACTGTTCTTCGCGCTGCCGAAGGCGTTCGTCGCGATCCTCGCGGGGCTCGCGCTGATCGGTGCGATCGGCGCGAACGTACACGGGATCTTCGAGGATGAGGCGCATCGCGAAGCATCGGTGATCACGTTCCTCGCGACCGCTTCGGGGATGACGTGGCTCGGGCTCGGATCGGCGTTCTGGGGGATCGTGATCGGGTCGGTCGCGTATGCGGTGTCCGGCAGGGCGCGGCGGCAGGCGTAACGCGCATCCTTTCTGCCGCCACCCCGCTCACCGCGCGTGCGCGCGCACCAGCGTCGCGAGCGCGTCCGCCAGTGTCGTCGTGCCATACACCCGCTCCGACACGCCGACCTCGACATCGATCTGCCCCGCGTTGTGCACGTCGTACAGATCGACGATCAGTTGCGCATGCCGTTCGCTGAGCCCCGCACGCAACAGCGTCGCGGTCCATGCGTCGCGCGGCAGTTCGCGCGCGACGATCTCGCGGTCGGCCGCCACGCCGAGCGTATCCGCGATGTCCCGCACGCTCACACGCTGCGGCCCCTCGATGCTGACGATACGCGGCCCGTTGCCGGTTTCGGCGGAATCGAGCAGCAACCGCGCCGCCGCGACACCCACATCGGGCGCCCAGACCGTCGTAAACTCCTTGTCGACCGGATGGTGAAAGCTCGGCAGCACACCGGTTGCGAGCGCGACGGGCAACACGCGCGTCCAGTTCTGCACGTGCTCGGCCGAGCGCAGCAGCGTGAGCCGCGTCGGGACCGTCTTCACCGCTTCTTCCAGACGATGAAAGAGCCGCGTGATGCCCGTGTTGCCCTCACGCTCCGCACCGTAGTCCGACAACGCGAGCAGCGCCGGCGGCGGATTCGCGGCGAGTGCGCCGGTCACGATGTCGATCGTCCGCTCCATCGTCGCGGCCGGATCGTTGTCGGCGACGGGCACCGGACACAGCATCTGCACGGCTTGCGCGCCGTCGATCGCCATGGCGATCGCACGTGCGTCCGTCAGGTCGGCGATCGCCACTTCGCAGCCGAGTTGCGCGAAGCGTTCGCGATGGCGTGCGTCGCGCAGCACCGCGCGCACGGGATGGCCTGCGTGGCGCAGGGTCGTCACGGTCGACAAGCCGACGTTGCCTGATGCTCCGAAAATCACGAACACGATCCGCTCCTGGGGGATGAAGGTGATGTGATTGTCGGTGCGCATCGCCAACGTGACGCGCACGGACGGATGACGCGAGCAGGAAAGGATGACGGATCAGGCGCGTGCCGGGTTTGTCCGTTGCATGGCAGGAACCGGACGTTGTACGGCTCGGTGTCGAACGCCAGCGGTCGCGGCTCGCATGGTGCCGCCAGCCACGCTCATGCAGTCGAAACGAAGCAGCGTCCGCGCGTGACGAACCGGGCACGCGCCGATCGTCGTCGCGCACGCGCGGACATTGAGCCACCGCGCTCGATCAACGGTCGTCACCGTCATAAGCGAGCCTCAGCCCACCCCGCCCCCCTGACCGCGCGATCTCCGTCGGCGTCGCGCCCAGCACGCGATTCATCCAGTTCGCCATGTGGCTCTGATGCGCAAACCCGGCTTCGAGCGCGATCTGGCTGATGCTGAGCCGGCCTTCGAGCAGCAACGCCTTCGCACGCTCGACCCGGCGCCGCACCACGTACTGATGCACCGGCATCCCGAGCGTCTCGCGAAACAGCACCTTGAAATGCGGCACGCTGATCGACACGAGCGCCGCGAGTTCGGCGAGCGTCATGCGTCGCTCGAGGTTCGCCTCGACATAGTCGATCACGCGGGCCGCCGCCTTCGGCGCAAGCGTACGCCGGCGCTCGCGGAACACCGGCTGGCTGTCGACCAGCCGCGCGACGAGCGCCGTGCACAGGCTCTCCGCATAGAGCGGGTCCGACGCGTCTTCCGCCTCGAGTTCGGCGGCCATCGCCCACGCGATGTGCTGCAGGCGCGGATCGCGCACCTGCAGCCGCCGGCGGATCTGCGCCTGCGATGGCTTCAGCTCGAGTTACTCGAACGTGCGCCGCACGAACGTGTCGCTGAGCGCGATGTGCAGGATCCGGCAGTCGGCGCTGTCGGTCCACCGGCCCGGCAGGCCGGCGGGAATCACGTCGACGTCGCCGTGCGCCTGGATGCGCGACACGCGTTCGCCGTCGCACACGCAATCCGCGCGCACGGGCGAACCGATATGCACGCCGATACGGTGATGCTCGGCGGCCGGAATCCGGTACGTGCCCGCGCGAATCTCCAGCAACGACGCGCCGAAGCCGCGCCAGCCAAGCCCGCGGCTGGAGCGCAGGCTGACCGGCACGCCGTTGTCGGTCGGCGCGGCAAGAATCGGATCGCTCATGGTTCCCCTCCACCAGATCGGGTGTCGAACGCGCATTGTGACGCTTTTCCGCGGTGCTTGCCGGGCCTGAACGCCCGTTCCCGCAGCGCGCGGAACAAGATCATCCGTTTCTGCTCAAACCGATCCGCGCCTGCGCGCCGGCACGCGCCGACACGCCTACGATCGCCTCATCCGACACCTGCGGAGCCCGTCATGCCCGATTGCCGCCCGTTTCGCGCGACGTTCGCCGCGCCGCCGCCGCCCGGGGCCACCCGCGTTGCTTCCCGCCGCGCTTCCCGCGCTGTTTCCCGTCCTCGTTCCGGCAGTATCCGCGCGACACTCGCCGAACGCTGCCTGCGCATGATCGGCTGGTACCGGCTCGAGCGGCTGCTCGCGTCGATTCCCGACAGCAACGACGACTTCGGGATCGTTTAACCGCCGCGACACAGGGCACACGCGCCGCCCGCGTCGGCCTACTTGCGCCGCCGCTCGTGCGGCGCGACGGTCGCGCCGTCGATCACCGGCGCGCCCTGCTTGATCAGGAAATCGCGAAACAGCCCCGTCACCTGCGAGATCCGCCGGTCGGCGAGCGTGACCACATACCATTCGCGCTCGATCGGGTTGCCCGGAAACGGCAACTGCCCGAGCAGCCCGGTGCGCAACTCGAGTGCACACGCGTGCAACGACAGGAACGCGACGCCGAGCCCCGCTTCGGCCATCTGCTTGATCGCCTCGTTGCTCGACAGCTCGGAGCCCACGTGGAAGCGGTAGCCGGCCGTCTTGAACAGGCTCTCGACCGTGGAACGCGTGCCCGCGCCGCGTTCGCGCACGAGCAGGTGCGCGGATTCGAGATCCTTCAGCGCGACACGCTTGCGCTGCATCAGCGGATGGCCGGGCGCCGCGACGAACACCATCGGATGCTTCGCGAACTCGACCGCGTGCGTGCGCAGCTCCTTCGGCGCGCTGCCCATCACGGCGAGATCGATTTCATGCGTCGCGAGCATGCGGATGATGTCGTCGCGATTGCCGACCTTGAAATAGGTCTTCACGTGCGGCCGCGTCGCGGTGAATTTCACGAGCAGCGGCGGGATCAGGTACTCGGCCGTCGTGATCGCGCCGATCCGCAGCGTGCCGCCGAGATCGCCCGTCAGCGCGGCCACTTCGTCGCCGGCCTCGCTCCACAGATGCAGGATCTCGCGCGCATAGCGCGACACGATTTCACCGGCGGCGGTCAGCTGCACGCCGCGCCCCACCCGCTGCAGCAGCGCGGCGCCCACCGCCTCCTCGAGCAGGCGCACCTGCAGCGACACGGCCGGCTGCGTCAGGTTCAACTCCTCGGCCGCGCGCGACACGCTGCCGAGGCGCGCGATCATGTCCAGCGCCTTCAGCTGCCGGAACGTCGCGGTCTTTCCTATAAGTGAATACATATGAGTCGCTTATAAACATTAAATTGTTCGCGTAGGTTCAAAACTATATCGTCGGTTCTTGAGCAATGTCATCCGAATCGTCATCAGCGGGAGCCACAACATGGACACCATCACGCCTACCCCTGCAACGGATCGCGCACCGCGCGTGCCGCGCATCGTGATCGTCGGCGGCGGCGCCGGCGGCCTGCAGCTCGCCACGCGCCTCGGCGACACGGTCGGCCGCCGCGGGCAAGCCGACGTCGTGCTCGTCGACCGCTATCCGACGCACTTCTGGAAGCCGCTGCTGCACGAAGCCGCGTCCGGCCATCGCGATCCGGCCTCGCACACGATCGAATACGCGGCGCAGGCGAAGCGCCACGGCTTCCGCTTCGTGCAGGGCGCGCTGCAGCGGGTCGACCGCGCGGCACGCACGGCGACGATCGCCGCGGTGCAGGACGCGGACGGCACGGAGATCCTGCCGCAGCGCGAGCTCGGCTACGACGACCTGGTGCTGGCCGTCGGCAGCGTGACGAATTTCTTCAACGTGCCGGGCGCCGCGCGCCACGCGTTGCCGCTCGAAAACCTCGACCAGGCCGAGGACTTCCGCCGCAAGTTCCTCGCCGCGTGCACGAAGGCGAACCACCTGGCCGAGCAGCAGCCGGCGCGGCGCGCCGCGCCGATCTGCATCAACGTGATCGGCGCGGGCGCGACGGGCGTCGAACTGGCCGCCGCGCTGCGCCATGCGATCCAGCAGCTGACGACGTATCGCTTCAAGGCGCTGGTGTCCGCACGCGACGTGCACATCCGGCTGATCGAAGGCGGCCCGCGCATCCTGCCTGCGCTCGACGCAAGGCTGTCGGCCAAGATGCACGCGCAACTGCGCACGCTGAACGTCGACGTGCTGACGGACACGCGCGTCGCGGAAGTCGGCGCGGACGCGGTCACGACCGCGGCCGGCGAGCGGCTCGCGAGCGACATCACGATCTGGGCGGCCGGCGTCGCGGGCCCCGCGATGCTGCGGGAACTCGGCGACATCGCGCTCAACCGGTCGAACCAGGTGATCGTGACCGGCACGCTGCAGACGCCCGACGATCCGCACGTGTACGCGTTCGGCGACTGCGCCGCGTGCCCGTCGGCCGACGCGGGCGGCTTCCTGCCGCCGCGCGCGCAGGTCGCGCACCAGCAGGCCGTGTACCTGGGCGAAGCGCTCGCGCGGCGCCTCGCCGGCAAGCCGGTGGCGGGCTTCACGTTCCGCGACGCGGGCACCGTCGTGTCGCTCGGCCAGGCCGGTGCCGTCTATCAGGCCGACCTCGGCATGCGTTCGCGCTCGCTGATCGTCGACGGGCTCGCCGCGATCGGGCTGTACAAGTTCCTGTACCGCAAGCACCTGTTCAGCGTGCACGGACTGAAGCGCGCGCTGTTCCAGTCGCTGAGCCACTGGCTGCAAAGCCGCAACCAGCCGTCGATCAAGCTGCACTGAGCGTCGACGGCCACGCGGCATCGCAAGACGGCGTATCGGGCGCACCTCGCCCGATACGCCGTTTTTTCATGTGCACACATCCGGTGCATTCATATCGCGCATGCGTCGGGTGCGTCACATCGAACGCCATCGATACGATGCCATTCGTCCCGAACGCATGGATCGCGTGCATCCCGCGCCGGTACTGGCTCGCCGCCCGATTCATCAGTCAAACCCTATGAGTCGGCTATAAATATTAATTGGTTGCAATTTCCGGATCGACGCTAAGGTGTCGGGCATTCCCGTCCGCGAACGGACCGTCACGTCTCAGGAGAGGAATCACCGTGGTCATCGAAGCCATCGTCACCCGTCTCGACGCCGCATTCGCGCAGATCGAAGCGACACCGGATTCGCACGAATCGCGCAACCAGCGCGATGCGATCATCCAGTGGCTCGACAGCGCGTCGGAGCAAGGATATCGACTCGGTCTCGTCACGACGCTGCCGGCCGCCCGCCTCAGCGACATGTTCGAAGGCCAGTTCGGCCGCGCGAACCTCGACCGCTTCTCGGTCGTCGTGACCGACGCCAATCAGCAGGACTCCGTAGCAAATCAGCATCCGTTCGACGTCGCGCTGCAAGCGCTGGGCGTGCCGCCCGAGCGCGCGGTGGCCGTCGCGAGCAGCGAACCGGAACGCCGCGAAGCCGAGACGTTCGGCCTGTCGCGTTGCGTGCGCATCACCGACACGATGCGCTCGATCGCATCGGCAGGCGTGCACTGAGCCGAGCACCGCATACGGGCCGGCTCGCGCCGGCCGGTCGCGAGCCGGCGCGATGCCGGCGATTGCCCGACCGAATTCCGACATTCCGCCGTCAAGGCGGCCTGCAACACTTCCAGGCTCGACCGATCCTGCCCGGCGACCGGATGTCGGCGATGGCCGCGAACATGCGATGGGACGTGTATCGCAATGGCTCGCGGCTCATCGTGAAGATGATGCTTTTACAACGAGCGCGAGATGGAATTCCAGGCGGCGTGCGACGGCGCGAAGATCGCCGCGGGCAGTCACTTCTACGACTACGCGGTACGCGGAATTGAAGCGCCGTTACGGGTGTCCGTGACGCGCCGTCAGTCCACCGGGTAATCGAGATCGTGCCAGCGCTTCGCCGATTTCCCGCCGGAGCCGAGGTGACCGCCGGGGAAGCGCATCACCGCAATTGCGTGCAGCGCTTTCGCGTCGAGCGCGGCGTCGCCGCAACTGCGCCTGACCTTGAGATCGCGGACGCGCCCCTGCTCGTCGAGCCAGACACGCACGATCACGCGCCTTCTCGACGCGAGAGTCTGCACACCGCGTGACAACAGGCGATCCATCAGCGACATGAAGTTCTCCCCGATCGTCGAATGCTACGGTTATCGCCGTTGTGCGCGCCGCGTCAATGCCGGGCGGCTGTGCTCATGTGTGCCGGCGCCGCCTTCGGCTTCGCGGCGACGTGCGCCTTCGGCTCGGCGCCGGCCGCATGTCGAACCTTGCCGGTCTTCGCGGGGGCCGCGTGTGCGTTCGGCGCAGGTTTCGCGCCGGCATGCGCCGCGACCGGCGCCTTCGACTGCGACTGTGATTGCGAACGAACGGTTTGCCGCCCCGGCTTCACGGCCGCCGCACTGCTCGCCGCCACGGGCGGATGCTTGACCTGCTGCGCGTACGCGTTGACGTCATGATCGCTCATCCACGATTCCGTGTAGGCCGCCGACGCGGGATGAGCCAGGTTGAGATACGCGACCGATGCGACGAGAAAGGCACGAACATGCGTGCGACGATTGAATGCGGTAATGACGAATGCTCCTTTGCGAACTGACTCGACGCCCTGTATCGGCGCCGTCGTGGCGGCACGATAAAGGAGCGCATTCCGCACCGCAAGCGTCTGCCGGAGATCCAAACGATTCTTGACGTTTGAACGATCGATCCGGTGCGGGCGAGGTCGAACCGGCGCGGCAGCCGCGCGGTCGCTTCGGCATGCACATGTCGTCGCGCACGGGGCCGGAACGCTGAAAGCCAATCGCCCCCGACGACGCCGAACTAGGATTCGCCGACGGTGTCGAACGTGCATCGCCGGAGAGTCACATGAAACGCGCCACCCCGTTCGCCCTCCTGATCCTGCTCGCCGCCACCAGCTTGCCGGCACTCGCCGGCAGTGCCGCGTCGCCGGTCCCGCAGCAAGCGAAAAACTGCGTACCGTCCTCCTCCACGTCCGCCGGCACGGCGCCCGGCTCCCGCGCTGCATCAAAAGCGCCGCCGATTCGCGTGTGCGTCGGCGATCCCGACACGCAGCTGAACCTGCCGTGGTTCCTGACCGACGTCCTCACCGCCGTGGACACGCATCAATCTCCCCGCGACCTGCTCCACAAGATGCGCGACGATTTCTGAAGCGCTGCTGTCGCCGATGCACGCGCTGGAACAACCCGCAGCAAGCGGGTTGGGCCTCGTTCAAGGCGCGCCGATGCCTGGATCGCCGGAAGTGACGCGCGATGCAAATATTTCCCCGCAAGCATCAATCAAGAAATTACGCGATTTTTGAATATCAATATTTCGTAATCGAGGGCTGCACGCCTTATACTTGCCGCGCACCATCCTCGTGCCAAGAGACGGTGTCTTCTGTCCCGGCCGCTCACCGATGCGGCCGGTTTTTTTTCGTGTGCGATACCGATATACATGCGTGGTCGGGGTATGTTACGGAGAAGCGCCTCGAATCCAGCGCCCCGCCGCGATGCCGCTTCGTGCGTTTCGCGAGCGTAGAATCGCTTTGCGTCCCGATATCGGCGCGAGCCGCGGTGCCTCGGCCAGGCACGGCGAACGCATCGCGTCTATCCATCGACCGGTTCGATCTGCATTCTCATGCGCACAACAACAAGTACGACCCGAGGACCTGCCGCGCCCGCACTGCCCCCGAAGCCCGCATTCCAGCGCAGCGGCGCGTGGCCGCACGTCGTTTTCCCGCTTGCCCTGATCGTCTGCATCCTCGTGTTCGTGGTCGCGCTCGTCGTTGCCGGGCGCCTGGCGCGCGACGCGATCGCGCAGCACGAACGCGTCGTCGCGAACGACATCGTGATATCGGTCGACCGCATTCTCGACGGAATTCGCTCGCGTCACCCGGCCGAGCTGGACGCGCTGGTCGGGCGACCCTGCATGACGATCTTCAGGACGCTCGCCGAAGTAGGCACTCACCTGCGCTATCTTCGGGCCGTCGGGCTGGCGAACGACGGTCGCGTCACATGCTCGTCGGCACTGGGCGCGATCGACGTCCCGCTCGCCGCATACATTCACGCGCCCGAGCCGGGGATGACGGCCATCACGCTGCTTCGGCAAACGCCGTTTCAGCATCGCGTTCCGGTGCTGGCGGCGTTTCGTGCGACCGCGCCCGAATCCGGCGTCCTCTATGTGGTCGAAGGCGACTATCTGGCGGACATGCTCGCGCACGGCACCCGCTTCGGGGCGGAAACGGCCACGCTGTCGATCGAAGGCGCCGGAAGCATCGATCAGCATGGCGCGTTCGTGCCGCCGTTCGGCGCGGCGCCGCCCACCGGCAGCACGATCGCGTCGGGCGCCTGGCCGTTCACGGTCTCCGTCACCTCGTCGGAACCCTACGTTTCGCAGGTGCAGCGGCGCTACGGACTGATCTGCGTGACGATCGCGCTGCTGGTCAACGGCCTCGTCGCGGCCGCGTACCTGCTCGCGATGGCGCCGCGCCGGCTGTTGCTGAAGGCCGTTCGCAATGCGCTGAAGCGCAACGAGTTTCATGTCGTCTATCAGACTATCGTCGATGTCGAAACGCGCAGGACCGTCGGCGTCGAGGCGCTGCTGCGCTGGCAGCATCCGAAATGGGGGCCCATCAGTCCGGCGGTGTTCGTCCCGCAGGTGGAATCGAGCACGATCCTGCCGAAGGTGACCGAATTCGTGCTGCGCACGGCCATCTCGGAACTGTCCGCGCTCGCGCCGTCGATGCCGCTGCATGTCGCGATCAACGTCGCGCCGAAGGATCTCGAACGCGCGCGCTTCGTGTCCGTCGTCGAAGACGCGATCCGCCGGCTTCCGCCGGGCTGCACGCTGGTGCTCGAAGTCACCGAGCGCATCCTGCTCGAGAAGAATCCGCGCACCACCGAGATGTTCGCCACGCTGCGCGCGAAAGGCGCGAAGTTCGCGATCGACGACTTCGGCACGCACCACAGCAACCTCGACATGCTGTCGCGCTTTCCGTTCGACTACGTGAAGATCGATCGACAGTTCATCTCCCGGCTGACGACGGGCAACGCGAAACTGATCGAAGGGATCGCCGCCGTCGCGCACCACTACGGCCTGAAGATCATTGCCGAGGGCGTGGAGACGGAGGAGCAGCATCGCGCGCTGCATGCGGTCGGGATTCAGTATGCGCAGGGCTATCTGTACCAGCGACCGCAGCGACCGGAAGACCTGAAGCGGGAATTCGCGCCGATGCCGGCCTAGGGCCCGCGCTGCGGCAACACTGCCGCAGTTGCCGGACGACGCGCTCGCGCACTCGACAGACGAATGCGTACCGCCCGAACGTCATCCGGCCTGCGCGCGACGCCGATTGCTTCACGCGGTCGATGCAACGCGCACCACGTGGCGGATCCGGCGCCGCGTCCTGCCACCCGATGCCAGCGGCGCCGCTTCGGCGGGAACCGCGCGAGAAGCGCTAAAATCCGCCGCCTGGGCATCCACGACGAGCAAGTGTCTTGACTGCGTTCGAGCAGGGTTTCATCCTCACCCGCCACTGGCGGGACACCGCGTCCGGCATCGAGATCGAGTTCTGGCTGGCAACCGAACACGGTCCGCGCCGCGTGCGGCTGCGCCCGCAGGAAGCCGTCGCGTTCGTGCCGGCCGAGCAGCGTGCGCTCGCCGAACGCACGCTGGCCGGCGAGCGCGATGCCGAACTGCGCCCGCTCGCGCTGCGCGACTTCCGCCAGCGCGCGGTGGCCGGCCTCTACTGCCGCCGCTACCGCCATTTGTCCGGACTCCAGAAACGCCTCGCCGCGGCCGGCGTCGACGTCTACGAAGCCGACGTGCAGCCGCCCGACCGCTATACGATGGAGCGCTTCATCACGGCGCCCGTGCAGTTTCGCGGCACGGCCGGCCGCGACGGCACGCTGACCGACGGCGAACTGAAGCCCGCGACCGGCTATCGTCCCGCGCTGCGCTGCGTATCGCTCGACATCGAGACGAGCGTCCACGGCGAGCTGTATTCGATCGCGCTCGAAGGCTGCGGGCAGCGGCAGGTCTACATGCTCGGCCCGCCGAACGGCGACGCGCGCGCCGCGGACTTCAAGCTCGACTACTGCGACAGCCGGCCCGACATGCTTGCGCGGCTCAACGACTGGTTCGACGAACACGATCCCGATGCGGTGATCGGCTGGAACCTCGTGCAGTTCGACCTGCGCATCCTGCATGCGCACGCGGAGCAATACGGCGTGCCGCTGAAGCTCGGGCGCGGCGGCAGCGTGCTCGAGTGGCGCGCGCACGGGCAGCAGCCCGACCATTTCTTCGCGGGCGCGGCCGGCCGCCTGATCCTCGACGGCATCGACATGCTGAAATCGGCGACGTGGACGTTCCCGTCGTTCAGCCTCGAATACGTGTCGCAGTCGCTGCTCGGCGAAGGCAAGTCGATCGACAATCCGTATCAGCGGATGGACGAGATCCAGCGCCGCTTCGACCACGACAAGCCCGCGCTCGCGCACTACAACCTGAAGGACTGCGAACTCGTCACGCGCATCTTCGACAAGGCCGACCTGCTGTCCTTCGCGCTCGAACGCGCGACCGTCACGGGCCTCGCGGCCGATCGCACCGGCGGCTCGGTCGCCGCGTTCACGCACCTGTACCTGCCGCGCATGCACCGGCTCGGCTACGTCGCGCCGAACCTCGGCGACGTGACCGGCCAGAACAGCCCCGGCGGCTTCGTGATGGATTCGCGACCCGGCCTGTACGACTCGGTGCTCGTGTTCGACTACAAGAGCCTTTATCCGTCGATCATCCGCACGTTCCTGATCGATCCGGCCGGGCTGATCGAAGGGCTCGCGCATCCGGGCGACGACACGTCGGTGCCCGGCTTTCTCGGCGCGCGCTTCTCGCGCACCGCGCATTGCCTGCCCGACATCGTGCGGCGCGTGTCGGAAGGCCGCGACGAAGCGAAACGCCAGCGCAACGCGCCGTTGTCGCAGGCGCTGAAGATCATCATGAATTCGTTCTACGGCGTGCTCGGCTCGACGGGCTGCCGGTTCTTCGATCCGCGCCTCGCGTCGTCGATCACGATGCGCGGCCACGAGATCATGCACCGCACGCGCGAGCTGATCGAGGCGCAGGGTTACGAAGTCATCTACGGCGATACCGATTCGACCTTCGTGTGGCTCGGACGCGAACACGACGACGACGCGGCCGGCGCGAAGGGCCGCGCGCTCGTCGAGCACGTGAACCGCTGGTGGCAGGCGCACCTGCGCGATCGCTTCGGGCTGGAAAGCGCGCTCGAACTGCAGTACGAGCGGCATTACCGGCGCTTCCTGATGCCGACCGTGCGCGGCGCGGAAGAAGGCAGCAAGAAGCGCTATGCGGGCCTCGCGCGCGCGGCGGACGGCGGCGAGGACCTCGTGTTCAAGGGGCTCGAAACGGTGCGCACCGACTGGACGCCGCTCGCGCAGGCATTCCAGCGCGAACTCTACCGGCGGGTGTTCAAGCGCGAGCCGTACCAGGATTTCATTCGCGACTACGTGCGGCGCACGCTCGCCGGCGAATACGATGCGCAACTGATCTATCGCAAGCGCGTGCGCCGGCCGTTGAGCGAATATCAGCGCAACGTGCCGCCGCACGTGCGTGCCGCGCGGATCGCCGACGAATTCAACCAGGCGCGCGGCCGGCCGCTGCAGTACCAGCGCGGCGGCTGGATCAGCTACGTGATGACGACGGCCGGCCCGGAACCGCTCGAAACGATGCGCTCGCCGATCGACTACGCGTTCTACGTGAGCCGCCAGCTGCAGCCGGTCGCCGATGCGATCCTGCCGTTCCTGCGCGACGATTTCGAACGCGTGATTTCCGGGCAGGGGCAATTGTTCTGAGCGCGATGCGCGGCGAGCGCGGCTGCCCGCGCCGACCGTCTCGCCACCGGACCCGGCGATGACGGCTAAAATACCGGCCTGCCGCGCCTCCCGCCGCGGCCGGAGGACCTTCATCATGACCGCACGTCGCGGTGCCGCGGTCGCCATCGCGCCCGGTCACGAGACAGCCAGCCTGTCCCAAGCCCAGCAAACCTTCAATACGCTCGTCAAGCACATCGAAAAGCGGCGCGAGCGTCTGGGCGCATGGGAAGCCGTCACGCCGGCCTTCCAGAAGAAATTCGTCGACGGGCTGCTGCCGCTCGAACAGGAAGCGACCGCGCTGCGGATCAGGCTGATCCATCTGCTCGACGATGCGTTCCTGCAGAAGGGCCTGAGCAAGGCCGAGCAGCGCATGCTGTCCGACCTGATCGCCGACATGGCGCGCGACTTGCTGAACGTCAGCGACGACGCGGCGCTGAGGGTCATTTACAACCGCCATCGCGCATCCGACGACGCCGGCAGCGCCGTGGCCGATCCCGAGCCGATGAAGCGGGAGCCGCAGCCGATGCCCGCCACGGAGCCGGCCGACGATCTCGACACGCTGTCACCCGACGAGCTCGCCGAGCGGATGCAGGCCGAACTCGACGCCCAGTTCGAGCGAGACATGGCCGCTCACGCGGCCCGCGAGGCCCAGCGCGCGAAGCGCAAGAAGGCGCCGAAGCAGTCGGCCGCGCAGGCGAAGCGCGAGGCCGAGCAGGCCGAATCGAGCAAGTCGATCCGTGAGATCTATCGCAAGCTGGCCAGCGCGCTGCATCCCGATCGCGAAACCGATCCGCAGGAACAGCAGCGCAAGACCGTGCTGATGCAGCGGGTCAACCACGCGTATGCGAAGGGCAATCTGCTGCAACTGCTGGAACTGCAGCTGGAGATCGAACAGATCGACCGACGCGCGATCGACGGCCTGAGCGAAGCACGGCTCACGCGCTACAACGGCATCCTCGAGGAACAGCTGCGCGAGCTCGATCAGGAGATCCGGCACGTCGAGAACGATTTCCGGCGTACTTACGGCATCGCGTCGTCCGTCAAGATCGCGCCCGATACCGTGATCCGCATGCTCGCGCGCGACATCGCCGGCATGCAGCGCGGCAACCAGGACCTGACCGTCGCGCTGCGCGAGTTCGAGGATCCGGACTACGTCAGGGACTGGTTGAAGGACATGAAACGCCGGCCGGTATCGTCGCGCTTCGACGACGATTCGTTTTGAGCGAAGCCGGCGTGGGCCGGCGCGCGGCGCCCACGCTTCGTCGCATCACGGCGACTCGCCGATCCCGCCCATCAGCGTCATCAGCTGCTCTCGCAGCCACTGGCTGCCCTGATCCTGATCGGCGCTGCGATGCCAGTAGCAGAAATATTCGAGCCCCGGCATCTCGAACGGCAGTTCGAGAATCCGCGCGGGGTAGCGCTGCAGCAGCCGCAGCGGCGCCGTCAGCGCGAGGTCGCCGCGCATCGCGATCAGCGGCGCGACCATGTAGTGCTGCACGCGCATCTGGATGTTGCGGCGCAGCCCGAGCCGCGTCAGTTCGGCATCGACGTGCCCGCTGCCCTTGCGGCGGCTCGACACGTGGATGTGCCCCATCGACAGGTAGTCGTCCAGGGTCAGCGTGTCGCCCTTGAACGGGTGGTCGTCGCGGATCATGCACGCGTAGCGGTCGCGCACGAGCAGCGCCTGGTGCAGGTGCGGGTCGCCGATCAGCGGCGCGTCGATCGCGATGTCGACGGAGCCGTTCGCGAGCGCGGTCGCCACTTCGCGGCGGTCCATCGTGTAGCTGCGCACGTGCATGCCGGGCGCATGCGTCTGCAGCAGTTCGCCGAGGGCCGGCAGCAGCAGCGCTTCGGTCAGGTCGCTCATGCTCAACCGGAACACGCGCGCGGACGAAGCGGGGTCGAACACGTCGCCTTCGTGCGCGCTCGAATCGAGCAGCTGCAGCGCTTCGCGCACGCGGCCGACGATGTTCTCGGCCATCGGCGTCGGCATCATCCCGGCCGGCGTGCTGACGAACAGCGGATCGTTCAGCGTCTTGCGCAGCCGCGCCAGCGCGTTGCTGACGGCCGGCTGCGTGAGGTTCAGCACCTCGGCCGCGCGCGTCAGGTTGCGCTTGTTGTAGATCGCCTCGAATACGACGAACAGGTTCAGATCAATCTTCGAAAGGCGCATCGCCGGATCTCCTTGCCGGCATCTTAATACGGCGTGCGTCTCCCGTTCGCCCACGTCGCCGGCTCGCGCGGTGCGCCGCTCAGCCGCGCGGCGGCCGCGTCAGGTACGGTTCGGTCGAGCCGCGCACGGCGTCCTTGATCTCCATGCGCGCGATCGCCTGCAGGTGCACCTCGTCCGGACCGTCGGCGAAGCGCAGCGCGCGGCCCCAGGTCCACAGGTCGGCGAGCGGCGTGTCGGGGCTCAGGCCCGCCGCGCCGAACACCTGCATCGCGCGGTCGCACACGTTCGTATAGACGGTCGGCACGAGCGCCTTGATCATCGAGATTTCCTTGCGCGCCGCCTTCGCGCCGACCTTGTCGATCATCCACGCGGCCTTCAGCACCAGGAGGCGCGCCTGGTCGATCTCGATGCGCGAACGCGCGATCCATTCGCCGATCGTGCCGTGCCGGTTCAGCGGCTTGCCGAACGCCTCGCGCGACTGCGCGCGGTCGATCATCAGTTCCAGCGCGAGCTCGGCCGCGCCGATCGAACGCATGCAGTGGTGGATGCGGCCCGGCCCGAGACGCGCCTGCGCGAGCGCGAAGCCGCTGCCTTCCTCGCCGAGCAGGTTGCGCGCCGGCACGCGCACGTCGTCGAACGTGATCTCGCAGTGCCCTTCGGGCGCGTAGTGATTGACCACCGTGATGTTGCGCACGATAGTCACGCCCGGCGTGTCGCGCGGCACGAGGATCATGCTCTGCTGCTGGTGCGATTCCGCTTCGGGATCGGTCTTGCCCATCACGATGAAGATCTTGCAGTTCGGGTGCGCGGCGTTCGTGATGAACCACTTGCGGCCGTTGATCACGTACTCGTCGCCCACGCGCTCGATGCGTGTCGTGATGTTGGTCGCGTCCGACGATGCGACGTCGGGCTCCGTCATCGCGAACGCCGAACGGATCTCGCCGCGCAAGAGCGGCAGCAGCCACTGTTCGCGCTGCTCGGGCGTCGCGAACATGTGCAGCAATTCCATGTTGCCGGTGTCCGGCGCGTTGCAGTTGAACACCTCCGACGCCCAGCTCACGCGCCCCATGATCTCGGCGAGCGGCGCGTATTCGAGGTTCGTCAGGGCCGTGCCCGGCTCGTCGGCCTTCAGGTGCGGCAGGAACAGGTTCCACAGGCCTTCGGCCTTCGCGCGCTCCTTCAGCGCCTCCATGAACGACACGGGATACTGCCCCGCATGCACTTCTTCGTTCCACTGACGAATGCGCGGCACGATGTGCGCGTCCATGAACGCGCGCACGCGTTCGCGCAATTCTTCCACTTTCGGGGTGTAGCCAAAGTCCATGATCGACTCCTCGAGATTCCGGTTTCCGTTCGTTCGGTTCAGAAGGCCGAGACACCGCCGTCGACGGCGACGGCCTGCCCGGTCAGATAGGTGTTTTCCTTCGCGCACAGCGTGAGCATCGTCGCGACGATTTCCTCGGGCCGGCCGAGCCGCTTCATCGGCGAGCCCTGCGCGAGAAAGTCCTGGCGCGCGCCGAGGTCGCTGTCGGTGACCATCGGCGTCGCGCTGTAGAACGGGCACACCGCGTTCACGCGAATGCCGTGGCGCGCGTATTCGAGCGCGGCCGTCTTCGTGAGCCCGACCACCGCGTGTTTCGACGCCGCATAGGCGGCCAGCTTCGGCGCGCCGCCGAGCCCGGCCATCGACGCGACGTTCAGGATCACGCCTTCGCGCTGCGCGAGCATCTGGCGAATCTGGTGCTTCATCGCGAAGAACACGCCCTTCGCGTTCACCGCGAAGCTCAGGTCGAGATCGGCTTCGTCGGTATCGATCAGCGCCTTCATCGGCGGGGCGATGCCGGCATTGTTGATGCCGACGTCGAGCCGTTCGAAGCCCGCGACCGCCGCCTGGACCAGCAACGCGACGTCGGCTTCGACGCGCACGTCGCAGCGCTGCGCGATCACGTCGGCGCCGGCTGCGCGCAGCCCCGCGGCCACGCGCTCGAGCGCCGCTTCGTTCAGGTCGCCGAGCGCGAGCCGCCCGCCCATCGCGGCCAGTTCGCTCGCGAGCAGCGCACCGAAGCCGCTCGCGGCGCCGGTGATCATCACGGCCTGCCCGGCATAGCTGTCGATTTTCATCGCGCGCTCAGATCGTCAGGCCGCCGTCGACGACGATGCATTCGCCGTTCGTGTAGCTCGCCGCATCGGACACGAGATACAGCACGGTGCCGGCCATCTCGCGCGGCTCCGCGTGGCGGCGCAGCGGGATCTTCGTCATCCAGGTTTCGTAGATGTCCTTGTCGGCGAACAGCGCGCCCGCGAACTTCGTCTTGGTGAGGCCCGGCAGCAGCGCGTTCACGCGGATGCCGAACGGCCCGCACTCCTTCGCGAACGCCTTCGTCATGTTGACGACCGCGGCCTTCGTGATCGAGTAGATGCCTTGCCGGTCGCCCGGCTGCAGCGCATTCACCGACGCGGTGTTGACGATCGCGCCGCCGCCCTGCGCCTTCATCAGCTTGCCGGCCTCGACCGACATGAAGAAGTAGCCGCGGATGTTCACGTCGACGGTCTTTTCGTACGCGGCGAGATCGGTGTCGAGGATGTGCCCGAAATACGGATTCGCGGCCGCGTTGTTCACGAGGATGTCGAGCCGGCCGTGCTTGCCGCGGATCGTCTCGAACGTCGCGGCGATGTCCTCCAGCCGCCCGACGTGGCACGCCAGCGCTTCCGCGCGGCCGCCCGCCGCGACGATTTCGTCCGCCACCGCCTGGCAGTCGTCGAGCTTGCGGCTCGACACGATCACGTGCGCGCCCTGCTGCGCGAGCAGCTTCGCGATTTCCTCGCCGATGCCGCGGCTCGCGCCCGTCACCAGCGCGATCTTGCCCGTCAGGTCGAACAGATTCGTTGCCATGTTGCTGTGCTCCTCCATTGATGTGTTGTCGTGCCGCCGCGCGGCGCTTCCGTCGCGGTCAGCGCTGCGCGTCGATCACGTCGACGGCCATCTCGGCCAGCCGGCCGGCCATCGCGCCGACGCGCAGCGCCTGCTCGCTCGACGCGTTGCCCTGCAGCGCACGCGCCTTCACGCCCTGCGCGATCGCCGCGAGCCGGAAGAAACTGAACGCGAGATAGAAATGCCAGTCGCGGATCGGCTCGATGCCGCGCAGCTCGCAATAGCGCGCGACGATCGCCGCTTCGTCAGGAATGCCGAGTTCCGCACGATCCTGGCCCGCGAGCCCGCGCACCTGGCCGCCCGACGGCAGGCGCAGGCACATGCAGAAATACGCGAGATCGGCGAGCGGGTTGCCGAGCGTCGACAGTTCCCAGTCGAGCACGGCCTGCACGCGATAGCCGTCGCGCGCGAACATCAGGTTGTCGATCCGGAAATCGCCGTGCACCAGCGCGGGCCGGCCGGTGTCCGCCGGGCACGCCTTCGGCAGCCAGTCGATCAGCGTCTCCATCGCGTCGAGGCGCTCGGTTTCCGCCGCGCGATACTGCTTCGTCCAGACGCCGATCTGGCGCTCGAAGTAGTTGCCCGGGCGGCCGTAGTCGGCAAGGCCCACCGCGTCGACGTCCACGTCGTGCAGCGCGGCCATCGTGCGCAGCAGCGCGTCGTAGCAGGTCGCGCGCTCGGCCTTCGGCAGCTCCGGCAGCGCCGGATCCCAGAAGATCCGGCCGTCCTCGAAGCTCATCACGTAGAACAGGCTGCCGATCACGTCGCGGTCTTCGCAGAGGTGATATGGATGCGCGACCGGCACCGCGGTGCCCGACAGCGCACTCAGCACGCGGAATTCGCGATCGACGGCATGCGCGGATTTCAGCAGCTCGCCGGGCGGCTGGCGGCGCAGCACGTAACGGCCGCTCTTCGCGTGCAGCAGGAAGGTCGGGTTCGACTGGCCGCCGGCAAACTTCTCCATGTCGAGCGGGCCTTCGAAACCCGGCACGTGCGCTTCCAGATAGCGCGTGAGGCGGGCTACGTCGAGGGGCTGGGAAGGCTTCGTCATCGTCGCGATCGTTCGTGGGGTCAGCCGTAGGTGCGCCACGTGTGCCGTTCGGGATCCTCGAGATGCGGGATGCCGTTGAACGACGCGAGGTGGAACGCTTCGGCGTTGAAGAAAAACTGCGAAAGACTGCTGTTGCGGATCTGCAGGTTCAGCGCGATCGCGCTCGACGGCGGTGCGGCGAGCACCTGCTGCACGGTCACCGCGATCGGGCCGCCGGAGCTCACCGCGAGCACGCGCTGGCTGCCGCCGCCGCGGATCGCGGCGCGCGCGTCGGCGACGCGCTGCTGGAAATGCGCCCAGGTTTCGGGGGCGGTGTCGCCGAGCCTGTCGTCGGCCCACAGGTGCAGCACCTGCCGCAGCGCGCGAAAGTGCTCCTTCATCGAGCCGGCCGCAAGCCGCGCGATCTCCGGATAGTCGTTCGCCGCCGCCGCGAACAGCCCGTGGAAGTCGTATTCGTTCAGGCCGGGATGGCGGTCGACCGCCACGCCGTCGCGGCCCATTCCGCGCAGGATCGCGGCGACCGTCTGCGCATGCCGGTTCATCGTGCCGCAGATCACGCGATCGAACGTCAGGCCCTGCCCCGCGAAGTATTCGCCGAGCCAGACGCCCTGCTGCTCGCCGGCCGCGGATAGCCGGTCGTAGTCGTCCGTGCCGAACGACGCCTGCCCGTGCCGTACCAGAAAGAGTTCAGCCATTGCCTGCCCGCCTGAGGGGAAACCGAAGGGTCAGCATAGCGACCGGGTCTGCATTTTTGAAATTTATTTTCTGAATCGGACGCTATTCACCCCATGAATTCCCGGTATCCAAACAGTGCGCTTTCGCCGGGTTGCGCCGACGGCCGTGCACTGCGGCACGGGAATTGCGCCACCAGGCACCGTCATGTCGAACAAATTCAGGAGGGGTGCGATGCTCGGTACAATCCTTATCATCGTTCTGATTCTGCTGCTGATCGGGGCATTTCCAGCGTGGCCGCACAGCCGAAGCTGGGGCTACTGGCCATCGGGCTCCCTCGGGCTGATCGTCGTCGTCGTCGTGATACTCGTGCTGCTGGGCCACATCTGAGTGTGACGACGCGTGCCGGTTCAACAGGCACGCGTCGTTCGGTCCGCGCGCCGTGGCTTCTTTACAAACGCCCGCGATGAACGCCAAGCCGGCAATGGCGAGCCGATAGATCGCTCGGCCGCCTGCTTGGTACGCGCCTTCACGAGCGCGTGCGGCGGCCGGACGGCACCAGCCATTCGCGCTTCGCGCCGTAATACCCGGCGATTCCGAGGAACAGCGTCATCACACCAATCACGATGAGCGCGCTGAACGGCGCGTCGAGCATCACGCACACGAACTCGAGCACGAACGCGGCAACCAGCGGCATCAGCAGCAGCCGGAACGAATAGCCGTCGCGGCCGTGCCCCTGGATCCACCATTTCACCGGCTGGAGTTGCCAGAAGCGGTTGTCCCGGTGGCGTGAAAGCCGTTGTTCCATGTCCGTCCATTCCCGACTGTGCGATTGCGCGGCGTCACTGCATCATGACGGCACCGGCGTCGAAACACGTTCGACCCATGCCGTGCGTCGTGTCCGTGCGCGGCCATCCCGCATCATGCCGCAACCGTTCGTGGAAAACCCGCATGGCGCCCCGAGCCGGCACCCGAACGCGGCGAAACCGAACACCGCAGGTTATCAATTGATCGAAAAGATTCAGTAGACGATGCCTCCTCCGGCGCGCGATGCTGGCCCGGCCAGTGAACGCGGCGTCATTGCAACGACGCGCACGAGAATGGAGTGAGACACATGCCGACCGATCACCGTCAACGACGCCATACGCTGTGGCTGCTGTGCGCGCTTTCGTTCATCCTCTACGTCGACCGCGTGAACCTCGCGACCGCGGCCGGCGCGATCAAGGCCGAACTCGGGCTGTCGAACACCGAACTCGGCATCGCGTTCTCCGCGTTCGCGTATTCGTACGCGATCTGCCAGATCTTCGGCGGCTGGATCGCCGACCGCTTCGGCGCCCGCATCACGCTGATCGGCTGCGGGCTGATCTGGGTTGCGTCGACCTTCATGACCGGGCTCGTGCACAGCCTCGCGCTGCTGTTCGCCGCGCGCCTGCTGCTCGGGATCGGCGAAGGCGCGACGCTGCCCGCGCAGGCCCGCGCGATCACGCACTGGTTCACGCGCGAACGGCGCGGCGTCGTGCAGGGCTTCACGCATTCGTTCTCGCGGCTCGGCAACGCGGTCACGCCGCCGATCGTCGCCGCGCTGATGACGTGGCTGTCGTGGCGCGCGGCGTTCTTCGTGATCGGCGCCGTCACGCTGGTGTGGCTCGTCTGGTGGATCGCCGGCTTTCGCGAGTACCCGCTCGGCGACGGCGGCGACAACCGTACGCGCACCGCTGCCGCCGCCCGGCCGGCACCGGCGCCGGGCCCGACGCCGTGGGGCCCGCTGTTCCGCCGGATGGCGCCGACGATCTTCGTGTACTTCTGCTACGGCTGGACCGCCTGGCTGTTCTTCACGTGGCTGCCGACGTTCTTCCTGAACGGCAAGGGCCTCGACCTGAAGTCCACCGCGCTGTTCGCATCCGGCGTGTTCTTCGCGGGCGTCGTCGGCGACACGCTCGGCGGCTGGCTGTGCGACCGCATCTACCGCAAGACCGGCAACCTCGCGCTGTCGCGCCAGAGCGTGATCGTCGCGAGTTTCACCGGCGCGCTCGCCTGCATGCTGCCGCTCGCGTTCGTGCATTCGACGGCCGGCATCGCGCTGTGCCTGTCCGGGTCGTTCCTGTGCCTCGAACTGACGATCGGGCCGATCTGGGCCGTGCCGAGCGATATCGCGCCGACGCACGCGGGCATCGCGAGCGGGATGATGAATGCGGGTTCCGCGATTGCGGGGATCCTGTCGCCGATCCTGTTCGGCTATCTCGTCGACCACACCGGAAGCTGGACGGTGCCGTTCGTCGGGTCGGTCGCGATGCTGCTGATCGGCATCGTCGCCGCGCTGCGGATCCGGCCGGATCGCGCGCTGTCGGCATCGACGCCGTCGCTCGCCGAAGCGCCGGCCGCGCCGTCGGCACGCTGACGCGGGGTGGCGGCGGTTCGCCGCGCGGTATCGGGCTTGGTCCTGCTCGGCGTGGATTGTCCCGACCTGCCCTGATCGCCGTCATCACGCACCGCGAGCGAAGCTCGCCGGTGCGTGACGCCGCAACGTAGCCGCCCCGCCTTCCATCAATCGCCCGCGCCCTGCCCGCCTTCCCGATGGAACAGCGCCAGAAACTGCTGCGCCGGAATGCTCAGCGGCCGATCCCGCCGCACGAGGCTGCCATACGACGGCAGCTTCTGGTCGAGTTCGTAATCGATGATCGCAACCAGCCCGTGCGCCGCGTTGCGCTGCGCGACGGTCAACGGAATCACGCCGAGCATCCGCGAACGGTCGACGAGGTTCATCGTCGTCAGGATCGACCCCGTTTCGACGAGCCCGCGCGGCATCGGCTGGTGACGCGCGCGGAACTCGCGCTCGACCACCTCGCGCGCCGGGCTGCCGGCCGGCTGCAGGATCCACGTGTAATCGAGCAGCGCGTCGAATTCGACCGGCCCCGCGCCCGCGAGCGGATGGTCGCGGCCCGCGATGATCGCGAGCGCCTCGTCGTCCACCACGCGGAAGTCGCAATCGGTGCCGACGTTGCGGCCGATCACCACCTCGAGCACGCCCTCGCGCAACTGCGGCATCAGCCGGTCGCTGGTATCGACCGCGATGTCGATCGCCAGCAGCGGATAGCGCGCCTTCAGCTGCACCAGCGCCTCGGTGAGCCGCCCCGGCGACGCCGCCATGATGCTGCCGATCGCGAGCCGCCCCGCGCTGCCGAGCTGCAGCTCGCCGAGCTCGCGATTGAGCGCCTCCATGCTGCCGCGAATCCCGCGGAAATAGCCGAGCACGCGCTCGCCGGCCGGGTTCAGCACGAGCCCGCGCCCGACACGATCGAAGAGGCGCTGGCCGAGCGCGCTTTCCAGTTCGGCCAGCATCTTCGTCGCGGCCGGCTGAGTGAGGCCGAGCTGCCCGGCCGCCGCGCGCAGCGTCGAGCATTCATCCACCGCGAGCAGCAGCGCGATCTGCCGCATCCGCAGCCGGTTCAGCAATTGGGGAGTCGAGTCTCGTCGATCGATCGAGCCCATTTCGATTACTCCAGGTTATCGATTCATCAAGAGTTTTCAATTTACCGACTCATTCCGTCTACCTAGCATGAACCCCATACACCAACGGCCACACGCCGCCACCGGAGACACCGCATGAACATGCAACCGCCCGCCGCCCGCCACGGAGACGCCGCATGACGACCGCCGCCGCCGTGCCCGCCGCTGCACTGCCCGCCGCTTCACTGCCCGTCGTCGCGCTGACCCTCGGCGACCCCGCCGGCATCGGCGCCGAACTGATCGCGAAACTGCTCGCGCGGCCCGACGCGACGTCCCGCGCGAACCTCGTGCTGATCGGCGACCGCTGGCTGTGGGAAGCCGGCCAGCGCGTCGCCGGCGTGACGGTCGACGTCGAACCCGTCGCGTCGCTCGCCGCCGTGCGCGGCCGGCCGTCCACCGCGCGCGCCGCGTTCGTCGCGCTCGACACGATCGATCGCGCGCAGGTCACCGTCGGCCAGCCCGGCGCGGCCGGCGGCCGCTCGACGTTGACCGTGCTCGACCGGTGCCTCGACGCCGCGCTCGCCGGCGACATCGACGCGATCTGCTTCGCGCCGCTGAACAAGTACGCGATGAAGCTCGGCGGGCTCCGGCACGACGACGAGCTGCACCACTTCGCCGCCGCGCTCGGCGTGACCGGCTACTTCTGCGAATTCAACACGCTCGGCGAGCTGTGGACCGCGCGCATCTCGTCGCATATTCCGCTGAAGGATGCGGCGGCCCAGCTGAGCGTCGCGCGAATCGAACAGGCATCCGAACTGATCTACCGGTCGCTGCTCGCGAACGGCGTCGCGGCGCCGAAGATCGCGATCGCCGCGTTCAACCCGCACGGCGGCGACGGCGGCAGCTGCGGCCGCGAGGAAGTCGACATCATCGAGCCGGCCGTGCGCAAGCTGCAGTCGCGCGACTGGCCGACCGACGCGCCGTTCCACGGCCCGTTCCCCGCCGACACGATCTTCCTGAAGGCGCAGGCCGGCGACTACCAGGCGATCGTCACGATGTACCACGACCAGGGGCAGATCGCGATCAAGCTGCTCGGCTTCTCGCGCGGCGTGACCGTGCAGGGCGGGCTGCCCGTGCCGATCACGACGCCCGCGCACGGCACCGCGTACGACATCGCGGGCCGCGGCACGGCCGACGTCGGCGCGACCTGGCAGGCGCTGCAGATCGCCTGCCGCATGGGCGCCGCGCGCCGCACCTCCACCGTTTCGGCGTGACGCTCGCGCGCCAGCCGCACACGACACACACACGACAACATCGATTCCAGGAGACACCAACATGAAGATCCGCTCCGTGCGCGCCCGCGTATTCCAGTGGAAAGGCAAGACCGTTCCGCCGCAGGGCAACTTCTGCTCGAACGCGATGGACCTGCTGTACGCGCCGCAGGAAACCATGAGCACGTTCCGCTTCCATGCGTGGACGGTCGTGGAAGTCGAGACCGACGACGGCATCGTCGGCCTCGGCAACGTCGCGCTCGCGCCGCACGTCGCGAAGGCGATCATCGACCAGTACCTCGCGCCGCTCGTGATCGGCCAGGACCCGTGGGACTACGAGTACCTGAACCAGCGGATGTACCGCGCGACCCACGCATGGGGCCGCAAGGGCATCGGCATGGCGGCAATCTCGGCGGTCGACATCGCGATCTGGGACATCCTCGGCAAGAGCGTCGGCAAGCCGGTGTTCAAGCTGCTCGGCGGCCGCACCAAGGAGAAGATCCCCTGCTACTACTCGAAGCTCTACCGCACCGACCTGAAGGCGATGCAGGAGGAAGCGCAGCAATACCTGAAGGAAGGCTTCCGCGCGTTCAAGATGCGCTTCGGCTACGGGCCCGCGCACGGCCAGCAGGGCGTGGTGGAGAACCTGAAGTCGGTCGCGGCGATCCGCGAGGTGATCGGCTACGACAACGACCTGATGCTCGAGTGCTACATGGGCTGGAACCTCGAGTATGCGAAGCGCATCCTGCCGAAGCTCGAGAAGTACCAGCCGCGCTGGCTCGAGGAGCCGGTGATCGCCGACGACATCGACGGCTACGCGGAGCTGAACCGGCTGACGAGCATTCCAATCTCGGGCGGCGAGCACGAGTTTTCGCTGTACGGCTTCAAGCAGCTGCTCGACCGCAAGGCCGTGTCGGTCGTGCAGTACGACACGAACCGCGTCGGCGGGATCACGATGGCGCACAAGATCAACGCGCTGTGCGAGGCGTATAGCGTGCCGGTGATTCCGCATGCGGGCCAGATGCACAACTATCACCTGACGATGAGCACGCTCGCATCGCCGATGAGCGAGTACTTCCCGATGTTCGACGTGGAAGTCGGCAACGAGCTGTTCTATTACATCTTCGACGGCGAGCCGGTGGCCGAGAACGGCTTCCTGCAGCTGCGCGACGACGTCCCGGGCCTCGGTCTCACGCTGAAGACCGAGTTCCTCGACCAGTTCGACATCGTCGAGTGAGGCCGCCCATGCACGCACGCTACAAGGGCGTCTTTCCGGTCGCGCCGACGATCTTCGACGCGCACGGCGCGCTCGACCTCGACGGCCAGCGCCGCTGCCTCGACTTCATGATCGATGCCGGCTCGCAAGGCATCTGCATTCACGCGAACTACTCGGAGCAGTTCGCGCTCGGCGACGACGAACGCGACCTCATCACGCGCACGACGCTCGAGCACGTCGCCGGCCGCGTGCCGGTGATCGTCACGACGTCGCACTTCAGCGCGCGGATCTGCGCGGAACGCAACCGCCGCGCACAGGCACTCGGTGCCGCGATGGTGATGGTGATGCCGCCGTATCACGGCGCGACGTTCCGCGTGCCCGACGCATCGATCCGCGCGTTCTTCCGCGAAATCGCCGACGGCCTCGACATTCCGCTGATGATCCAGGACGCGCCCGCGAGCGGCGTCGCGCTGCCGGCGTCGCTGCTCGCGACGCTCGCGCGCGAGATCGACGCCGTGTCGTACTTCAAGATCGAGACGCCCGGCGCGGCGTCGAAGCTGCGCGAGCTGATCGCGCTCGGCGGCGATGCGATCGAAGGGCCGTGGGACGGCGAGGAAGGCATCACGCTGCTCGCCGACCTCGATGCCGGCGCGACCGGCGCGATGACGGGCGGCGGTTATCCGGACGGCATCCGCCGCATCACCGACGCGTATTTCGCCGGACGCCGCGACGAAGCGTGCGAGCAATACGCGCGCTGGCTGCCGCTGATCAACTACGAGAACCGCCAGTCGGGCTTCCTGACCGCGAAGGCGCTGCTGAAGGAAGGCGGCGTGATCGCGTGCGACCGGCCGCGCGCGCCCTGGCCCGAACTGCATCCGCAGGTGCGTGCTGGCCTGCTCGACGCGGCACGGCGGCTCGATCCGCTCGTGCTGCGCTGGGGCCGCTAGCCATCGTTTCGTACCCGCAACGCGCGTTGCGTTGCGCATCGGCGTGACGGCGGCCCGACAGAAGGCCGCCGCCGCTCATCACATGGATCGGAGACACCATGACTCTGCTGAACCCCGCCACCCCGGCCTATGAAGCCGGCGATGCCATTCCGCGCCGCCGCTGGCTGCGCGTGATTCCGCCGCTGCTGCTCGCCTGCATCGTTTCGTACATGGACCGCGTGAACATCGCGTTCGCGATGCCGGGCGGGATGAACGCCGAACTCGGCATGAACGCGACGATGGCCGGCCTCGCCGGCGGCATCTTCTTCTTCGGCTACCTGTTCCTGCAGATTCCGGGCGGCCGGCGCGCCGCGCTCGGCAGCGGCAAGAAGTTCATCGCGTGGTCGCTCGTGAGCTGGGCCGTGCTGTCGGTGCTGACCGGGCTCGTCACCCATACGTGGCAACTTTTGACGCTGCGCTTCCTGCTCGGCGTGGCGGAAGGCGGGATGCTGCCGGTCGTGCTGACGATGGTCAGCCACTGGTTTCCCGACCGCGAACGCGGCCGCGCGAACGCGATGGTCATCATGTTCGTGCCGCTCGCCGGCATGATCACCGCGCCGCTGTCCGGCTTCATCCTCGCTGCATACGACTGGCGTCACCTGTTCTACAGCGCCGGCGCGCTGTCGCTGCTGTGCCTGTTCGCGTGGCTGATGTTCGCCGACGACAGCCCGGAAACCGCGCGCTGGGTGTCGCCGCGCGAGAAGGCGTACATCCTCGACGCGCTGCGCGACGAACAGGCGCGCAAGCAGGCCGCCGGCACGCCGGCCGCCGCGTCGTTCGGCGCGATACTGCGCAACCCGACGATCTGGCTGCTGATCGCGATCAACTTCTGCTATCAGGTCGGCATCTACGGCTATACGATGTGGTTGCCGACGCTGCTGAAAAACCTCACGCACGGCGGAATGGGCAAGGTCGGCCTGCTCGCGATGCTGCCGTATGTCGCGATGGTGATCGGGATGTTCGCCACGTCGTATTTGTCGGACCGGACCGGCAAGCGGCGCCTGTTCGTGCTGCTGCCGCTCGTCGGCTTTGCCGCGTGCCTCGCGCTGTCGGTGCTCACGCATGCGTCGATGATCGTGTCGTTCGCGTTCCTGATCGGCTGCGGCTTCTTCCTGCAGGCGGCGGCCGGCGTGTTCTGGGCGATTCCGCCGAAGCTGTGCAGCGTCGAGACGGCCGGCAGCGCGCGCGGCCTGATCAACGCGCTCGGCAACCTCGGCGGCTTCTGCGGCCCGTATGCGGTCGGCGTGCTGACCCAGCACGTGAGCGCGGCCGCCGGCGTGTACAGCCTCGCCGTCACGCTCGCGGTGGCCGGCCTGCTCGCGCTGACGCTGCCCAGGCGCTGCGAAGACTGACCGGACACGCGAACGAATCAACGGAGACACACCATGAACGACATCCTGTTGCTGGTGCAGAAATGCGCCCACACCTTCAGCTTCTACGACCTCGAGACGAAAGCCGCGCTCAAGCACATCGTGCTGCCGAACTTCCCGCACGAGTTCACCGTCGACGTGAACGACCGCTTCGCGTACGTCGGCATCTTCGGGATCGAGACCGCGTGGTCGCGCGGCCATGAAGGCGATCACCGGATCGCCGAGATCGACCTCGTCGAGCGCACGCACACGCGCATGCTCGACCTGTGGCCGTACTACCGGCCGCACGGGATGGCGGCCGATCGCGACGGCCGGCTGTACGCGATGAGCGAGGCGCACGACATGCTGCTCGTGTTCGACGCGCCGACCCGGCAGGCCGTGCCGAACATGGCCGTACCGTCCGGCGGCGTGAAGACGCACCTCGTGACGCTCACGCGCGATGCGAGCCGCGCGTACGGCGTGCACCTGCTGTCGAACACGGTCACGCAATTCCATCCGCGCGACGCGACCGTCGCGCCGCGTGCGGTGATGCCCGGCCCGCGTCCCGAAGGCAATGCGCTGTCGAGCGACGAGCGCACGCTGTTCGTCGCGAATCGCGGCGACGACACGCTCGTCGAGATCGACACCGACACGATGACCTGCGGCCGCCGCGTGAAGACCCGCAGCGATCCCAACCGCATCTACCGCACCACCGCGCCGGACGGCCGCGACCTGCTGCTGCTGACCAATTCCGGCGAGCGGTCGATCTCGGTGTTCGATGCACGGCAACTTGAGGAAATCGAACGCGTCGCGCTGCCCGCGAACCCGACCGCGCTGTCGTTCCATCCGTCGCGGCGCGTCGCGTACGTGTCGTTCCAGGACGACTACGTGCGCGAACTCGATCTCGATGCGTGGCGGTTCGTCGGTGCATTGCCGACGCTGCGCGAACCGGATGCGTCGTATGTGCTCGCCGGCACGCGCTGAGCGGCGCGACGACGCACCGCCGCCCGACGCGATGCCGGCGGCGCTCGTCGACGCGCATCACCACCTTTGGCAGCTCGGCGCGGGCGCGCACTACCCGTGGCTGCAGGACCGGTACGATCCGGCGCACTTCATGTTCGGCGACTACGCGGCGCTGTGCCGCGATTTCGGCGTGGACGACTACCGGCACGCCGCGCAACGCGCGCCGCTCGTCGCGAGCGTGCACGTCGAGGCCGAACGGGCGCGCGACGAGGCGCTCGCGGAGACACGCTGGCTGCACGAGGTCGCGGCCGCGCACGGGCTGCCGTCGGCCGTCGTCGCGTGGGTCGACCTGCTGGCCGACGACGCGCACGAGCGGCTCGCCGAACAGGCCGCGTGGCCGCGTGTGCGCGGCGTGCGGTTCAAGCCGCGCACCGCTGCGTCGCCGGACGCGGCCGTCGACGGGCCCGCCACGCTGCGCGACCCGCGCTGGCCGGCCGCGCTGGAACGCCTGGCCGCGCATGGCCTGAGCTGGGACCTGCGCGTGCCGTTCTGGCATCTCGGCGACGCGGCCGCGCTGCTGGCCGATGCGCCCGGCGTCGACGTCGTGCTCGAACATGCCGGGCTGCCGTGGGACCGCTCGCGCGCGGGGCTCGCGCGCTGGCGCAGCGGCATGGAAGCGCTCGCAGCCTCGCCGCGCGTGACCGTCAAGATCTCCGAACTCGGCTTGCGCGATGCGGCGTGGAACGACGCGGACAACGCGCGGATCATCCGCGACACGATCGCGATATTCGGCTGGCAGCGCTGCCTGTTCGCGAGCAATTTTCCGGTGGCGGGGTTGCGGGTGTCGTATCCGGCGCTGCTGCGCACGTTCGCTCGCGCGATGGCAGACCTCGACGATGCGGCGCGCCGTGCGATCTGGCATGACAACGCGATGCGTGTGTACCGGATCGCGTGAGCGGGCTTGACGCATCGGCCGGACGGCCGGAATCGTACGTATCCGGTTGACCGCAGGATGATTCGAAAAGTATACGAAAGCATTGCGCTTCGCGCGTCGATGGCCTTTCGAGTCAACCCATCCGGCATGATCAACCGCAACGGAAACACGGCCGGCTTCGCCGCGGCCGGTACACTTGGCGACATGAGCCACTTTCGCATTACCTATGACGGGCCGGCACTCGAATCGTCCGAAATGGACGTGCGGGAACTCGCGCCCGCCCTTCTCGCCGTCGGCGACTTGCTCGAGGCCTCGGCCAAGGCGCTCTGCGGAGACCAGGTTCGGCCACAGGTGAACGTCCGGGGCAGCTTCAAGACCGGCAGCTTCGGCATCGACTTCACGCTCGCGACCTCGCTCCTCGGCAGAATGCGCGACATGCTGAGCGGCAGCGAAGGCGCGGCACTCGCCAATGCCGTCACGATTCTGACCGCGCTCGGCATTGCCGGTCCGAAAGTCGGAAAGGGCCTGTTCGCGGTACTCAAGTGGTTGCGCGGCCGCCCGATCCAGCGCGTCCGGATGAACGAACGCACCGCCGTGCTGCACGTCGATGGCGAAACGCTCGAGATCGAACTGTCCGTCCTCACCCTGCTGCGGGACGTGAGTGTCCGGGAGGCGACCACCCGTGCGCTCATGCCGCTTTCGCGCGACGGCGTGACGATTTTCTCGGCCGGCACCGACACGGACGTGTTCGAGACCGTCACCCGGGACGAGGTCGACTGGTTCCGCGTACCCGAGCAAGCCGACGTACCGATCCTCGACGAGCATCGCAAGATGGCGTTTTCGATCGTGTCGCTCGCGTTCAAGGACGACAACAAATGGCGTCTCTACGACGGTGCCGCCACGATCCACGCCGCGATCACCGATGCGAATTTCCTGAATTGCGTGGACAACAACCAGATCAGCTTCAGCAAGGGCGACGTACTCGTCTGCAGCGTGCGCGTACAGCAGTGGCAGACCGCCGACGGAGCCAAGACCGAATACGAGGTCACGAACGTCCTCGAGCATCGTCCGGCCGCGCGGCAAATCCAGTTGCCCGGCCTTTGACCGGCATGCCGCGCTCGTGAATCATGCGCTGCATGCCATCGAACCCGCTCTCGAACGCGCTCCGACCATGCCCCCTGCGATCCGCCTGCGCCCGGCGTCTGCCGCCGACCTGCCGTTCCTGCTGAGGCTGCGCCAGCTCACGATGACCGAGCATCTGCAACGCGTCGGCGCACCCACCGACGACGCAGCGCACCACCAGCGCATCGCGACGCATTTCGACGATGCGTTGATCGTCTGCGAAGGCACGGATGCCGATGCCGACTCGATCGGCTTGCTGAAGGTGACGCGCGCCGCCGGGGAATGGCAAGTCCACCAGATCCAGATCCTCCCGTCGCGACAGGGTCGAGGCATCGGCGAAGCCGTGCTGCGCGAACTGCTGAGCGAAGCCGCGCGCGAGCCCGTGCCCGTATCGCTCAGCGTTCTGCACGGCAACCCGGCGCTGCGCCTCTACGAGCGGCTCGGGTTCCGGCTCCTGTCCGAAACGGACAGCAGCGCGAACCTGATATGGCACGCATGACGCCGCGCGGCCCGGCCGGCCGCACACGAGGCGCACCGAATGCCGCCGACGCAGCCCCCCGCCGCACACCTCGCAAAAAAACACGGGCCCTCCCGCCGGGAGGGCCCGCTTGCAGACCGTCCAGCCGGACGATCAGTCGTCGTCGCGGCTCGCCACCTTCTGCGTCACGCCCCTGAGCTTCGGATACGGCTGCGATCCCATCATGCCCTTCCACAACACGCGGTTGAACTGATCCGCCGGCACCTCGTCGGCATCGTCGAAGTCGAACTTCGCCGTCACCTTCGCCCAGTACGCCGCGTCATGCTTCGGCGTGACGTCCGGCCCGGCCGCGTAATGCGGGAGATTCTCGCCCGCCCCGTCGGCCAGGCGCAGCCCGGTGCCCTTCAGCGCCGTCGACGCGACGGCCGTGTAGGTCCACGACGCCGGGCCGTGCACGTCGAACACGTCGGTCATCGGCCGCTGGTACGCGGTATTCAGGTTCATGTGCTGCGTGCCGAGCACGTCCTCGATGGTGCGCAGCGCATTGACCTGGCTGTAGCGCGTCCGGATCACCGCGCCCTGCTTCACGTACGGCCCGACGATGTACGCGGGCCCGCGATGCGAATCCACGTGGTCGGGGCCGTCCTGCACGTCGTCCTCGGTCACGACGATCAGCGTGTCGTTCGCATACGGGCTCTTCGCGACGGCTTCGACCAGCCGGCCGACCGCCAGGTCGTTGTCCGCCTGCTGCGTCTCCGGCGTGTTCACGCCGGCGAGCGCCGTGCCGAACGCCCCCATGTGATCGTGCGACAGGCGCACCAGCGACAGCGTCGGCAGGTTGCCGCCCACGACGTACTGGTCGAACTCGCGTTTCCACTCGTTGAGGCGCCACTGGTCCGGATAGTTCTGGTCGAACCCGCGGAAATACACGTCCGTCATCGACGCGAGCCGCGGGTCGAGCGCCGCAGCCTGGACGACGCCGGCCGCGTGCGGATCGACGATCGGGTTCGCGGCCGTACCGATGCTGCCGACGTTGTTCACGAGGAAGCCGTAGTTGCGTACCGTGCCGCCGCCGGCCAGCACCGCGTCGAAGATGTAGCCGCGCTGGCGGCCGAACGGCGCGTCGGACGACGCATGGTTGCCGGTGCCCGGAAGCAGGTTCGCCGCGCCGCCCGGCAGGGTGGCGGCCGCGTTGCTGTAGTTCGTGGTGCCGGCCGGGCCTGCCGCCGCATCGCGCTGCTGCACCGTCTCCCAGTTCACCGGCACGTTGCGGTTCGTGCCCTCGCTCTCGTACGACAGGCCGCGATTGACCGCCGCGTAGTTGATCTGCTGGGTGATCGTCTCGGTGTTGGTGACGCGCCCCTGCAGCGCCCACGACCAGCCGTCCATGCTGCCGTCGCCCGGGTTCATGAAGTTGTCGAGCGTCACGAACTGGCTCGCCAGGCGATGGAAGTTCGGCGTGATGTTCCGGCCGAACTGGGCGAGCTTCGGATCGCCGTTGGCGCCGTTGCCGATGTCGCCGAGCACCTGGTCGAACGTGCGGTTTTCCTTCACGACGTAGATCACGTGCTTGATGTGGCGGCGCAGGAAGCCCATCACTTCGTTGTCCCTGTCGTTGTCTTCCGGGCGATAGAAGTTGTTGCGCGCGGCCTGCTGCGTCAGCGTCGGCAACTCGTGGGCCGCCGGCACCGGCGCGCTCACGAGCGACGCGCGCTCGAGCTGGAACTGGTATTCGTTCGACGCGCGCGACGCGGCGGCCTGCGCGGGCGTCGCGCCGAACAGGTGGTCCGGGTTCGGGCCGGTGGTGCTCTTGCCGTTCACCACGTACATCCACGTGCCGTCGGCGCTGAACGTCACGTCGTGCGGCTCGAACGCGGTCGGAATCAGGCCGGTGACGCGATACGCGCGCTCCCCGACGAGCGGGATCACGGCAATTTCGTTCGCGCCGGCATTGGTCGCATACAGCGTGCGGCCATCGCGCGACAGCGTGACCGCGTACGTCGCCGCGCCCGTGTGCGCCTGGCCGTGCGCCAGCACGCCGGCCGGCGCGCGCGCGTCGATCCGGGTCACGACCGCGTTGGTGTTCGTGTCGATCACCGCGACCTGGTCGGCGTTGTCCTGCGCGACGAACAGCCTCGATTGCGACGCGTCGAGCGTCATGCCGAGCGCATTGCCGTCCAGCTTGATGCGCTTGAGCAGGCGGCCGCGGGACGGCGACGACACGTCGATCGCGACGATCTCGCGATCGCGATCCGACGACACGTACGCGATGCCGTTGCCCTTCATCGCGACGGCGAACGGGAACGTGCCGCCGGCGTCGCCGCTGCGGCCTTCGTTGCCGGAGAAGAACGGCCGCAGGTCGTGCTCGTAACGCACGTTGCGGGTCGCGGTATCGATCACGCTGATCGAGTCGTTGTAGTTGTTCGCGACGACGAGCGTCTTGCCGTCGGCCGACAGCGCGAGCCCGGCCGCGTTCGGCTGCACGCGGATGCCGACGCCCTTGCCGGCGTGGCCGAGCGCGATCGTCGTCGACAGCGCCCACGCGCCGCCCTGCTGCGCGTAGACGTAGACCGCATCGTCGCTGCCGCCGGTCGCATAGAGCGTGCTCCCGTCATGCGAAAACGCCAGGCCGACGAACGCGTTGGTCTGCTGAAGCACCTGCCTGAGCACCGGGCGCGTCTTGTTCGCGCCCGCGACGTCGTACAGGAAGATGAATTGCGTCGAGGCCGCGGTGTCGACCGAACCGTCCGGCTTGTACAGCGAGTTCTGGCCGGCGGTGATGATCGCCAGCGTCTTGCCGTCCGGGCTCAGTTGCGAGCGCACGGCTTCTCCCGCGACGAAATGCGGATAGGCCGGCAGTCCGGGATTCAGGAATTGCTGGACTGCACCGCGCACGGCGAGCGGCGTGACGAACTGACCGCTCGGCACGCGGGCGGCATCGGCAGCGTCGAAACCGTCCGCATGCGCGTGCGACGCAAGCAACACGGCCGACATGACGGCTCCGAGTCGGAGCGCGCGCTTGACCTGGCTATTTTTCATAGGAATCCTCTGTACTGATGGGGCGATTACCGTCTGACGTGTCCGGCATGATCCTGGCGTTGTCTGCCCATGTCGCACGGCGGCGAGGGCCCTTGCCAGTCGATCGAGTGCATTGCGTCGACGATCGCCGACGTGCCGGCATTACATCGCCGCCCAATGTCAAGCGGATGACCGGCTCCGTTGCGGGCCGGCTTCTTACACATCGTTACAGCGAAGGCATTTCGATGACAGCCATCGCGGTGTCATCGTGGCCGTGAGGGCTCGCTCTCAAGGCGTCCACCGGTAAACGGTGATGCTGTTTCCCTTCACGTTGTTCTTCGTCACCACGTACTCGCCGTTCGCACGACGGTATGCACGCACGCTGTACATCGCATCGATCGCGCTGCTGGTATCCACGGTCGCCGGGCTCGCGTTGACGAGCGTCGTGTCGAGATTGCCGGTGTCGAGATTGAATGCGTCGATGTTCGGCCACAGCGGCCCGCTGCTGCTGAACCAGTAGCCGACGAACAGGTGGTTGCCGGCCGCATCGATCGACTTCGCGCCGCTGTGCGGCAGCGTGATCACCGGGTTCGGCTTCGTCGTGTTGCCCGCGCGCCAGCCGTGATACACCTCGATGCGCGTGCCGATCGACGTCCAGTCGGTACTGCCGACGACGCCCTGCGCGAGCACCATCGTGTCGCTGTCGGCGAGATAGGCGATGCGCGTGAGCGGCTGGATGCTGGCCGGCACCGGCGTCGGCACGCCGGGCCCCCACGACGGCTTGCCGCTCGCATCGAAACCGGTCAGCGGATAGTGATAAATGGCGCCGGTCTTGTCGAGGCCGGCCCATACGCCGCCGTTGCTGTCGAGGCTGAAGCCGGCCGACACGCGCCGGGTCGTGTTGAACGCGGGCCCGGGGATCGATCCGTCCGGAATCGCGACGTAGCCGTTGGCCGCGTTGAAGTGGAAGAAATAATAGACCGGCGGATTCTGCCCCGCCGCGACGAGGATCCGGTTCGCGCCGACCGACGTCAGCAGCCCGAAGTGCTCGTCGCGCTGCGCGTCGCCCATATTGATGCGCGGGTCCGACGGATACGTGAACGGATCGACGGTGTTCGCGACGAAGGCGCCGCCCGCGGTGCCGCTGTAGACGTGCGTGCCGCTGTAGAACAGCGCGCCGTCGGTGACCGGGTCCGGCGCGGCGATGCCTTCGAAGTTCAGCGACTGCAGCGTCCACCGCAGGCTGCCGGTGCTGCCGTACGCGTGAATGTCGGTCGCGCCGTTGCGGCCGAGATCCCAGCTGCCGCCCCACGGGTTGTTGAGCACGTACAGGTTGCCGGCCGTGTCCTTGCCGATGCCGGCCACGCGGGTGAAGCGCTGCGCGCCGACTTGCCCCTTGGTGCCCGTCGTCGTGTCGAGATAGCCGCCGCGCACGCCGAACGTGCCGGCCAGCGCGGGCCGGCCCGCGACGGTATAGCGCTTGATGTTCATGTCGGGGCCTTCGTCGCCGACCATCAGTTGCCCCGTCGCCGCATCGAAACAGAGCGCAGACGGCTGCGACCCGGCGGCCAGCCGGATCGTGTTCAGCAGCGCACCGGCCGGGCTGAATTCGACGACCGCGCCCGCGCTCTTCTGCGCGACCCAGACGTTGCCCGCACCGTCGACGGCGAGCGCGCCCGGCGCCGATACGCCGATGTCGCGCTGCCACACGCCGTCGGTCGTGAACACCCGCACGCGATTGCCGTAGAAGTCGCTCGCATAGAGCAGCGAGCCGGCCGTGGCGAGCCCGGTGACGACGTCGATGCGCGGCTGGTCGGTCGCCGCCGTGACCTGAATCAGCTTGTCGCGGAACCGCGTCGCGCGGTTGTAGCGCCCGACCGCGCCGCTGCCGTACCCGTTGCCGGGCTGCAGCGCGACGAACAGCGACGTCGCGTTGCCCGTGATCGCGCTGCCCTGGAATTCCGAGTGCGTGCCGATCGAGCCGACGCTCTTGCCGTTCTGGTAGATCGCGACGCCGCCCTCGTCCTCGTCCCACATCGACGCGGTGTAGATCACGCCTTCGGGCGCGACCCACATCGAACGCGCGACGTTGCCGACGTGCGCGGCGAGCGTGCCGTAGGTGTTCGCCAGCCAGTCGGTGGTGTTGGCCGCGTATCCGGCCGGCGCAATCGTGGCGATCGCGGCGGCGAGCAGCACGGCCTGAATCGGTTTTCCGGCGACCATGGCTGATGCTCTCCTGAATGGTGGAATCATTCACATGAGGGGGCGGCCGGATGGTTTGAAATCGGCAGTGCGTAAATACTGCCGCTTAAATCATCCGGTGCAGTCGGTATTACATCGCGCGCGCATTCGATAATCGGCTGCAGCGAGAATAGCGTTATATAAATCGAAAAAAATTGCGGACCGCTGGCGCAGACGGCGCGCGCGATTGCGCGAGAGTGAATGACCACTTACGCGCGTACCTTGATATCGAGGAAATCCGGCGTTCGCCGACGGGAATATCACCGCGGGTCGGAATGCGGCGTATCGGGAATGGGAAGGTTTTTCGGCGGATCGGGAAAATCGCCGGAGGCAGGTAAAGGAACAACTGCCGGCGGGTATTGCCGGCAGATGTTGCACCGGCCTGTATCCAGGTCGAATCCAGGCCGGTGCAGATCGTTTCATTTGAAACGGGGAAATCACGCGGACGTTGCCGTCTCCTGCACTTCCGCCTGAGTGATCTCGCCGCCGCCGTCCGGATCCGTGTCGTCGCGCGAATCGCCGAGCTGGCCTTCCCACTTCGCGACCACCGCAGCCGCGATCGAGTTGCCGACCGCGTTGGTCGCCGAGCGCCCCATGTCGAGGAACATGTCGACGCCCATGATCAGCAGCAGTCCGGCTTCCGGCAGATGGAACTGGCCGAGCGTCGCCGCGATCACGACCAGCGATGCGCGCGGCACGCCCGCCATCCCCTTCGACGTCACCATCAGCATCAACAGCATCGTGATCTGCGTGCCGAGCGGCAGGTCGATCCCGTACACCTGCGAGATGAACAGCACCGCGAACGTGCAGTACATCATCGAGCCGTCGAGGTTGAACGAGTACCCGATCGGCAGCACGAAGCTCGAGATCCTGCGATTCACGCCGAACCGGTCGAGCGCGTCGAGCAGCTTCGGATACGCGGCCTCGGAGCTCGCCGTCGCGAACGACAGCAGGAACGGCTCGCGGATCAGGCGGATCAGCGTGAACGCGCGCTTGCCGAGGAACGCCACGCCGGCGAGCGTCAGCACGCCCCACAGCAGCGCCAGCGCCAGGTAGAAGCTCGCCATGAACTTCGCGAACGTGAGCAGGATGCCGAGCCCCTCCGTCGTGATCGTCGACGCCAGCGCCGCGAACACCGCGACCGGCGCGAACCACATCACCGCGCCCGTCACCTTGAGCATGACCTGCGCGAGATCGTCGATCACGCCGGTCAGGCGCTTGCCGGCGTCGCCGAGCGCGGACAGCGCGGTGCCGAAGAAGATCGAGAACACGACGATCTGCAGGATCTCGTTGTTCGCCATCGCCTCGGCGATCGATTTCGGCACCAGGTGGACGACGAAATCCTTCAGCGTGAATGCGCCCGTCTTCAGGTTCAGCGCCGCATCGGCGGCCGGCAGCGGCAGGCTCAGGTGGCTGCCCGGCTTCAGGATCGTCGCGGTGATCAGGCCGAGCAGCAGCGACGTGAACGACGCGATGAAGAACCAGCCGAACGCCTTCACGCCGACGCGGCCGACCGACCCGCTGTCGCCCATCTGCGCGATGCCGACGGTCAGCGTCGCGAACACCAGCGGCGCGATGATCATCTTGATCAGGCGCAGGAACACGTCGGACAGCAGCGACACGTAGCCGGCGACTTCCCTGGCCATTTTCGGGTCGGGAAACGCGCTATGACAGGCGTAGCCCACGGCAATGCCAAGCACCATCGCGATGACGATGTACTTGGTGATGTTGTGCTTCTTCTTCATTAGCAATCCAAATTACAGAACGGGTGTTTCCAACGGCAGGTCGATCGCCGGCATTGAAACGGGATGGAATTCCGCGAGCGCGGTGCGCGCCGTTTTCGAATGCCGGAGCCCGTCCGTGGGCATGGCCACGGCGAACAGGGGAGGCATTCTATCGCAAACGCCGGACAATCTTTCAAATCTGAAAGCTAATGGCGGAAGGCGACGCGGGCAACTAGGCGGAGTGGGCCTTCGCCGGTCTGGGGCTTCGGGCTTCGGGCTTCGGGCTTCGGGCTTCGGGCTTCGGGCTTCGGGCTTCAGGCTTCAGGCTTCAGGCTTCAGGCACCTGCGCGCCCGTTCGGCCTTGAGCGGGGCGTCGGCGAGCCCCCGGCGTGACGCATCACGCCGGCGACGTGCCGGGTCGCGGCATGAACCGGCACAGGCACAGCGGCACCACGACCAGCGCCGCACCGACGAGAAACGTGGCCGACGCGCCGAACCGCGCCCACAGCGCGCCGGCGATGCTGCTCGCGAGCAGCATGCAGATGCCGCTCACCAGGTTGAACACGCCGAACGCGGTCCCGCGCAACGTGGCCGGCGAGGTTTCCGACACCATCGCGGCGAGGATGCCCTGCGTGAAGCCCATGTGCAGCCCCCACACGGCCACGCCGGCGAACATCGAGAGCGTCGACGTGCCGATGCCGAGCAGCAGGTCGGCCGCGATCAGCAGCACCATGCCGGCCGCGAGCAGTACGCGGCGATCGAGCCGGTCCGACAAAATGCCGACCGGCCAGGCGGACGCCGAATAAGCGACGCTCATCGCGACCATCACGCCCGGAATCCACGCCGCATCGAGCCCAGTCTGCTGCGCACGCAGCACCAGGAATGCCTCGCTGAAGCGCGCGAGCGTAAACGTCGCGCCGGCCGCGACGACGAACCAGTAACCGCGGGGAAACTCGCGCAGCGCGTTCCAGCGCAACGGCGAGCGAAAGCGCCGGTCCGGTTTCGACTGCTCCGGCTCACGTACGCCGAAGACGATCAATGCGATCGCGACGAACGCCGGCACCACGGCGAACCACAGCACGGTCCGGATGCGGTCCTCGAACCAGAGCATCAGCACGATCGCGAGCATCGGCCCGAGAAACGCGCCCACGGTATCCATCGACTGACGCAGGCCGAAGCAGGCGCCGCGGATTTCGGGCGGTGCGACGTCGGCCACCAGCGCGTCGCGCGGCGCGCCGCGAATTCCCTTGCCGACGCGGTCGAGCAGACGGGCCGTCACGACCACGGCCGGCGTGGACGCCAGCGGAAACAATGGCTTGGTCAGCGCCGCGAGGCCATAGCCGATCAGCAGCAGCCCCTTGCGACGCCCGAGCCAGTCGCTGATCGCGCCGGAGAACACCTTGACGATCATCGCCGTCGCTTCGGCCGCCCCTTCGAGCACGCCGAGCGCGGCGACGCTCATGCCCATCGTCGACACCAGATAGATCGGCAACAGCGCATGGATCAGTTCGGACGACAGGTCCATGAAGAGGCTCACGAGACCCAGGGCCCACACGGTCCGCGGAATCGCAGGCTTGCCGGCAATCGGGGTTGGAGCGCTCATGATCGATCTGCATCAAGGTTGCGGGCGGTGCGACTTGCCACGGGGTTCCCTGTCCCGACAGGACAGGCGCGCCGCGGCGCGGGAACACGTCAGCGCCGGTAATCGGCACACCGCGCGGCAGGACTCGCGTGACGGTGCCGATTGCCGGCCGTCCGCCACCTCGACACGCGGCGCGGCCGCTGCCCGTTCCGTCAGGCCGCGCACGCCGGCAGTATCCGACCGCTTCGTGACACCGACCGTGACGAGATGCCACGGCCGCCGGAAGATTTCAGGATACAGCGCGCCATGCCAGACCGGCACGCGCGCCGCCCCGGCGGTCACCACCTCGTAGTCGGATCGACAGACTCGCAACACCGAACGGTTCGATGACCGTGCCGGATCAATCCCGACGAACCTCCCCGCGCGACGCGCCCCGCTGGCGCTTCACCCGCCGTCATTGCCTGGCCGCACGCCGTGCTCGTCCGGATCCGGCACGAACGCATCCTTCGGCGTCAGCAAACATCAGACAAAAACCAGAATCCCGGTTATCGCGCAACACTTGTTGACCCTTACTTCCTTTCAAATGATAATGCGTCGCGTTTCGAGATTACGAATCATTACACATGGCAGGTTGGGAAATGAAACACGTGTTGCACCCGGCGCGACGGGCCATTCTGGCCGCCATCGCATGCCAGCCGATCATGGTCGGCGCGGCCTTCGCACAGGAAAACGCAAGTGCGCCGACCGGCACGGCCACCGACGTGTTGCCGGCCGTATCGGTGAGCGCCAGCGCGCTCCGCGATCCGGGCGAAGGCTACAACCCGACGAACGCGGTCAGCGCCACCAGGATCGACGCGCCGCTGCGCGATATCCCGCAGACGGTGAACGTGGTCACGGCCGAAGTGATGCGCGACCAGCATGCGAACTCGCTGCAGGACGTGCTGAAGAACGTCGCGGGCGTCGGGTTCTCGACCGGCGACGGCCAGCGCGACCAGGTCACCATTCGCGGCTTCTCCGCGATTGCCGATCAGTTCGTCGACGGCATTCGCGACGATGCCCTGTATTTCCGGGATCTCTCGAACGTCGACCGGGTGGAAGTGGTCAAGGGCCCGGCTGCCGTTCTTTACGGCCGCGGATCGTCAGGTGGACTGATCAATCGCGTGACGAAAAAACCCGGGATCGACGTGACCAACTTCGGGATCAGCTACGGTTCGTGGGCCGATCGCCGAGTTGAAGCCGACGTCGGGCGCGTCCTCGCGAACGGCGCGGCCGCCTTCCGGATCACCGGGGCACACGAGGAAGCGAAGAGCTATCGCTCGCAACAGTTCCTGAATCGCACGGCGGTCGCGCCGTCGTTCGAGTTTCGCATCGCGCCGAAGACGACGGTCCTGCTGCAGGCGGACTACCTCGAAGATCGTCGCGTGACGGACTTCGGCATTCCGGCCTATCACGGACGACCGGTCGACGTGCCGGCATCCGCGTATTACGGCGCGGCGAACGCCGGCGACGTGGACTATACGCGATCGCGGGTCTATTCGAGTACCGCGACGATCAAGCACGAGTTCAACGACCAATGGTCGATCCGGAACGCCACCCGCTACTATCACTACTCGCTCGACCGGAACAACACGCTGGTCGGCAGCGTCAACGAGGCGGCCCGGACGTTCACGCTGAATCACGGCAACGTCTATCGCGAGGAACACGGCTGGTTCAACCAGACCGATCTCACGCAGAAGGCCACGCTGTACGGCATGAAGCACGAGTTGCTGTACGGGATGGAATTCGGCCAGCAGAACAAGGATCTCGTCAGCTACTCGGCGCCCGTCACCGGCGCGAACGGCAAGCCGATGAATTTCGACCTGTTCGCGCCCGCCCTTCCGACGCTGCCGCTGCACACGTCGACCACGCCGACGGCCAACAACCTCGGCATCTTCAAGACCCTCGGGTTCTACACGCAGGACCTGATCAGCTTCAACGAGCAGTGGAAGGCGCTGCTCGGCATCCGCTACGATCGCTTCGAGCAGGAGACGCTCGACCGCCGTCCGAAGCAGCCGGGCCTGTCGCGCACCGATACGGCGTGGAGCCCGCGCGTGGGTCTCGTCTGGCAGCCCACCCGAACGCAGTCGTACTACGTGTCGTGGAGCCGCTCGTTCCAGCCTTCCGGCGAAGCGTTCTCGCTGGCGGCCAACAATGCCGAACTCGCTCCGGAAACCACGACCAACACCGAGATCGGCGCGAAGTACGACTGGCTCGGCGGCAAGGCCACCACGACGATCTCGGTGTTCCGGCTCGACCGCAGCAACATCAAGGTCGCCAATGCAAGCAACACGGCGCTGATTCCGATCGGCGAGCAGCGGACCGACGGCGTGGAACTCAGCGGGGCTGCAGAACTCGGCCACGGCTGGCGCGTGCTCGCGGGCTATGCCTACCTCGATGCCACCGTCACCCAGTCGACGGCCGCGTTGCAGGGCAAGCGCGCCACCCTGACCCCGCGCCACTCCGGCAACCTGTGGCTCACCAAGAATCTCGGCAGCGGCTTCGGCGTTGGCGGCGGCCTGAACCTCGTCGGCGCGCGCATGGCCGATCCGCAGAACACGGTGACGCTGCCGGGTTACGTGACGGCCGACATGATGGCCTGGTATGCGCACGGGCCGATGTCGCTCCAGTTGAACCTCTACAACCTGTTCAACAAGGGCTACATCGTGTCGGCCCACGGCTCGAACCCGAACCTCAACATGCCGGGGGCGCCGCGCAGCGTCATGGCGACGTTGCGATACGAGATGTAGAAGCGGCGCAGTCCCGACGAGGCGTGCCGGGCGGATCGACGATCCGTCACCGACCGCCGCCTCGGCAATACCGGATCACGAGCGTCCTGATCCGCGTGACGGCACGCGGACGGCGTACATCGTCCGGCAAACGCGTTCGTCGGGCATGCACCGGCGTGGCGGGACCGGTTGATGCAAGCGACGCGGTCGGCACGCGCATCGCCCCGATCCTCCGTCCCGTCCGCCGCGCGTTCGATCTGCTGCGGCCGTACGCGCGACTTCGCGCATACCTCGACCTCAAGCCCGCGTCAGCTTCGCATGCCGCCGCGCGCGGTCGTTCACGATCTGATGGCGCCGGTGATCCGTCATCTTCTTCCAGTCGCGCGCTTCGTCGCGCGTTCGCAGGCATGCCACGCAATAGCCGGTGCGACCGTCGAACGAACACACGTCGACGCAAGGGGACTTGACCGCCATGCTCATCGCCCTCGCGTCGCGGGCACGACTTCGACGGTCACGTGCGACAGGTTCCTGAACCGCTGCAGCACGCCGTGATAGAAGCGCGCATCGCGCTTCGGATCGTCTGTCACCACCGACACGACCGCGCTCATGTGTCCCGGCCCGAGCCGCCACACATGCAGGTCGCCGACCCGGTCGCCCGTGCCTTCGATCGCACCGCGCACGTTGTCCGTCAGGCGGCGATCCGAATTCATGTCGAGCAGGATCCCGCCCGTATCGCGCATCAGGCCGTACGACCAGTTCGCGATCACCAGCGCGCCGATGATGCCGGCCAGCGGATCCATCCAGACCCAGCCGAACGCCCGCGCGAGCAGCAGCCCGACGATCGTCAGGACGGAGACGGCCGCGTCGGCGATCACGTGGATGTACGCGGAGCGCATGTTGTGATCGCGCGCCGCCGCCGCGGACGTGCCGTGGTCGTGCTCCTCGAACGCCAGTTCGTGCTCGCGGCCGTTCAGCCGGACGATCGCGTTGAATTCATGCGGCTCGGGAATGGCTTCGGTCGACTCCAGATAGCCGCCGCGACTTTGCATCGCGAACGCCTGACGGCTGCCGTCCGGGCGGATCGTCGTCACCGACACCGCGCTCGCATCGACGAGCTTCGTCTCGTGCGTCGCAGGCGCGACGCGGAACACCGGCGGGACGCCTTCCTCGAACACCGACACGACGAATACGCCCTGCCGATCGAAGATCTGGCGCGCTTCCGCTTCGTGGTCGTGCGCGTGATCGTCGTGATCGTCATGACCATGCCCGTGATGATGCCCGTGATGATGACCATGACCGTGGCCATGATGGTCGCCGCTCAGCAGCCACACGCTCGCGATGTTGACGAGCAAGCCGGCAACCGCGATCGGAATCGCCTCGCCGAAATGAATCGGGACCGGTGCGAGCAGGCGTGCGACCGCCTCGTACCCGATCAGCAGCGCGATCATCGCGAGCACGATCGCGCTCGTGAAACCCGCGAGATCGCCGAGCTTGCCCGTGCCGAACACGAAGCGCGGGTCGCGCGCATGCTTGCGCGCATAGGTATAGGCGAGCGCGGCGATCAGCATCGCGCCCGCGTGCGTCGACATGTGCAGGCCGTCCGCGATCAGTGCCAGCGAACCGAACAGTGACCCGCCGACGATCTCCGCCACCATCATCGCCGCGCACAGCGCGATGACCATCCAGGTCCGGCGTTCGTTCTGCTCGTGCGCGGCGCCGAGAAAGATGTGGTCGTGCCCTGCGCCGAATGCGTCGTTGCTGAAGCTGTTCATTCCGCCTCCGGTTACTTGAAGTAGCTGTGCACGACTTCGATCAGCTGTTCGGTCGCGCTGCCTTCGTCGTCGTGACCTTCGGCGTCGACCAGATGGCTGCGGATGTGATCCTCGAGCACGACCGCGAGCAGGCCGTTCATTGCGCCGCGACCGCTCGTGATGAGGCGGAGGATTTCGTTGCAACCGCGCTCGTCCTCGAGCGCGCGTTCGATCGCTTCGACCTGCCCTTTGATCCGGCGGACACGGTTCAGCAGCTTCTGCTTTTCCTGGATGGTGTGGCTCATGGTGGTCCCTTCATATACCGGGGGGGACTATATATCAAATCGCGTTTCCATATAGGGGGAGGGGGTATTTTCCCGGAAAAACCAGACGAATGACGCGCGCCTCGCAGGCCGCCCGGCCGCCAGTCACCGCAGCAGCCGCCAAAGTTAACTTGTAGAACTCGTAACGCATGAGTAGCATTTGCTACATGAATCCACTTACGACATGGTCGCTCCTCGTGCTGACCCTTCCCACGCAGAACGCGACGGCTCGCATGCGGTTCTGGCGCGCGCTCAAGGCAAAAGGCTGCGCGGTGCTGCGCGACGGCGTCTACCTGCTGCCCCAGTCGGAAGCGCATGAACGGATGCTGGGCGAGCTCGCGGACGCGATTGCCGACAGCGGCGGCAGCGCTCACCTGTTGCGCGCGCCGAGTCTCGATGCGTCGCAGGAGCGGGAATTCCGCGCGCTCTTCGATCGCGGGGAAGACGACGCCGCCTTTATCCAGGCCCTTGCGGACGCCCGCAAGACCCTCGCCGGACAGTCGGCCTCCGAACTGACGCGCTTGCTGCGCCGCATGCGCAAGGATTTCGACGCCATCCGTGCGATCGACTATTTCCCGGGCGACTCGGCCACCCGCGCCGAAGTCGCGCTGCAGGATTTCGTCGCGCTGGTCGACACCGTGCTGTCGCCGGGCGAACCGCACGCCGCGGACCGCGCGATCCGGCCGCTGGCGATCGGCGAATTTCTGGGCCGCACCTGGGCGACGCGGCAGCGGATGTGGGTCGATCGCGTCGCCAGTGCCTGGCTGATCCGCCGCTTCATCGACGCACGCGCCCGCTTCGTCTGGCTCGCGTCGCCGGCGGATTGCCCGGCCGACGCGCTGGGCTTCGATTTCGACGGCGCGACGTTTACGCATGTCGGCGAGCGCGTGACGTTCGAGGTGCTGCTGGCGAGTTTCGGGCTCGACAACGACCCCGCGCTGATGCGGCTCGGCGACATCGTGCATGCGCTCGACGTGGGCGGCCCCGCGGCGCCCGAAGCGATCGGCTTCGAGGCCGTGATGGCCGGCACGCGCCAGCAGGCAGAGAACGACGACCGGTTGCTCGAGCAGATGGGCGCCGTGCTCGACGCCCTGTACGCACACTTCACGTCGAACGGCAAAAACCAAACCGCGGCCAGATCATGACCACCTCCATCGCCACCACCGAACCGACCTACACACTTGGCCAGCTGGTCGCCTACATGCTGCGTCTCGGCACGTTCGGCTTCGGCGGGCCGGTCGCGCTCGCAGGCTACATGCGTCGCGACCTGGTCGAGCGTCGCGGCTGGATCACGGAAGCCGACTACAAGGAAGGGCTCACGCTGGCCCAGCTCGCACCGGGGCCGATGGCGGCCCAGCTCGCGATCTATCTGGGCTTCGTGCACTACCGCCTGCTCGGTGCGACGCTCGTCGGCTTCGCGTTCGTGCTGCCGTCGTTCCTGATGGTGGTTGCGCTCGGCTTCGCGTACTCACATTTCGGCGGGCTGTCCTGGATGCAGGCCGTCTTCTACGGCGTCGGCGCCGCGGTGGTCGGCATCATCGCGATGAGCGCCTACAAGCTCACGACGAAAACCGTCGGCCACGACAAGCTGCTCTGGGCGATCTTCGTCACGCTTGCCGCCGTGACCTTCATCACGGAATCGGAAATCGCGTGGCTGTTCGTGGTCGCGGGCCTGATCGGCTGGCTGTGGCGTGCGCCGCCCAAGTGGCTGCAGCGCGGCGGGCTGAACGCGGTTGCCGCCGCCAACCTGCCGGCAGCCAGCGGCATATTGAGCGGCATCGACCTGCCGCAGCTCGTTCAGATCGGCGCGTTCTTCATGAAGGCCGGCGCGTTCGTGTTCGGCTCCGGGCTGGCGATCGTGCCGTTCCTTTATGGCGGCGTCGTCACCGAACATCACTGGCTGAACGACAAGCAGTTCGTGGATGCCGTGGCGGTCGCGATGATCACGCCCGGCCCGGTCGTGATCACGGTCGGCTTCATCGGGTATCTCGTGGCGGGCTTCCCGGGCGCACTCGTCGCCGCACTCGGCACGTTCCTGCCTTGCTATCTGTTCACGGTCATCCCCGCACCTTACGTGAAGAAGTACGGGCACCGTCCGGGCGTCAAGGCGTTCGTCGACGGCATCACCGCCGCAGCCGTCGGGGCGATCACCGGCTCCGTCCTCGTCATCGCGAAACGCTCGATCGTCGACCTGCCGACCGCGCTGCTCGCGGTCGCGACCGTGCTGCTGTTGTGGCGTTTCAAGAAGTTGCAGGAGCCGGTCGTCGTCACGGCTGCCGCGCTCGTCGGGCTCGTGGCCTACCCGCTGCTCCATCATTGAGCCGCATTGCCGGGAGGCGGCCGTGACGCATCGGACGACGTTCGTCCGCCATACAGGAGGCGTGCCGTGAAATGGATTACGCGCGAACGGCCGAAGGTCGACCGCATCGCATGTCCGTGGCTGATTGCGCGGTTCATCGACGATGCGCCGGAATTTCTCTACGTCCCGGGTCCGGACGTCCTGCGACTGGCGGACGAAACGGGCGCGGTGCCCTATGACGTGCCGGGCGTCGAGCTGGGCCATCATGGTGAACGCTGCAGCTTCGATGCGTTTCTCGACCGCTACCGGCTCGACGCCCCGGCGCTGCTCAAGCTCGCCGCGATCGTGCGCGGCGCCGATACCGGACGGCTCGATCTCGCGCCGGAATCGGCCGGGCTGTACGCGATCTCGATCGGCCTGTCCGGACACTTCGCCGACGATCACGAGCAACTGCGGCACGGCATGGTGATGTACGACGCGCTCTACGCGTGGTGCCGGCGTGATGCACGTCCCTAGCAGCCGCCGCGCGTCGACGCTCGCCAGCCGGATGCTGCCGGCGGGCGCGGACGAGGCCGCATGGCTCATCCTCGCCAGCCGCGGCATGCGCGGTTTCTGCGATGGATTCATTGCCGTGCTGCTGCCCGCGTATCTGCTGTCGCTCGGGCTGTCGCAACTGGATGTCGGCCTGATCGGTACCACGACGTTGACGGGTTCCGCCATCGCGACGATCGCGGTCGGCATGCTCGCGAGCCGCTTCACGCAGCGCCGCATGCTGACGCTCGCGGCGGCATTGATGGCGGCGACGGGCATCGGCTTCGCGAGCGTCTCCACATTGTGGCCGCTGTTCGTCATCGCCTTCGCCGGCACGCTCAATCCGAGTTCCGGCGACGTCAGCCTGTTTCTGCCGCTCGAACAGTCGCGCCTGGCGCAAGCCGCCGACGGCGACGCTCGCACGGCGCTGTTCGCCCGCTACAGCCTCGTCGGCGCCGTATCGGCAGCGCTCGGATCCCTCGCGGCCGGCCTGCCGATCGCGGTTGCGTCACATACCGGAATCTCGACGCTGGGCGCGATGCGCGGCATGTTTCTGGTCTATGCGGCCACGGGTGTCGTCGTCTGCATGCTGTATCGGCGGCTGCCGCGCCAGGCAGTTCGCGCGGCGCAGGCAGCGCCGCCGCTCGGCCCGTCACGCCCGATCGTCGTGCGGCTGGCGATGCTGTTCAGCGTCGACGCATTCGCGGGCGGTCTCGTCGTCAACTCGCTGCTGTCGCTGTGGTTGATGCAGCGCTTCGGGCTCTCGATCGCCGCGGCCGGCCAGTTCTTCTTCTGGGCGGGCCTGCTCTCGGCCGGCTCGCAGCTCGCGGCCGCGCCGCTGTCGCGCAGGATCGGCCTGCTGAACACGATGGTGTTCACGCATATTCCGTCGAGCGTCTGCCTGATCGGCGCCGCGCTCGCGCCGTCGTTGCCGCTGACGTTGACACTGTTGCTGATGCGAAGCGCGCTGTCGCAAATGGATGTCCCGACCCGAACCGCCTATGTGATGGCGGTCGTCACGCCAGCGGAGCGACCGGCAGCGGCCAGCTTTACATCCGTCCCGCGCAGCCTCGCGGCCGCTGTCGCGCCGACCTTGGCCGGCGGCCTGTTCGGCCTCGGCTGGCTCGGTGCGCCGCTGGTCGCATGCGGCGCGCTGAAGATCGCGTACGACCTTTCGCTGCTCGCAGCGTTTCGCCACGTCGAACCGGACGACGGCCGGGCACGGTAATCGCGGCCACGGCCGAACAGCGAACGAGCGGGGAACCATGCAAAGCGATGCCGCCGCGCCAATGTGGTGGCGGCCGTCGCGGGAGGCAATCATGAAGGATCCTGGACGCTGGCGCTACGGCCTGCCGCTGCTCGTCGCGCTATTAGGCGGGCTCGGCACGTCGGGCCTGCCGATTCACCGGGTCTTCGCCGCGGGCGAAGGCGCCTCGACCGGCGCCCTGCCGCTGAAGCATGTCGCGGACATCGCGTTGCCGGGCCGCGCGACACGACTCGACTACGCAAGCCTGGACCCGAGCCGCAACCTGCTCTTCATCGCTCACCTCGGCGACGGCGAAGTGATCGTTTTCGATACGCATGCATCGCGCGTGACCGCCCGGATCGCGGACGTATCGTCGGTACATGGCGTGCTTGCCGTGCCGGCGCTGTCGCGCATCTACGCGTCTGCGACCGGCTCCGACGAGATCGTCGCGATCGACGCCGCGACGCTGAAAATCGTCGCGCGCATGCCGGGCGGGCATTATCCCGACGGCATGGCCTATGCGGCCGACCTGCACAAGCTGTACGTATCCGATGAATACGGAAAAACGGAGACGGTCATCGATGTCCGCAGCAACCGGCGCGTCGCGACGATCCCGCTCGACGGCGAGGCCGGCAACACGCAGTACGACCCGGTTTCCCGACACATCTTCGTGAACGTTCAGACGCGGCGCCAGCTCGTCGAAATCGATCCGGCGACGGACCGTGTCGTCGACCGGTTCGACTTGCCGGGTGCGAAAGGCAATCACGGGTTGCTGATCGAGCCGCGCGCCGGCCTCGCCTTCATCGCGTGCGAGGACAACGACGCGCTCCTCGTCTTCGATATGCGCGCACGGCACGTCGTCCGGGCATTCGACATCGGCGGCGGCCCGGATGTGCTCGCGTTCGATTCGGCGTCGGACGTGCTGTATGTTGCCGGTGAAGCCGGCATCGTTTCGATGTTCAGCGTCCGGGGCCGGAACGTTGCCAAGATCGGCGAAGGCCGGCTCGGGCCGAACGCGCACGTCGTCGCTGTCGATCCGGGCACGCATCGCTCGTATTTCCCGCTGAAGGATGTCGGCGGCCGGCCGGTGCTGCGCGTGATGGAAGCCGGGAGCGTGGCAAAACAGGCCGGCACGGTGCCGCCGGGTGCAGGAACGTAACGGGCGAGCATGATCGGCGGCATCCGTCGTCACGCAGTATCTCGTCCGGTTCGATTTGACACGATCGGCAGCCTGTCGGTTGTCGGCGCCGCCGCCGCGCGTCAGGCCGAACCGATTCTCGCCGGCACGCCGCCCACGATCCGGTCGCGGCGTTCTCCGTCGAACGAAAACACGTCGCGCTCGGCCAGGTCGATCGTTGCCCGCCGACGGGACGACGAATCGCCCCGCCGGCCATGCGCTCGCCGGACGCATTCACCCGGCTGCCTGTTACCGGTCGTACTCGAAGGCCTCGGTGAAGAGCGTGTCGACCGGATCGGACCAGCTCAAGTTCACGAACGAGAAGTCCGCGCTGCCCGTCCAGCCGGCCACCGACGGGAACGCGACGCCCTGGTCGCCCGGCACGTTGAGCGTGACCGAGGCGCCCGGCTGGACCGGCGACGCCGATGCCGAACCGTTGACGAACGTCGCCGCCGGCTGCCCGGCCGCGGTTGCGCGAATCTGCACGTTGCCGCGTTTGACGAACGGCAGACCCGATTTCGACGTCCAGCCCAGCGGGAAGGTCGCGCCGCCCGCGAACGTGTTGGCGGAGCCCGGCGTCAGCTTGTCGCGCGTGGACTGCGCCAGATCGTGCCACGCGTACTGGCGCAGCGCGTCGGGCGACGGCGACGGCGTACGCAGCCGGACCGTGTAGTGCCGGGCCGGCGTCGACGTGTTGCCGTTCTGGTAGATGTCGATCGTATAGGCGCTGAACGGCTTGATGTCGGCCAGCTCCGCGGTGCTCAGTTGCGGCTTCGCCCATGCGGTATTGTTGCGCGGCGCGTCGCCGGGCCACGTGAACAGGCCCTGGTTGGCCGGGTCCTGCGCGACGCCGGCCAGACGGAAGTTGTTGCGGCACTGCGGGTTCTTCGCCAGTGCGGCGAGTTGCGCCGGCGTCTGCCCGCTTGCGATCTGCGCGCGGATGTTCAGCGTGTCGCAGGTCCCGCTCGACGGCTGGAGAAACACGCCGTTGCGCAAGCCGGGGCCGTTGACGATCGCGAAGTCCACCGCGGTGCCGGCCGCGTCGACGGCACCCACCTGCAGGTTGAGCGAATCGACGAACGCGTTGGTCCCCGTCGACGGATTGGCCGGATTCAGCCAGTCCCACTTCTGTGCGTTCGCATTGACCTTGCTCAGCACCGCGCGCTGATTGCCGACCACGCGCCAGCCGGTATCGCCGTTCGCGAGACTGCCCGCCCGCACCGCGAGCTGTACATGCTGCTGCATGCCGTCGCGAATCCCGTCGCTGCGCGTCCACGCGAGCTTGACCCACATCGTGTCGCTGGCAACGACGCGGATGACTTCCGGCAAGCTGAAGCTCGCGTTGTTCATCGCATCGTCGGCCACGATGCCCGGCGTGCCGCCTGCCGGCGCGCCGAACTCCTGGTCGACCGACATCCCGTTGTTGAGGTACGCGGAAGGCACGCCTGCATTCAGTGCGCCGGACGCGACGTCGTCGACGAAGATCCGGCCGCATGCCGATACGCTGCCGCCCGTGCGCGCAGCGCCGGTCGAACCGGCGAAGCACTGGTTGAGCGCGCTCTGCAATGCCGCCAGATCGCTGGCGCTCGGCAGGTTCGACACCACCGCGCCATTGATGGTCGCGGCGGCCGGCAGGCTGGCCTTGTCGCTCGCCTGCGGCGCGACGCCGGGCGCGAGCTGAAGCTGCACCGGCGTATCGCTGGACGCGCCCGCCACCGAGCTGATCTGGACGCCGCCATCCGGCAGGACGTTGATCTTGATCTGGTCGAGCAGCCGGTCGAGACCCGGCGCGCCCGCCGTCAACGGGCCGGAAATCAGGTCGACGCCCGCATTGCCGGTGGCGGCCAGCAGGTCGGCCAGCGCCGACGAATAGGCTTGCACCGTGCTGGCGACGGCCTGGGCCGTGACCTTGCTTTGCAGCAAACCGGTATCGGCCAGCAGCTTGGTCGGGTTGTCGCCGACGATCGTGGCGGCAATCGCGTTCGTGATCGGCGTGATGTTGATCGTCTGCGTGCCGGCCGTGGCGCTGAGTGCGATCAGCGTGGCCTGCGAGTCGGCGACGTTGCCGTATGCGGACAACGCGAAAGGCGCGGTCAGGCCGGTCACCGTGCATTGAAACGCGCCGGTCGACGCATCGGCCGGGCAGTCGACCGCTTTGCCGGTCGCATCGACCAGTTTCACGGTGGCGGCCTGCATCGCGGCGCCGGCGGCCGCGACCCCGCTGACCGTCTGCGCGGCGGGCGGTGCGGGTGGCGAGGAGGAATCGCTGCCGCCGCCACAAGCCGACAGGACAAGCACTGCAATACCGGATACGACAGGTGTGAGTTTCATTGCGTTTCCCCCGAGCCCCTTCTGGTTGATGCGTGTCACATACATTGCCCGTGCACGCTGAATGGCGAGGATTCTCGCAAAGACGATTTGCTCGATCATCATTCAGGTGAATGAAAATCGGGAAATAACAGGGCATGAAATGCAAATAACCTGTGTTAGCCTGAAAAAAATTCGGTATTCGAAGCAATATCGTCAGACAAAATCAGAATACGAAGATCGCGAAGCGACGGGGTGAACACATGCAACGAGACCAACTCATCGGGGACCTCTATGAGGCCGCGCTGCATCCGGACGGTTTTCTGGAAGTTTTTCACCGGGTATCCGAATCGCTCGGCGCAGACGTATTTCACATGTTCAGTTGGGACGTCGCGCGCAATGCCCCGAAATTCTCGATCTATTCGCCGCGCGCGGAATTCGACGAGATCATCGCGCTCTACGATCAGTATTACGGCGCGCTCGATCCGCGCCGCGGCTTCGTCGAGAACGCACCGCTCGGCGAATTCGTTTGTTGTCAGGATCACCTGACCGAGCGCGACGTCGAACGCAGCGAGTTCTTCCAGGACTATCAGATTCCGTCTGGATTTCGCTACCTGATGGGGATTCGCTTCGCGCGCCCCGGCAGCGACAACATTCTGCTCGGGTTACTGCGCGCGCACGGCCGCACACCCTATTCTTCAGAAGAACGCGCGACCCTGACCGGTATGGCCGGGCATCTGCAGCGCTCGATCAACCTGTGGCAAGACGCGCGAGTGCTGCATCGCGACGCCACGCTCGGCGCCGAACTGATGGAGGAGCTGGGCCTCGCCGTCTTTGCGCTCGACCGGCACGCGCGCGTCCAGTTCGTCAACCAGGCGGCCGAGTCGATGCTGCGCGCCACCACCTGCCTCAAGCTCGAGAACGGGCACCTGAGCGCGACGAGCGCGCCCCAGAACGAGGCACTCAAGGCGGCGCTGGCGCGCGTCGCGAAGACCCGCAAGAGCGAGAGTCTTGCCCTGTCCGGCACGTTGGCCGCGGCGCACGAGATTTTTCTCGGCATCGCGGCATTGTCCGGACAGGCGCTCCATGCCACGTTCGGCGATGCGACGATACTGATCACGGTCAGGCGACGCAGCGGCGCCCCGCTCGTCGTCGCACAACAGCTGCGGCAATCGTTCGGCTTGTCGAGCGCCGAAGCCGCGGTCGCGGAAGCGTTGATCAGCGGCAAGACGCCCGACGAATGTGCGGCGAGCGCCGGCGTGTCGCTTGCGACGGTTCGCAGCCAGTTGCGTGCGATCTATGAAAAGACCCACTCGCGGAATCAGGCTGAAGCGGTCGGTCGGATGCTGTGGGTCCTACCGCAACACAAGCGCACGGATTGATACCTCGAAAACAGCGAGCGGGGCAGCGGTCAAAACGCCTTTGCATTTTTTAAGCTTGCCGGTGGAGGACATCCGCGTTCCTCGAGCAGGATCTTGGCTGAACCCGATGAGAATTCGTCGGAACTCGGTGGTGCTGCTCAATCATTGGCGGCTATACGATGGACGCGATACTTCCTCGTCCCATGCAATTTGCATGGTTCGTTAGCCCCGGCAAGTTTCACGGCCATTGTCGGGGCCTTTTTTGATTTCAGTTCCTGTCCCATTCGCTCGCCGACGCGGCCATGCCGACCTCTGATCGGCTGTCGCGACGCGCGACGGCGAGATGGCTGGTGTGCACACTCGCTGCACACATGCCGGCCATATTCCCGGTGTTTTCAGGGCTGCTCCAATTGCCCCAATGGCGTCCGCTCCAGCAGGACGACGAACAGATGAGCGCTCGGCCACGGCCAGCACGGCGGCCGGGGTGATTTGGTATGGGAGGTATCCGGAATTTCGTGTGTGAGGCGGGTTAAAACTCAGACTCCGATGCTGAGTCGTTCCGGGCAAAGCAATGCAAGCTGCGGCATCACGCTTCTCCAGGCGTGCCGGGAGCCTGTCCACTTGGCAACGACGTTGCGCAAGGCCAACCGGATCGGCACGAGCGCGTGCCGACATTTGCGCCTGCGGCGGATCCAGGCGTGGTGCGCGAGGCTGAGGGGGCGGACAGCACGTCTGGCGCACGGCTGGATCGGCCCGCGACTCACCATCGAACCGATGGAGCGCTGGCGGCGCCATGGCATGGCGTCGAACGGACCGTGAAATTTCACCTCGTCAATGCAATGCGCAAATTGAATTCGGCCAACAAGACCGAGGCCGCGGTCAAGGCGGCAATGCTGGGGCTCTTGTTCTGACGTCATTTGCTTCGTCGCTCGCTCGCTGAATAGCGAAGCAGCGCGTTGGTCCTGCTCACTGGGGCAAGGCGCGTCACAACCGGTAGCCGACGCCAGGCGTTCGAGAATGTCGAGACCCTTGTCTAGCGCGCGAGCGCGATAGCAGTCGATAGCATCGATCGAATCCGGCAAGTCGCAGCCCGATAGCAGGCTGCGGGTCGTTTGCGTCATCGGGCGAGTACTGAAATTTCCGTCGATCGACTCAGCGAGCCGACAGTGTGACCGCAATCTCGGCGGTCAGCGTTTCAGCGCCCGAGTTCGACTGGATGCAGGTGACCGGCGCGGCGCCGCAAGCGTCGATGCCAGTCGCCAGTTTCACGTAGTGTTCGTCGGGACAGAGATTGTTCGCCGGATCGAAGCCGATCCAACCGAGATGGTCGACGTAGACTTCAGCCCACGCATGATCGATTGCCTGGATTCCGTCGTCGCCTATCAGATAGCCGGAAGTGAAGCGCGCGGGAATGCCGAGCCGACGCGCCACCGCGATGAATACATGAGCATGATCGCGACAGGTCCCGTGGGAACTGATCCACGCAGCTTCTGCATCGGTGGCGTCGTCGCAATTCTCCGGCCCGGGTGCGAGACGATCGTGCACGATGTCCATCAACTCGTGTAGTTGCAGAAGACGGTTTTGCGTGCTCTTCAGGGCGGAGGCAAGCTCCATCAGCGAGTCTCCGGGACGCGTGAGAGGCGACTCGCGCAGGAACAGCCACGGATTCGTACGATCGTCTGCAGTGCCGATCACACCATCCTTGTTGTGCGTCGTCACTTCGCCGCGTGAAACGATGACGATCTCCTTGTGATCGTTTGAGTGACACACAAGGTCGACATGGTTGCCAAATCCGTCGATGTACGACAATGCCGGCTGCATGTCGTTTGCAAGCAATTCCCAGTGCCCGACCGTCTGACCGGGATTCGACGACGGTCGCAGTCGAAGGCGCCGCAATGCCAGCTGCAACGGCTCGTCGACGGTATAACGCAGGGTATGGGTGATCCCGATATGCATTGCAGTGCTCAATCGAAGTTGTAGGCCTGGGCGATTTCGAGCCCCAGTCGCTGGTTGCGCCGAATGAAGCCGGTCAGGAACTCGTGCAGGCCGTTCTTGAAGACTCGTTCGATCGTACTGTCGGAAAGCATCGTGAGCGTCTGTGCGGCGGTGCCGTGGCACGCGTGAGCGATGCCATGTTCTTTCACGAGCAAGTTGAGACTCGACATGACGCGTCCGTAGCAATAGCGCAGCGAGCGCGGCATGCGGCCGTTCAGGACCAGGTAGTCCGCGATGTTCAGCGGCTTGTACTGCACACCGTACACCCAGCGGTACGAGTTGTTCGCCTCGACCGACCGCAGGATCGATTCCCAGTGGTTGGTATCGAGGATCGTGCCTACGTGCGACACCGACGGCAGCAGCAGGTGGTATTTCACGTCGAGGATCCGCGCGGTGTTGTCGGCCCGCTCGACGAA
>NZ_QTQH01000032.1:0-56650 GCF_003853805.1 Burkholderia sp. Bp8994
TAGACGCCGTCGGCCTTCACGATCACGCGGCTGCCCGCGCGATTGAGCGCACCCATGTCCGAGAACGGATGGATGTGATGCGCGGCGTCGAGCGCGCGGTATTCGGCGGTCGAGTGTGCTTGCGTCGTGCGCGGTGCGGTGGCCGGCGCGGTGGGCTGGATCCACGCGGGTTCGTTACGGTAAGTCATGTTTCCTCCGTCGTTCCTTGATGCGGTCGTGCGCACGCTCACACGTGCAGCAGCAGATGGCGACGTTCCCACGAACTGATCACGCGGAAGAACGCTTCGTATTCGGTTTCCTTCAGCGCCAGGTACGCCTTCACGAACTTGTCACCGAGAATGCCGGCGAGCGGCGTGCACGCCGCCATCAGCGAGATGCCTTCCTCGAGGTTGCGCGGCAGCTGGTACGGCAGGTCGTAGCCGTCGGACGCGATCGGTTCGGTCGGCGCGAGCTGCTGCGTGAGGCCGAGATAACCGGCGGCGAGCGTCGCCGCGAACGCGAGGTACGGATTGCAGTCGACGCCCGGAATCCGGTTCTCGATGCGCCGCGCGACCGGCGTCGACTGCGGGATGCGAAAGCCGACCGTACGGTTGTCGTAGCCCCACTGCACGTTGATCGGCGCGGCCATGAAGCGCGACAGGCGGCGATACGAGTTGATGTACGGTGCGAAGATCGGCATCAGCGCGGGCGTATATTTCTGCAGGCCCGCAAGATAGCTTTGGAACATCGGCGACACGACGCCGCCGTCGTCGGCGAACAGGTTGCGGCCGGTGTGCACATCGGCGAGGCTCTGGTGGATATGCATCGCGGAGCCCGGCTCGTTTTCCATCGGCTTGGCCATGAACGTCGCATACATGTTGTGGCGCAGCGCCGCCTCGCGCACCGTGCGCTTGAACAGGAACACCTGGTCGGCGAGCGACAGCGCGTCGCCGTGCACGAAGTTGATCTCCATCTGCGCGGCGCCGACCTCGTGGATCAGCGTCTCGATGTCGAGGCCCTGCATCTCGCAGTATTCGTAGATGTCCTCGAACAGCGGATCGAACTCGTTGACGGCCTCGATCGAATACGACTGACGGCCGGTTTCCGCCCGCCCCGTGCGCCCGACCGGCGGACGCAGCGGCAGGTCGGGGTCGGCGTTCATGTCGACCAGATAGAACTCGAGTTCAGGCGCGACCACGGGCTTCCAGCCCTTTTCCTTGTACAGGTCGAGCACGCGGCGCAGCACGTAGCGCGGCGAGATCTCGACCGGCGAACCGTCGAAATGCACGCAATCGTGGATCACCTGCGCGGTCGGGTCGACGGCCCACGGAATCAGGCAGATCGTCGACGGATCGGGCACGCACACCATGTCGGGATCGGTCACGCCGGTCAGCGTGCCGTCCTCCGGATAGTCGCCGGTGACGGTCTGCACCATCACGGCCTGCGGCAGGCGCATCGATTCGCCGGACTCGAATTTGTTGCGCGGAATGATCTTGCCGCGCGCGATGCCGGCCATGTCGGGAATGATCGCCTCGACTTCGGTGATGCGGTGCTGGCGCAGGAATTCGCTCAGTTCGGGTTGCATGATCGGCCTCGTTCAGTCGATGTCGGATGCAGCCGGCGACGGCATGGTGCCGCCGGCCGCATAAATGCGGTGTGTCATGCGCGCGCGGCACGCCGCGCCGAATGCCGTAAAGATGTCGCGCGACAGCGGTTGCTCCGCGTGGCGCCATTCGGGATGCCACTGCACGCCGAGCGCGAACGCGCGCGCGCCGCGCACGCTCACGGCCTCGATCAGCCCGTCGGGCGCGCTCGCCTCGACCGCGAGGCCCGCGCCGAGCCGCGCGATACCCTGGTCGTGCAACGAATTGACCATCGCGTCGTGCGCGCCGTGCGCGATCCGTTGCAGCAGCCCGCCCGGCGCGAACTGCACGCGGTGCGCGGGGCCGTACTGCCGCTCGAGCGGATCGCCGTCGCGCTCGCGATGATCGTCGAAGCCCGCGCTCGCATGCAGCCGCTGATGCAAGGTGCCGCCATACGCGACGTTCAGCTCCTGCATGCCGCGGCAGATCGCGAGCACCGGCACGCCCGCATCGATCGCCGCTCGGATCAGCGGCAGCGCGGTCGCATCGCGCGCGGGATCGTGCAGGGTATCGGGCGCGCTCGCCAGGCCGCCGTAGTGATGCGGCTCGACGTTCGAATAACTGCCGGTCATCAGCAGCCCGTCGATCGCCGCGACGATCGCGTCGACCGGCTGCCGCGCACCCAGCGCGGGCAGCACGAACGCCAGCGCGCCGGCACCGTCGACCAGCGCGACGAGATACTTCTCCCCGGCCGTGTGGTTCGGATGGGCGCCGCGCATGACGCGATCGGCGGTGACGGCTACGAGCGGGCGCGGTCGCATGATCGCCTCCGCGATAAATGCGCGACGCGTGCGGACGCGCAGGACGATGGCGGCCCGCGATGGCGCTGCACGCGTCCACGCGCGATCGTGCCGCTCGGACGGTGCGGCAGCAGGCGGTGCGATCCGACGCGAAAGCGGAAAAGGACGCTAGGGCAACAATGAAGCGCTGCCGTCGCACTGCACCGCGCTGAACACGTGTGCGGTGACGACATTGAAGCGGCGCAGGCCGCGATGGGGCACAGCGAAGAAGCGGGGCTCGCGTATGGGGGCGGCGCGCGTGCCGCGATCAGCATGCCGGATCGGCCCGGCCTGAGGCGGCGCGCCCGCCGACGGACTTCGGGTCCGGCGTATCGAAGGGCTGGCGGCTTTCACGATCGTACTCGACTGACTGATGAAGGCAGGACACGTGTCGCGATGAAGCGGGGGCGGCAATGCCGCGCGACGACACGTCGGCAAGGTGTCTCGCAACGGATTCCGGCGCGGTGCGGCGCTGATCGACGCTGTCGCGGCCGGGGCGCGCGTGACGACTTCCTGACATTCAGCTTATATCACCTAAAAATTGCGTCAAATTTTCAGGTACCGATCCCGACATAGATCAGACGAAAAAACGGCATCGACCGCTCGGGTCGATGCCGTTTTGTGCGATGCACCAATGTGCGCCTTGCCAGCCGGCCGGCCGTGGCGCGACATCGCGCCGTGCCGCCGCACGCGCCGACGGATCAGCGATGCGCGAGCGCGGTTTCGACGAGCGTCTGCAGCAGCGGCACGATCCGCGCGGCGCGCGCTTCGTCGTACGCATACGGACGCGTCTCTTCCATGTAAGTGATCTGCGACAGCTCCAGTTGCACGGCTTCGACGCCGGTCGCGGGCACGCCGTAGTGGCGCGTGATGTAGCCGCCCTTGAAACGCCCGTTCGCGACGGCCGTATAACCGCCGTGCGCGCTCACGCATGCGGCCAGCGCCTCGGCAAGGCCCGGCGCGGCGCTCGCGCCGCTCGACGTGCCGAAGTTGAAGTCCGGCAGGCGGCCCTCGAAGAAGCGCGGCACGTGCGAGCGGATCGAATGCGCTTCCCACACGAGCACGCGGCCGTGCTCGCGCTTCAGGCGCGCGATCTCGCCCTGCAGCGCGTCGTGATACGGGCGCCAGTAGCGGTCGCGACGGCGCATGATCTCGTCGTTGCCGGGCAGCGCGCCCGCCGGATACAGCGGCGCCTTGTCGAACGTATCGACCGGCACGAGCCCGGTCGTGTCCTGCCCCGGATACAGGTTCTCGTTGTCGGGCGGACGGTTCAGGTCGACGACGTAACGCGCGTGCGACGGCACGAGGATCGACGCGCCGAGCGTCGCCGCGAAGCCGTACAGGCGCTCGAGGTGCCAGTCGCAATCGTCGACGAAGCGCGCGTCGGGCGTCATCGTCGCGGCGATGTCGTCGGGGATGTGGGTGCCTGCGTGCGGAATCGAGATCAGCAGCGGCAGCGTGCCCTGCTTCAGCGTGAATACAGCCGGTTGTTCAGTCATGTCGCATCACCGTAAAAGTCGGCCGGCGCACGCGCGCGGCGTGCGCCGGATGCCGCGCATTCAGCGCAGCAGTTGCGCCAGCGCGGCGCGGTAGTCGGCATAAGCTGCGGCTTCGTCGCGATGGCGGCGGCCGCTCACGACGCGCTCGCCGCCGGTATAGACGTCGAGCACCGGCGTGTCGCCGTGCTCGGCGAACACCGTGCCCGACAGCCAGGACGCGCTGTCGTGCTCCGCGATCGCCGGATGATCGGGATCGAGCACGAGCCAGTCGGCGCGGCAGCCTTCACGCAGCGCGCCGATGCGCCGCCCGCTCGCCTGCGCGCCGCCCGCGAGCGACGCGTCGAACAGCCGGTCGGCGACATGCGCCTGCGTGTCGCTCGCGAGCACGTTGCGCGCGCGATGCACGAGCCGCTGCCCGTATTCGAGCAGGCGCAGTTCCGAGCGCCAGTCGACCGACGCATGGCTGTCCGAGCCGACGCCGATCACGCCGCCCTGCGCGAGATAGTCGAGCGCCGGGAACACGCCGTCGCCGAGGTTCGCCTCGGTGGTCAGGCACAGGCCGGCCACCGCGCGACGCTTCGCGAGCGCGGCCGTTTCGGCCGCATCGACGTGCGTCGCGTGCACGAGGCACCAGCGCGCATCGACGTCGAAACGATCGAGCAGCCATTGCACGGGACGCGCGCCGTAGGCGCGCACGCAATCGTCGACTTCGGCCGTCTGTTCGGCGATATGGATATGCACCGGCGCGTCGTCGGGCAGGCCTTCGAGCAGCACGCGCAAGCCGTTCTCGGACACCGCGCGCAGCGAGTGCGGGGCGACGCCATAGCGCAGGCCGCCGTGCTCGGGCGCGACGCGGCGCATCGCGTCGAGCAGCTCGAGCAGGCCGTCCGGCGTATTGATGAAGCGGCGCTGGTCGTCGCGCGGCGGCTTGTTGCCGAAGCCGGCGAACTGGTACGACACGGGCAGCATCGTGATGCCGATGCCGGCCGAGCGCGCGGCGTCGACCACGCGCGCACCGAGTTCCGCGATCTGCGGATAGCGTGAGCCGTCCTGCGCGTGATGCACGTAGTGGAATTCGCAGACCGACGTGTAGCCGCACTTCAGCATCTCGACGTACAGCCAGCGCGCGATCGCCGCAAGCGCGTCGGGCGTGATCTTCAGCGCGAAGCGGTACATCAGGTCGCGCCAGCTCCAGAAGCTGTCGGCGGGATTCGCGCGATATTCGGTGAGCCCCGCCATCGCGCGCTGGAACGCGTGCGAATGCAGGTTCGGCATGCCGGGCAGCACGGGCCCGGCCGCGCGCGCGACGCCGGCCGGCGCGTCGGTGTCGGGCGTCACGTCGGTCAGCGTGCCGGCCGCGTCCCAGCGCAGCAGCACGTTGCGGCGCCAGCCATCGGGCAGCCGGGCATGGTCTGCGAACAACATAGAGTCGGTCATCGTGAGTCCTTGTTGGCCGGATTCGGCGAGCTAACGCGCAGTCCGGTCCCAAGCCCCGGATGGCAGGAGGCGGCGCGTCGGCGCCCGCTTCCGCTCCGTGGCGATCGACCGGACCGACGCTTCAGCGCCGCGTCCGGCCCTCCGCAAAAACTAGCCGTTCATCCGGCGAAACACCGTCGCGCCGCCGCGCACGACCTGCTCGCACAGCGGCCGGCCGATCCAGTACGCGAGCTCCGACAGCGAGCCGACCGACCAGACCGCGAAATCGGCCTGGCGGCCGATCTCGAGCGCACCGTGACGATCGGCGCGACCGAGCGCCGCGGCCGCATGGCGCGTCACGCCCTGCAGCACCTCGGGCACCGTCATGCGGAACAGCGTGCAGCCCATGTTCAGCGTCAGCAGCAGCGATTCGAGCGGCGAGGTACCGGGGTTGTGATCGGTCGCGAGCGCGATCGGCACGCCATGCTTGCGCAGCAGCTCGATCGGCGGCAATTGCGTTTCGCGAATGAAGTAATACGCGCCGGGCAACAGCACGGCGACCGTACCGGCCGCCTTCATCGCCTCGATGCCGGCTTCGTCGAGAAATTCGAGGTGGTCGGCCGACAGCGCGCGATAACGCGCGGCAAGCGCGGTGCCGCCCGCGTTCGACAACTGCTCCGCGTGCAGTTTCACCGGCAGCCCGCGCCGCGTCGCGGCCTCGAACACGCGCTCGGTCTGCGCGAGCGAAAAGCCGATGCGCTCGCAGAACACGTCGACCGCGTCGACCAGGCCTTCGTCGGCGAGCGCCGGCAGCATCCGGCCGCACACTTCGTCGATGTATTCATCCGCACGGCCCGCATATTCCGGCGGCAGCGCGTGCGCGCCGAGGAACGTGGTGTAGACCGTGACCGGGAAGCGCTCGCCGAGCTGGCGCGCGACGCGCAGCATCTTGCGCTCGCTCGCGAGGTCGAGCCCGTAGCCCGACTTGATCTCGATCGCCGTCACGCCGTCGGCGAGCAGCGGCTGCAGGCGCGCGGCGGCCTGCACGAACAGCGTCGTCTCGTCGGCCGCGCGCGTCGCGCGCACCGTCGACACGATCCCGCCGCCCTGCCGCGCGATCTCCTCGTAGCTGACGCCGGCGAGGCGCTGCGCGAACTCGTCGGCCCGCGTGCCGCCGTACACGAGGTGCGTATGGCAGTCGACGAGGCCCGGCGTCACCCACGCGCCGTGCAGGTCTTCCCGCTGCCAGTGCGCATAACCGTGCGGCAGCGCGGACAACGCGCCGAGCCACACGATCGTGCCGGTTTCGTCGACGGCGATCGCCGCGTCGTCGATCGTCTCGTCGGGATGGCCGTGCGGACACAGCCTCAGGTGATGCCAGACAGTCGGTTTCATGCGTTCAGTCTCGTTCGCCGACGGCGAGCGACACGGCGAGCAGCGCGCCGCCTCCGCTCACGACGACGTCAAACGCACGCTGCGGCCCGTCGAGCCGCAGCGTGTCCATTTCCTGCAGTGCGTAGTGCGCGCCGTCGATCTCGACGCCGACCGCGCCCGTCGCGCAGAACAGCAGCACGGTATCGGCGCGCTCGGCGCGGTGCGTGCCTTCGGGCCACACGTCGAGCGTCCCGCGCGCGGCCGAACGGCGCGTCATCAGGTTGAAGTCGCGCGTCGCGCCGTCGTGCAGCGTCGCGTCGATCGCCGTCTCGCCGGCGAAGTCCGCACGCGCGAGCGGCGCGTCGAGCACGTGGCGCGCGCCCCCTTCTTCGGCGAGCGTCATGCCCGCGCCGGACAGCAGCACGAGCGTGCGGTCGATCCCGTCGAAACGCGAGAACGGGCCGGCCGCGCCGACGTCCGCGACGCTCACGCGCCATGCGAACCTATCGAGCGCGGCGCCCGGCGGGAATGCACCGATCTCGCGCGTCACGCCGCCGCCGTTCTTCCACGGCGACGCGACGAGATCCGCCGCGCGGATCATCGTCACGCTCACCGGCGCCTGGTCGAGCGCCGTCATGCTCAGCGGCCGAGCATCGGCAGCTTCAGGCCGGCTTCGCGGGCCGTCTGCTGCGCGAGTTCGTAGCCGGCATCCGCATGGCGCATCACGCCCGTCGCCGGATCGTTCAGCAGCACGCGGCCGAGACGCTCGTGCGCTTCGGCGGTACCGTCGGCGACGATCACGACGCCCGAGTGCTGCGAGAAGCCCATGCCGACGCCGCCGCCATGATGCAGCGACACCCACGATGCGCCGCCTGCGGTGTTCAGCAGGGCGTTCAGCAGCGGCCAGTCGCTCACGGCGTCCGAACCGTCCTTCATCGATTCCGTCTCGCGGTTCGGGCTCGCGACCGAACCGGTGTCGAGGTGGTCGCGGCCGATCACGATCGGGGCCTTCAGTTCGCCGTTCTTCACCATCTCGTTGAACGCCTGGCCGAGGCGATAGCGATCCTTCACGCCGACCCAGCAGATCCGCGCCGGCAGACCCTGGAACGCGATGCGCTCACGCGCCATGTCGAGCCAGTTGTGCAGGTGCGGATCGTCGGGGATCAGCTCCTTCACCTTCTGGTCGGTCTTGTAGATGTCTTCCGGATCGCCGGACAGCGCGACCCAGCGGAACGGGCCCTTGCCTTCGCAGAACAGCGGGCGGATATAGGCCGGCACGAAGCCCGGGAAGTCGAATGCGTTCTCGACGCCCATTTCCAGCGCCATCTGGCGGATGTTGTTGCCGTAGTCGAGCGTGGCGGCGCCGCGCTCCTGCAGCGTCAGCATCGCGCGCACCTGCACGGCCATCGACTGCTTCGCGACCTTCACGATGCTCTGCGGATCGACCTTCTGCGCTTCGCGCCATTGCGCGACGGTCCAGCCTTGCGGCAGGTAGCCGTTGATCGGGTCGTGCGCGCTCGTCTGGTCGGTCACGCAGTCCGGCGTGATACCGCGCGTCACGAGTTCCGCGAACACGTCGGCCGCGTTGCCGAGCAGGCCGACCGACACCGGCTTGCCGGTGCGCTTCGCTTCGTCGATCATGCCGAGCGCTTCGTCGAGCGTCGTCGCCTTCTTGTCGACGTAGCGCGTCTTCAGGCGGAAGTCGATGCGCGTCTCGTCGCATTCGACCGCGATCATCGAGAAGCCGGCCATCGTCGCGGCGAGCGGCTGCGCGCCGCCCATACCGCCGAGGCCGCCCGTCAGGATCCAGCGGCCCGACGGATCGCCGTTGAAGTGCTGGTTCGCGACCGAGAAGAAGGTTTCATAGGTGCCCTGCACGATGCCCTGGCTGCCGATGTAGATCCAGCTGCCGGCCGTCATCTGGCCGTACATCATCAGGCCCTTGCGGTCGAGCTCGTGGAAGTGATCCCAGGTCGCCCAGTGCGGCACCAGGTTCGAGTTCGCGAGCAGCACGCGCGGCGCATCCTTGTGCGTGCGGAACACACCGACCGGCTTGCCCGACTGGATCAGCAGCGTCTCGTTCTCTTCGAGATCCTTCAGCGACGCGAGGATCTGGTCGTAGCATTCCCAGTTGCGCGCCGCGCGGCCGATGCCGCCGTACACGACGAGCGCGTGCGGATGCTCGGCGACTTCCGGATCCAGGTTGTTCTGGATCATCCGGTAGGCCGCTTCGGCCAGCCAGGTCTTGCAGACCTTCTCGCTGCCGCGCGGCGCGCGGATCGTGCGGGTCGGATCGAGACGGGGATCGATGTGTTTCGGATGGTTCATGACGACTGCTCCCGAAGGAAAATGACTATCAAATAGGAATCAGAAATGCCCGGTGAAGCGATAACGGCTGCCGGGGTGCCACAGATTCGCCACCGAGGCGACGACGCCCTGCGACCAGGTGCGCCGATGTAAAACCAGACACGGCTCGACGTCGTCCATCCGCAGCTGCTCGCGCCGCCCGGGCGCCGGAGCCGCCGCTTCGATCCGGTACTCGACGCGCTGCAGCGGGGCCGCGCGCATCAGGTACAGGTTCGGCGTCGTGTTCGTAAAATCCTGCTCGGCATAATCCGGCGCGACCGCCGGATTCACCCACCGTTCTTCGAGCTGGACGGGTTCGTCATTCTCGAAGTGCAACACCTGTGAATAAAACAGCTTCGCGCGCACGGCCATCTGCATCTCGTCGGCGAGCGCCTCGTCGGCGCGGATCGTCTCGAGGCCGAGCACGCTGGCGCGGTACGCATGCCCGCGCGCGTCGACCTCTTCCGAGATGCTGCGGATCGCGACGAGCGTCGACTCGTACTTCGGCCGCGCGACGTAGGTGCCGGCGCCCTTCATGCGCGTCAGCACCTGCTCGGCCGTCAACTCGCGCAACGCGCGGTTGACGGTCATGCGCGCGACCTTGAACTCGCGGGCCAGTTCGTTCTCGGAGGGCACCTGGTCGCCCTCCGCCCACTCGCCGGCGTGAATGCGGCCCAGGATGAAATCCTTGATCTCCTGGTAGACCGGCGCGCTCATGGGCTTACTGTTCCGATGCGAACGAGAACGGCGCGACCTTCGCGAACGCGCGCTCGCCGACGAGCTTCGCGATCACCGCGATGTCCGGTGCGAAGTAGTGGTCGAGCTCGTAGTGCGCAACCTTGCCGCGGATCGTTTCCATCACCGGCGCGAGCTTCGGGCTCGTGTGGTACGGCGCGCGCAGGTCGACGCCCTGGGCGGCGGCCAGCAGTTCGATCGCGAGGATGTGCTTCGTGTTGTCCGCGATGTCGGCGAGCTTGCGCGCGGCGAACGTCGCCATCGACACGTGGTCTTCCTGGTTCGCCGAGGTCGGCAGCGAGTCGACCGACGCCGGGTGCGCGAGCGTCTTGTTTTCCGATGCCAGCGCGGCCGCCGTCACGTGGGCGATCATGAAGCCCGAGTTCACGCCGCCGTCCTTCACGAGGAACGGGGGCAGGCCCGACAGCGTCGCGTCGATCAGCAGCGCGATGCGGCGCTCGGCCAGCGCGCCGATTTCCGCCGCGGCGAGCGCGAGGTTGTCGGCCGCGAATGCGACGGGTTCAGCGTGGAAGTTGCCGCCCGACAGCACTTCGCCGGTATCCGGGAAGATCAGCGGGTTGTCCGACACGGCGTTCGCTTCGACCAGCAGCACGTCGGCTGCATGGCGCATCTGGTCCAGGCACGCGCCCATCACCTGCGGCTGGCAGCGCAGGCTGTACGGATCCTGCACCTTGTCGCAGTCGCGGTGCGACTGGTTGATCGGCGAGCCTTCGAGCAGGTCGCGGTACGACGCGGCCGCGTCGATCTGCCCTTGATGGCCGCGCAGTTCGTGGATGCGGGCGTCGAACGGCTTCACCGAGCCGGCTGCCGCGTCGACCGACAGCGCGCCCGCGACCAGCGCGGTGCGGTACAGGTCTTCGATCGCGAACATGTTGTCGAGCGCCAGCGCGGTCGACGCCTGCGTGCCGTTCAGCAGCGCCAGGCCTTCCTTCGCCTGCAGCGTCAGCGGCGCGAGGCCCGCGACGCGCAGACCGTCCAGCGCGCTGGCGCGCTCGCCGCGGATGAACACTTCACCGACGCCCAGCAGCACGGCCGACATGTGCGCGAGGGGTGCCAGGTCGCCCGATGCGCCGACCGAGCCCTTCACCGGGATCAGCGGCAGCACGTCGGCGTTGAACAGCGTGATCAGCGCGTCCATCACTTCGCGACGGATGCCGGAGTGGCCGCGGCCGAGGCTCGACAGCTTCAGTGCCATCAGGAGACGCACCGACGAGCGCGCCATCGGCTCGCCCACGCCGACCGCATGCGACAGCACCAGGTTCTTCTGCAGCAGCTCGAGCTGGTCGTGCGGGATGTGCGTGCTGGCCAGGCGGCCGAAACCCGTGTTGATGCCGTATGCGGGCTCGCCCTTCGCCGCGATGTCGGCGACGGCCTTCGCGCCCGCGTCGATCTTCGCGAAGCTCGCCGGGTCGAGCTTGAGCTGCACGGATTCGCGAGCGATCTTGCGCAGTTGCGGAAGGGTCAGGTGGCCGGGGGTCAACGTAATCATGTGAGCAATCCTGTCTAGACAAGTTCGGGATGGATTGCAGTGTAGCCACCGCGACTTGTCTAGACAACCTGTTTTTCATAATTCCGACTCGGGAGTTTCCCTGATGTCCGGCGCGGCGCGCCGGAGCGGCCAGACAGGCCTCGCAATTAACATATGTTGCAATTATTTTGTCTTTGGCAACATACGAATCGACGCTTCCCTACGATCCGCCCACGGAGATCCGCCATGACCACCCCGCCCCGGTTGACCACCCTTCTCGGCCGCGGCCTGCTCGTCGCCGCGTGCGCGCTCGCGTGCGGCGCATCGCTCGCCGCGGAGCCGCTGTCCGGCACGCTCGAGAAGGTGCGGCAAAGCGGCCTGATCTCGATCGGCCATCGCGAGACGTCGGTGCCGTTCTCCTATGTCGACGCGAGCGGCAAGGTGATCGGCTTCTCGCAGGACCTGTGCGACCGCGTGATCGCCGCCGTGAAGGCGCGCACCGGCAAGCCCGACCTGCAGGCGCGCTTCATCCCGGTCACGTCGCAGAACCGCATCCCGCTCGTGCAGAACGGCACCGTCGATCTCGAATGCGGGGTGACCACCAACCTCGCCGCGCGTCACGCGCAGGTCGCGTTCTCGACCACCTTCTTCGTCGCGACGACGCGCCTGCTCACGCGCACGAACTCGGGCATCCGCGACTTCCCCGATCTCGCCGGCAAGACGGTCGTGACGAACCAGGGCACGACGTCCGAACGCCTGCTGCGCAAGATGAACGAGGAAAAGAAGATGAACATGCAGATCATCAGCGCGAAGGACTACGGCGAAGGACGCCTCACGCTCGAATCGGGCCGCGCGGCCGCGTACATGATGGACGACGTGCTGCTCGCCGGCGTGCGCCAGCTCGCGGCGAAGCCGGCCGACTGGGCGATCGTCGGCACGCCGCAATCGTCGGAAGCGTACGGGTTCATGCTGCGCAAGGACGATCCGCAGTTCAAGGCGCTCGTCGACGGCGTGCTCGTGCAGTTGATGAAGAGCGGCGGGATCAACGCGCTGTACGACAAGTGGTTCATGAAGCCGGTGCCGCCGAAGGGGCTCGCGTTCGAGTTCCCGATGAGCGACGTGATCAAGGCGCGCTACGCGGCGCCCAACGACGTACCGCTCGAATGAGCGTCGCGCGCTGAAACGGGGTCAGCGCGCCCACGCGACGCACGCCGCGTAGCCGGGCGCCGCGTCGAGCCAGCCCGCGTCGAACGCGGCCACGCCGGCGGCGGGCGCGGCCGGCTCGACGATCGTCGTCGCGGGCGTCGCCGCATCGCGCGGCGGCACGACCGCGAACGCGCGCAGCCCGCCGACGATGCCGGTGCCGAGCGCCTTCAGCAGCGCCTCCTTCGCGGCCCACACGCGCATGAACGCGTCCGCGCGGGCGGCGAGCGGCAGGCCGTCGAGATACGCAGCCTCGGCGGCCGCGCACACTTCGCGCGTCAGCGCACGCCAGTCGGTCGTGCGGTTGCAGCTTTCGATATCGACGCCGACGCGCCCCGTCGCCGCCCACGCGATGAGCGCGTGATCGCCCGCGTGCGACACGTTGAAATCGAGCGACACGCGATGCGCGGAATCCAGCGACGGCCGTCCCGATGCGTCGACGACGATCGCGATGTCCTTCGGCGCGATGCCGAGCGCCGCACCGAGCACGTCGCGCAGCGCGGCGCGCGTCGCGGCACTGCGCACCGCATCCTCCTGCCGCAGATAGCGCCCGGCACGCCCCCGCTCCGCGTCGCTCAGCGCCGCGTAGGCGGGCGATGCGAGCGGCACGCGCCAGTCGAAATCGACGCGCGCGACCTGCACGCCGGCACGCGACGCGGCCGGCGGCACATCGAGCAGGTGCACGCGCCACGCGCGGGACAGGTCGTCGGCAATCTCGGAATCGGGTGGAATGGACATCGGCACGCGGCAGTCAGGCGAACGAAACGTTCGATGTTAATCGATCGTACGGGACGGAGACCGACGCATCGCGACCGAGATCGTCGGCAGCGGCAGCAGCGGCAGCCGGTGCAACCGTCTCATCGACGCGATGGCCGGGTTGCGCGCGCGTTCACCCGTGCGCGACGGCACCCGGCACGCCGCTTCCCGCCAGCCGCGCACGCTGCGCCGGATGGCGCGCGTGGACGCGGCCCGGCGCATCGGCCGGCAGCGCGCCGTGTTGCAGCCAATCCAGCGCGACGGGCCACAGCGTGTCGGTGAAGCGGCTGTGGAAGAACGCGAAGTGGCCTATCGCGTCGACGCCGATGTCGCGCGGCGCGATCCGCAGGTGCGTGACGTCGCTGCCCGTGTAGTAGCCGACCAGCCGTTCGATCGCGTCGACCGTGCCGAACCCGTCGTCGTCGAGGCCGATCGCGAGCATCGACGCCGGCAGCCGCGCGAAGCGGGCCGGCAGCGCGGCGCGGCTCGCCGCGGGTTCGGCGAGCAGGCCGTGCGTGAAGGCGTCCTCGAAGCGCGGTTGCGCGCGCACCCACGACAGCGCGACGCCGCGCGGCGTGTCTTCCATCCAGCCGAGCCGCTTCGCGGGCACGTAGCCGAACACGGCCGCGAGCGCCGGCATCGCGACGTGCCATTTCCACCACATGCGCCGCCGCTCTTCCGGCCGATAGTCGCGCCAGTACGCATACTGCGCGCCCACCGTCACCACGTGACGCACGTACGCGTTCGACGCCGCGAGCCCGAGCACGCAGCCGCCGATGCTGTGCGCGACGACGTCGAGCGGCTGGCCCGGAAATGCATCGCGCGTGTATTGCAGCGCGGCCTCGCAATCGAGCCGCCCCCAGTCGAGCCAGTTCGCGCGCAGCTTCGCGAGCCGCGCGGGGCGCGAGCCGCCGATCCCGCGATAGTCGTAGACGAGCACGTCGCGCCTCCGCGCGAACAGCCAGGCCGCGAAACGGAAGTAGTAGTCGCAGCGCACCGACGTCGCGCAATTGACGACCGTCACGGGCCGCACGGTGCTGCCGCGATGCCGCCACACGTAGCCGCGCAGCACGTAACCGTCGGCCGCGGTCAGCGTCACGACCTCCGGCGGCAACGCACCCGCCGGGCGCCCCGCTGCCTGATCCGCCGCGCACGCGGCCCCGCCTGCTTCGTTCGAAATCGTCATCGTGTCTCCTGTGCGGCACCGCCTGCCCGGCGCCCGCCCGATCGGCCAGCCTCCATTGAACTTGACGCGCCGGACGTTCTCAACCAATCTTGCTGCTCCGTTCGCATGAGCCCTACGCATGTCAACGCCGCTCGTCCGTCTCCCGTCGCTGGACCTCGTGCGCGGCTTCGTCGCCGTCGGCCGCCGCATGAGCATCACGCTCGCCGCGCAGGACCTGTGCGTCACGCAGTCGGCGGTCAGCCGCCAGGTGCACGCGCTCGAGGCGCATCTCGGCGTCGCGCTGCTGCAGCGCGGCTATCGCAAGATCGCGTTCACGCCGGAAGGCGAGCGGCTGTTCCGCGCCGCCGATGCGGCGCTGCTCAGCCTGCAGGACACCGTCGCATCGCTCGCCGCCGCACGCGAGCGGCAACCCGTCACGATCACCGCGAGCATCGGCGTCACCGCGCTGTGGCTGCTGCCCAGACTCGGGCGCCTGCAGGCGCGCCTGCCCGACATCGACTTGCGCGTGGCCGCGAATGACAAGGTACTCGATTTGCGCGCGGAAGGCATCGACCTCGGAATCCGCTACTGCCCGCGCGAGCGCGCGCCGGCCGGCGCGCTGCACCTGTTCGACGAGATCGTCGTGCCGGTCGCGCACCCCGCGCTGGCCGCCCGGCCCGTCACCGACGCGGCGGCGATCGCCGAGCACGTGCTGCTCGAATTCGACGGGCCGCCGCAAACCCGACTGCAGTGGCGTGCGCACCTGCACGCGGCCGGGCTCGGCGACGCGCGCCCGAAGGGCGTGCTGCGCTTCAACCAGTACGACCAGGTCATCCACGCCGCGATCGCCGGCCAGGGCGTCGCGCTCGGCAGGCTCGCGCTCGTCGCGCCGATGCTCGCCGACGGCCGGCTCGCGGTGCTCGGCCCGCACTCGCAGGCGTTGTCGGATGCGTACGGCTACTGGCTGTTCCGGCACGATCCGGCACCGCGCCGCGAAGTCGCCGACGTGCGCGACTGGATCCTCGCGGAAGCGGCCGAGTGCGACGCCGCGATGCGGGCGTACGACGTGGCGCAGCGGTAGCCGCGAGCCGCGAGCGAAATCCCGCATCGAGGCGGCGCCGGCGTGGCCTTCGCACGTACATGAACGCCGCCACGGGCGCTGCACCGACGCCCCGCTCCGTTGCATCGGCCGCCTGTCACGCCGGCTGCATGCGGCGCAGCGGCTTCACGCATCCGGCGCATACAGCCCGCGTCGCCGACATCGCGTCCGCGCCGCATCGCATTCCCCGCACGCATGCGAACGCGACCGAATGATCGCTTGAGCGCCCCGGCACCGGATCGTCTAATCGGATCGAACGCGGCCGCCGCGCCACACGCATCCATCCGGAGACACGCATGACCCCGATCGAACAAGACGCCCGGCGCCGCTGGCTGCCGGTGCTCGCGGGCGGCCTGATCATGGGCGCCGCGCTCGGCATCCGCCACGTGCAGGGACTGTTCCTCGCCCCCGTCACGCTCGACCACGGCTGGTCGCGCGAAGCGTTCGGACTCGCGCTCGCGCTGCAGAACCTGATCTGGGGCATCGCGCAACCGTTCACCGGCATGATCGCCGACCGCTTCGGGTCGGTGCGCGTGATCGTCGCCGGCATGCTGCTGTACGCGGCCGGGCTCGTCACGATGGCGTTCGCCGCATCGGCCGGCGTGTTCACGGCCGGCGCGGGGTTCGTGATCGGCGTCGCGCTGTCGGGGTCGGCCTTCGCGTCGATCTACGGCGCGCTGAGCCGCCTGTTTCCGCCCGACCGGCGCGGCTGGGCGCTCGGCGTCGCCGGCGCGATCGGCGGGCTCGGCCAGTTCTGCATGGTGCCGGTCGCGCAGGTGCTGATCGGCGGCATCGGCTGGCAGCATGCCTTCGTCGCGCTCGCCCTCGTCTCCGCGCTGCTCGCGCCGCTCGCCGCGCTGGTGCGCGACCGGCCCGCGCAGGCCGCGAGCCGCGCGGACGGCCCCGACCAGTCGATCGGCGCGGCGGTGCGCGAAGCGTTCGCGCATCGCGGCTTCTGGCTGCTGAACGCGGGATTCTTCGCGTGCGGGTTCCAGCTCGCGTTCATCGCGACCCACCTGCCCGCCTACCTGCTCGATCACGGCCTGCCGGCGCGCCACGCCAGCGTCGCGCTCGCGCTGATCGCGCTGACCAACGTGGCAGGCACCTACGCATGCGGCCATCTCGGCGGCCTGCTGCGGCGCAAGTACGTGCTGTCCGTGCTGTACCTCGTCCGCGCGCTGGCAATGGCCGCGTTCGTTGCAGCGCCGTTGTCGCCCGCGAGCGTCTACGTGTTCGCGGCCGTGATGGGCTTCACGTGGCTCGGCACGGTGCCGCTGACCAACGGCGTGATCTCGCAGGTGTTCGGCGTGCGTTACATCGCGACGCTGTTCGGCTTCGTGTTCTTCGGGCACCAGCTCGGCAGTTTCTTCGGCGTCTGGCTCGGCGCGCTCGTGTACGACGCGACGCATTCGTACCTGCCGCTGTGGATCGGCTCGATCGCGCTCGGCGTGCTGGCTGCGCTGCTGCACCTGCCGATCGACGACGCGCGCATCGCGCGGCCGGTGCCGGGCAAAGCCGCATGGGCGTGATGCGTGCGGCGCTGGCCGCCGGCGCGCTCGCGTTCGTCGCGTGGTGCGGCGCGGCCTACTTCGATTCGGGCGTCGCGCTCGCGCTGCTCGAGCACGCGGCGTTCTGCGACTGACGCGGCGAACCGTGCCGCGCGCAGCGCGGCCGGTCACGCCTGGCGACGCTTCGGCAACGAGGCCAGCGCATCGAGCGCGCGACGGCGCGCGCCGTCGTGATCGACGATCGGCGCCGGATAGTCGACGTCGAGCCGCACGCCGGCCTCCGCAAGCTCCATCGGGGATGCCTCCCACGGCGCGTGGATCGTCACCGCGTCGAGGCCCGCGAGTTCCGGCACCCAGCGGCGCACGTACGCCCCTTGCGGGTCGAACTTCCGGCCCTGCGTCACCGGATTGAAGATGCGGAAATACGGCGCGGCGTCGGCGCCGCAGCCGGCCACCCATTGCCAGTTCGCCGGGTTGTTCGCGGCATCCGCGTCGACGAGCGTGTCGTGGAACCAGCGCTCGCCGGCCCGCCAGTCGATCAGCAGATGCTTGACGAGAAACGATGCGACGACCATCCGCACGCGGTTGTGCATCCAGCCGGTCGTCCACAGCTCGCGCATCCCCGCATCGACGAGCGGGTAACCGGTCAGCCCGCGCTGCCACGCGCGCAGCGCGGCAGGATCGTCGCGCCACGGCATCGCGTCGAACTGCGCCCGGAAGTTGTCGGTCGCGAGCGCCGGAAAGTAATACAGCAGCACATGGCTGAATTCGCGCCAGCCGAGTTCGCTCAGGAACTTCTCGGCGCCGGCCGCGCAGGCCGCACCGCCCGCCTGTGCCGCACCCTGCACCGCATGCCACACCTGTCGCGGCGACAGGTTGCCGAAGCGCAGGCACGGCGATAGCCGGCTCGTCGCCGACCGGTCGGGCCGGTCGCGCGTATCGGCATAGCCGGTCAGCGACTCGACGGAAAACGTATCGAGCCGCGCCTGTGCGCCGGCTTCGTCGGGTGCCGGCCACGCGTCGCGCAGGCCGCCCGCCCAGTCCGGCGCGTGCGGACGCAACCCGAGCGCGTCGAGCGGCAGCGCGCGTTCGCGCACGCCGGCCGGCCACGGATGAAACGCGATCCGCTCAGGCTCCGGCAGCGGCGCCGCCACCGTGCGATCGCGCCGCACCGCGCGCCAGTACGCGGTGAACACCTGGAACGGCGTGCCGGCGCCCGTCAGCACGTCCCACGGTTCGTTCAGCAGGCTGCCGTTGCTGCTCTCGACCTCGACGCCGCGCGCCTTCAGCGACGCCTTCAACGCCGCATCGGCATCGCGCTGCGGCTGCGCATAGCGGCGGTTCCAGTACACCGCTGCCGCGCCCGTGTCCTGCGCGACGCGTTCGATCTCGCGCGGCGCATCGCCGCGCAACAGCAGCAGGCGTCCGCCATGACGCGCGAGCGCCGCATCGAGTCCGGCGAGCGACCCATGCAGCCACCAGCGCGCCGCCCCACCGAGCGCGCGCCCCGCGCCTTCGCCCGTGTCGTCGACGTACACGCATACGAGCGGCCGGCCCGACGCAACCGCGCGCGTCAGCGCGGGCTGGTCGGTCACGCGCAGATCGTCGCGGAACCACACGATGGCAGGAGCAATGGTCGACTTCGCTGGCACGGGCACCTCGAGCAGGAAACTGAAGAGTGACCGGTATTGTCGCGGCAGGTTCGCGCGATGTCGACGTTCGAACCGCACGGCGTACCGCGCGCGTGCGTCGCGTACCGACGCCGACACCGGATCGCCGGCCCGGTGAAACGCCTTAGTCCGTTCCGACGATTCTTCGCCGCACGCACCGGCCTACGCTCGATGTGGGGTTCGCCGCGATGTGCGACGCGCGCCGGCCGCCGCTCAGCCCCATGCATTGCGCGGCGCGTCCGCCATGCCCGCCGGCGCCGGCGCGACCCGTTCCGGCTGTCGCGGCGCGTACCCGCCCGTGCGGGCGCAGCCGCGGCCCCCTCCGCTCCCTCACTCACATTCGATACCCGCCATGACCAAACCAGCCAATCTCGTCACCTCGATCACCGTCGCGATCGACGCCCCCGCTGCCGTCGTCTGGGAAGTGCTGACCGACTTCCCGCGCTACGGCGAATGGAACACGTTCTGCGTCGGCCTCGAGACGACCGGCCGGATCGGCGACTTCGTGCACATGCAGGTGCGCATTCCCGGCACGGAGACGGTGATTCCCGTCAACGAAATCCTCGTCGCATACGAGCCCGAGCGCCTGCTGTCGTGGGAGCAGCGCCCGACCGACGACAACAAGGACGCCGCGCGCCGCGACCAGTACGTCGAAGCCGACGGCGCCGAACGCTGCCGCTACTTCACGACGGACCAGTTCCTCGGCCTCAACGCGGAAACGATCATGCGCGAGCACGGCGGCTGGGTGAAACAGGGGTTCGACCAGTGCGCGCGCGACGTGAAGCAGCGCGCGGAAGCGCTGCATGCGGCCCGCCGGTGCAAAAGCGCATGACGGAGCGCAACCGATGCCCGACCTGCAGACCCTCTCCGATCATCACGACATCCGCGATCTGATCGTCGCGTACTCGAGCGCGATCGATGCGCGCGACTTCGACGCGCTCGATACCGTGTTCATGCGCGACGCGACGATCGACTATCGCGCGATGGGCGGCATCGCCGGCACGTATCCGGACGTCAAGGCGTGGCTGCGCACCGTGCTGCCGCAGTTCCCGCAGTACCAGCACATGGTCGGCAACCTGTCGATCACGCTCGACGGCGACACCGCGCGCGGCCGCACGATCTGTTTCAATCCGATGGAAGTCGCGCTGCCGGACGGCGGCACGCAGGTGATGTTTCTCGGGCTGTGGTACGTCGACCGGTTCGTGCGCACCGCGCAGGGCTGGCGCATCGCCGAGCGCGTCGAGGAACGCTGCTACGGCCACAACGTGCCGGCCGTGCTTGCGAACGCGACCGGCTGAACAGCGACACGTCGCACGATGCGCGCGCCGTGGCATCGTTGCACGGCGCGCGTGTCGCAGGCCCTCGGGTCAGTCGAGACGGAACGCCGCTTCGAAGCGCGCGGCGAACGCGTCGAATTCGGTTTCCGGCAGATGGTTGATGCCGCCCGCGCGCTTGCGCCCGCCGCCGGTCGGGAAGCCGCGGCAGAATTCGTCCGCGCCGAGCGCCCGGCCGTCCGGCACGCGCACGCTGACCACGAACCCGCCCTGCGCGCGCGGCGACAGCACCGCGAGCGCCGCATGCGGCGCATTGCGCATCCGCTCGTTCGCGAGCATCCCCGTCGCGCGCCGCGCCCACGGATGATCCGGCATCCTGATCAGCGTCGCGCCCGGCACGTCGCGCAACGGCGCGAGTGCGCCCGCGAGCGCCATGTCGTCGCGATAGCCGTCGCGCAACGCGGCGAACACCGGCGTGTCGCGCACGAAGTCGAGCGGATCGACGCATGGCAGCATCGCGTCGGCCAGCACCGCCGGATCGAAATGCAGGTCGCCGACGCATTCGCCGTAGGCGTTGTAGTTCAGGTAGAGGCCGAGTTCGGCCAGCGTGCCGCGTTCGGCTGCGTCGATCCCGTATGCGCGCGCGAGCGCGTCGCCGAGCGCCGGCAGTTCGTCGCCGAACGCCGCGACGATCGCCCAGCGCACATGCCGGCCGCCGAGACGGCGGTTCACGAGCGCGCTCGTGCAGACGTCGGCGGCCGTGTCGATATACGCGTCGAAACGCGGATCGCCGGGCAGCTCGCCCGCGAAGTGATGGTCGAAGTAGCGAACCGCGGCGCCGTCGCGCAGCAGCCGCGCGCATGCGTCGCGGTTCTGGTCGTGCGACACGTCGAGCACGGTCACGCGGTCGCCGGCCCGCGCGTCGATGCGCTCGAGCAGCCTGATGTCGCGCTTCACGCCGGTCACGAGCGTGCCGCGTTCGCCCTCCGCGAGCCGCAGCTGCTGCAGCGCGCACAGGCCGTCCGCGTCGCCGTTGAACGCGAAGAAGTGGCGCCCCTGTTCCTGTTGTCGTTCCTGCATGATCCGTTGCTCCGTTCTCAGGGCATGAAATCGCCGCCGTTCGCGTCGAGCGTCGCGCCGGTCACCGCGTTCGCGTAATCCGACGCGAGGAACAGCGCGGCGCGCGCGCAGTCGTCATCGGTCGGCAGCTTCGCGAGCGCGATGTTCGACGCGATCGGCGCGATGATCGCCTCCTCCGTCGTGCCGTACTCGGCGGCCGCCTGCCGGAAATACGTCTGCGTCGGCACGCCCCACATCCAGCCCATGTGGATGCTGTTCGCGCGGATCCCGTGCACGCCAAGCTCGCGCGCCAGGTATTTTGCCGCAACCGCGAGCGCGCCCTTCGATACAGCGTAGCCCGCTTCCCCTGCAAACGGCTTGCGGGTCGCCTGCGTGTTGATCATCACGATCGCGCCGCGCTTCTGCCGCTTCATGTGCGGCACGATTTCCTGCGTGAGCGTCATCGTGCCGAACACGTTGGTGTCGAACACCGCGCGCCAGCCGTCGAGATCGGCTTCCTCGACCGGCTCCGGGAACGTGCCGTGCGCGAACGCGCTGTTCACGAGCGCGTCGATCCGGCCGAAGCGCTCGACCGCCTGCGTCGCGAGCCGCCGGCACTGCGCGCGCTCCGCGATGTCGGTGCGCACCTTCAGCACGTCGCACGCGACGCCGAGTGCGCGGATCCGTGCTTCCGCGTCGTCGAGCTTGTCCATCGTGCGTGCCGCGACGACCACGCCGCGCGCGCCCTCGCGTGCCGCCTCGACGGCGAGCTTCACACCGAGCCCCGGTCCGATCCCTGAAATCACGACGATCTTGTCCTTCAGCAACATGGGTTGTCTCCTGGTTGTCGTTCGTCTCGCGGGCGCGCCGTCAGCCGGCCGCCCGCAGGTGCCGCGCGCGATACGCGGCGAAGTCGTGCTCCAGTTGCGCATCGGTGAAGCCGAAGCGCGCGATCGAGTAATCGTGCGCGGCGCGCTTGTCGCGGCCGTTGCGCGCCATCCAGGCCGTCATCGCCGCGCGCTGCGGCGCATCGAGCGACATGCCCGCGAAGCGGTACACGGCTTCGGCCACGCCGAGCGGATCCGACACCGTGTCCTCGAAACGCACGTCGAGAAAGCGCTCGGCCGGCAGCGCGTCGCGCGCCGTCATCGCCGCGCCGATCGCGCGCGCCATGCCGGCGTTCCACTGCGCGCCGACCGTGCGCGGATCAGGGTCGTCCGCATACATCTGCCACAGCGTGTGCGCCATGCTCGCCATCGACGGAATCGTCTGCGCCGGGTCGCGATGCGTGAGCACGACCTGTGCCCGCGGAAACACGCGGCACAGCACGTCGAGCGCATGCAGATGCTGCGGCGTCTTCAGCAGCCAGCGCGCGGCCGCTGCGACGCCGCGTTGCGCCTTCTGCCACTGCAGGAACTGCAGCATCCGCTTCAGGTGCGTATAGACCGGCGTCAGGTCCTGCTTCGCGAGCCACGCCGTATAGCCCGGCACGTTCGCGTACGAATCCATCGCGCACACGAACGAATGCTCCATCAGCATGAACTCCTCGTCGGCAAGCATCGCGTCGAGCGGATGGATCGCGAGGATCTGCGGAATGCAGTCGATCATCGTCGCGACCTCGGCCTGCGCGCGCGCGATGCGCACGCTCGGCGCGTCGAGCGTCTCCCCGGCGAGCGGCGCCGGATAGCGCGTTTCCCACCACGCGGCCGAATAAAAGCGCGGATCGACCGCGAGCAGCCGCTGCAGCAGCGTCGTGCCGGTGCGCGGCAGCCCGACGATCACGAGCGGATCGTCGATCTCGATGTCGGCGATCTCCGGATGACGGCCGAAGTAATCCTCGATAACGAGCCGGTTCACGAGCTGGCCGACGAGTTTCTCGCGCATCATCGCCACACCGCGCGCCGACAGCTTCGCTTCGTCGATCAGCGATGCGCACATCACGTCGAGCGCCTCGCGATACGGGCCGTCGCCGAACACGGTGAGGCCGCCCGTGCGCGACACGGCCTCGGCGATCAGCGCGTCGGCGTCGAGCTGGGTGCGGATCGGGTCGAGCGGCGCGTTCATGCGGCCTCCTTCAGCGCGGCGAGCTTGACGACGCGCGTGCGCGGATGCACCGGCTGCGCGGCGCCGACCCAGCGCCAGCAGATCGTGCCGGTGCGATGCCCGGCCGTATCGAGCCAGTTCGCGCCACCCGGCCGCGACGCGGCGACCACCACCGTCACGCCGCCATCCGCATTCAGCCGCGCGCTGTGCTTGTTCACGCAGATGTCGAAGTGCCGATAGTCGAGCGACTCCATCCAGTAATTGTTGAGCTGCACGTTCCAGAAATCGCAGTCGGGCACGGTGTCGACGTCGATCACCAGCGCCTCGTCGTCGGCGAGCGACCAGCACGAGTGGTAGTAGTAGATGTTCGGATCGCCACCGACCGACTGGCACAGCGCCTGGTCCGCAGGCGGCAGCGCGTTTACGTGCGAGCCGTAGCTCGCGGCCCAGTCGGCGAACAGCTTCGCCGTCTGCTCGACGAACTGCGCGGCGCGCGTGAGGCCGCCCTGCAGCACGAGCGGATCGAGCGGCGCCGGGCGATCGTGCGCGCCGATGCGTTCGATCTTCAATTGCGCGGGCGTCTCCGCGCGCCGGTCGAGGAAAGTCTGACGCACCAGCAGCGCGTTCGTACCCGGCTCCATGCGCACCCAGTTGCCCGCGCGCGGCGTTTCGCTCAGCACGATCTCGAAGCTGCCGTCCGGCGCGAGCTCGAGCTGCTTCGCGTCGAGAAACCCGGTCTGCAGCATCTTGCCGTCCGTCTCGTAACCGCCCTTCTGCGTGCCGAAGCTCAGGTATGCGACCGTGCCGCGCCGCCCCGTCACACGATATTCGCAGCGGCCGTCGAGGCGCGCGTACTGGTACAGGTTGTCGGGATTGTCGGCGCCGATCTTCGCGGTCTCGTGCGACGGCGAGAAGAAGCCGGGCCACGCGCCGTCCGCGAACTCGACGTGCATTTCGAGCGCGATGCGCATCAGCCGGCTCAGGTAGCGGAATCCTTCCGCGCGCGTGAGCGGATCGTCCGGCGCCTCGGCGCGCAGGATCTGCTCGCCGCTGCGTTTCAGGGTGTCGCAGAAATCGGCCCAGGTCTGGCCCGAAAGCAATTGCGTGGCGCGTGTGTCGTCCGTCATGTGTCGTCTCCGCCGATGGTCGAGCGCTCACCTTAAGCGAGCGCCTCGCGCGCCACTTCGTCCGGGTGGACTAAGGAAAGATCCGCTGCCCGCCGCGCCGCGTGTTAGTCCACCCGGACGAAGAACGGCACCGCCCTCGCTCGATACCGTTGGCGTCATGCACGAAACGCCGCACATGTCGCGCGGCGCCGGCATGCAACAAGGAGACGAACGATGTTGACCCACTTGGAGCGACTGGAGGCCGAAAGCATCCACATCATGCGCGAGGTGGTCGCGGAAAGCGAAAACCCAGTGATGCTCTATTCGATCGGCAAGGACAGCTCGGTCATGCTGCATCTCGCGATGAAGGCCTTCTACCCGGCGAAGCCGCCCTTTCCGCTGCTGCACGTCGATACGACGTGGAAGTTCCGCGAGATGATCGCGTTTCGCGACGAGACGGCCGCGCGCCTCGGCCTCGACCTGCGCGTGCACGTGAATCCCGACGGCGTCGCGAACGACATCAATCCGTTCACGCACGGCTCGGCCGTGCACACCGACGTGTGGAAAACGCAGGGACTCAAGCAGGCGCTCGACCACTACGGTTTCGACGCCGCGTTCGGCGGCGCGCGCCGCGACGAGGAGAAATCGCGCGCGAAGGAGCGCATCGTGTCGCTGCGCTCGGAGCAGCACCGCTGGGATCCGAAGCGCCAGCGTCCCGAACTCTGGTCGCTGTACAACGCGCGCAAGCGCCGCGGCGAAAGCCTGCGCGTGTTCCCGATTTCCAACTGGACCGAGCTCGACATCTGGCAATACATCCGGCTGCACGACATTCCGATCGTTCCGCTCTACTACGCGAAGGAGCGGCCGGTGGTCGAGCGCGACGGCGCGCTGATCATGGTCGACGACGAACGCCTGCCGCTGCGCGACGGCGAAGTGCCGCAGACGCGCAAGGTGCGCTTTCGCACGCTCGGCTGCTATCCGCTGACGGGCGCGATCGACAGCGACGCGAGCTCGCTCGACGACATCCTGCAGGAAATGCGCGACACGCGCACGTCCGAGCGCCAGGGACGACTGATCGACAGCGATTCGGCCGGTTCGATGGAAAAGAAGAAACAGGAGGGATATTTCTGATGGCACACGTACTCACCGCCCCCGAGGCACTTGCGCACACGACGCCCGACATGCACTCCGACGATGCGCAACCGAAGGACCTGCTGCGCTTCATCACGTGCGGCAGCGTCGACGACGGCAAGAGCACGCTGATCGGCCGTCTGCTCTACGAATCGAACCTGCTGTTCGACGATCAGTTGACCCAGCTCGAAGCCGATTCGAAGAAGGTCGGCACGCAAGGCGGCGAACTCGATTTCGCGCTGCTCGTCGACGGCCTGTCGGCCGAGCGCGAACAGGGCATCACGATCGACGTCGCGTACCGCTTCTTCGCGACCGCGCGACGCAAGTTCATCGTCGCCGATACGCCCGGCCACGAGCAGTACACGCGCAACATGATCACCGGCGCGTCGACCGCCGATCTCGCGGTGATCCTGATCGACGCGCGCAAGGGCGTGCTCACGCAAACGCGCCGCCACAGCCATCTCGTCGCGCTGATCGGCATCAAGCGCGTCGTGCTCGCAATCAACAAGATGGACCTGGTCGACTACGACCGCGCCGTGTTCGAGCGTATCGATGCCGACTACCGCGCGTTCGCGGCCGAACTCGGCCTCGACGAAATCGTCAGCATTCCGATGTCCGCGCTGCGCGGCGACAACGTGATCGCATCGAGCGAGCGGATGCCATGGTACGCGGGCCCCCCGCTGATGCGGCATCTCGACACGCTGCCGCTCGTCGAGCGCGTGACGCGCGACGAGCCGTTCCGGCTGCCCGTGCAATGGGTCAACCGTCCGCACCTGAACTTCCGCGGTTATGCCGGCAGCATCGCGTCGGGCGAAGTGCGCGTCGGCGAACGCGTGCGCGTGCTGCCGTCCGGCAAGGAGAGCCGCGTTGCGTCGGTGATCACGCCGGCCGGCGAAGCCGATGTCGCGCGCGCCGGCGAAGCGGTGACGCTCACGCTCGCCGACGAGATCGACGTGAGCCGCGGCGACATGATCGCGCGTGCCGACGCGCCGCCGGAAGTCGCCGACCAGTTCGAGGCGACGCTCGTGTGGATGCACGACGAACCGCTGCTGCCGGGCCGGCCGTATCTCGTGAAGCTCGGCACGCAGACGGTCGGCGCGACCTGCGCGACGCCGAAGTACAAGATCGACGTGAACACGCGCGAGCATCTCGCCGCGCGCACGCTCGCGCTGAACGAGATCGGCGTGTGCAACCTGAGCTTCGACCGGCCCGTCGCGTTCGATCCGTACGACCTGAATCGCCACACCGGCGGCTTCATCGTGATCGACCGCTTCACCAACGACACGGTCGGCGCCGGGATGCTGCACTTCGCGCTGCGCCGCGCGCACAACGTGCACTGGCAGGCCGTCGATGTCGACCGCGACGCGCGCGCGGTGCAGAAGGCGCAGACGCCGCGCATCGTATGGCTGACCGGGCTGTCGGGCGCGGGCAAGTCGACGATCGCGAACCTCGTCGAGCGGCGCCTGCATGCGCTCGGCAAGCACACGTACCTGCTCGACGGCGACAACGTGCGGCACGGCCTGAACCGCGATCTCGGCTTCACCGAGGCCGATCGCGTGGAGAACATCCGGCGCGTGGCCGAAGTCGCGCGGCTGATGCTCGATGCCGGGCTCATCACGCTCGTGTCGTTCATCTCGCCGTTCCGCGCGGAACGCGACATGGCGCGCGCGCTGGTTCGTCCCGACGAGTTCGTCGAAGTGTTCGTCGACACGCCGCTCGCGGTCGCCGAGGAACGCGATCCGAAGGGGCTGTACAAGAAGGCGCGCAAGGGCGAACTGAAGCACTTCACGGGAATCGACTCGCCGTACGAGCCGCCGGCGCAGCCGGAACTGCGCATCGATACGGTGGCCGAGTCGCCGGAGGCCGCGGCGGAACGCATCGTCGCGTACCTGCTGCGCGAACGCACCGCGTAAGCGGCGCCGGGGGCTGCGCACGCTGCGTCGCTCCGGCACGGCCCGCGTCGTCTACTCCGTTCGGATGACGCGGGCGGCTGGCCTGTCGGTATGCTGGCTCGGGAGCATTCACCCCGACCCAGGAGAACACGAGCATGCGGATCGCGCTGGCGCCCGGCGACACGGCCGCACACGACAGCTTCGACGACGCGGCATGGACGGCCCGCGAACTCAGCGCGTGGCTCGGGCTCGTCTATCAGGGCCCGTCCGAGACGACGCCTTGGGCGGGCTTTCTCGAAGCGATGCGCGTGCGGCTCGACGCGAGCTTCACGACGCTCGTGCTGCGCAGCCCGCGCGGCACGCGGCGCGGGCTCATCATCAACGCATCGACCCACGGCCCGCTGCTGCCCGGCGAACCATCGTACAGCGAAGAGTTCTACGCGCTGTGCCCGTTTCTCGACCACCCGCCCGGCCAGGTGTTCACGGCCGACACGCTGTTCGGCGCGACGCGCTGGTGCGCGCACGATTTCTACCGGCAATACCTACAGCCGCTCGACCTGCGCTTCATCCTCGGCGCGAATCTGCGCGGCGAGCGCGGCGTCGAGTGCGCGTTCTTCGTGAGCCGCCCGCATCATGCGCGCGACTTCGACGCGGCCGAACGCGCGCAGGTCGCGACGCTGCTGCCGCACCTGCAGCGCGCGGTCGAGCTGCACGCGGCGCTCGACGTGCTCGACGCCGAACGCGCGCTGTACGCGGGCACGGTCGACCGGCTCGACGTCGGCACCGCGATCCTCGACGAGGACGGTCGCGTGATCAAGCACAACCGCATCGCCGAGCGGCTGTTCGAGCAGCAGGACGGCCTGTGCCTGCGCCAGGAGCGGCTCCATGCATCGTGCCCGCTCGACGAGCGCCGGCTGCAGAAGGCGCTGCAGGCCGCGCTCGAGCATTTCCGCGCGGGTGCGCTCGGCCGCATCGAGGCCACCACGCTGTCGCGCCCCGGCGGCGCGATGCCGTTGAACGTGCTGCTGCGCCCGCTCGCGCCCTTTCACGGCGCGGAGGACCGCCAGCACCGGCCGGCCGTCGCGGTGTTCGTCCGCGATCCGGCGTCGTCGCCGCAGACCTCGCGCGACATGCTGCACCGGCTGTTCCGCCTCACGCCGATGGAAACCGAGATCGCGCTGCTGCTCGTCGACGGCCTGACGCTCGACGAAGCGGCCGCCGCGACCGGCATCACGAAGAACACCGCCCGTGCGCATCTGCGCGGAATCTTCGCGAAGACGGGCGCGACGCGGCAGGCCGTGCTCGTGAAGATGCTGCTGAACAGCGTCGTGTCGATGGCATAGCGGGCCGCGTACGAGGCCGGCAGGTTGCCGGAGCGAAGTCCGCCGCAGAGCAGCACCGAGCGGCATGCCTGCCAACCCACGTCATCCGTCATCAGACGTGATCGCGCACGGCGACAACGTCCCGACATTTCCCGATTTTTGAATACGCTCCGGGTAAACCCGTGACGTCATATCAGGATCTCAAGCGTACCATGTCATACGACAACATACTACTTAGATCCCCACCCGACGCGAACGCGGGCCGCTGCCCCGTTCGCCGCCCGCCCGGAGACTCCCTTGACCTCGCCCGCCCTGCCCGGCCGCGCCCCGCTCGCATCCGCCACCTCGAAAGTGAAATGGCACGTGCTGCCGCTCGTGTCGATCATGTTCATCGCGGACGATATCGACCGCTGCCGACGGCCTTCGGCTATCTGAAGCAACATACGGGTTCGATCGCGGGCGGCCGGGATGCGCTCGCGATCGCGTTCCTAGTCGCCACGGTCGCCGCGCCGTTCGCGCGCACGCGCCGCGCAGCGATCCGCCGCGCGGCCTGCCGACCGGCGAGTCCTTCACGCACACCGCAATGCTCCGCCATGCCGAACACTGACCGCCTGACCGTCGTCGTCCCGAATGCCGTCGACGGCGACCTCGCCACGTTCTCGCTCACGTCCGACGGCACGCTCGCGCCGCTCGCCCGCTACCCGGCCGGCGACGTCGCGATGCCGGTCGCCGTGCAACCCGATCGCGCGCGGCTGTACGTCGCGACGCGCGGCGAGCAGCCGACGATCGTCGCATTCCGCGTCGCCGCAGCCACCGGCGCGCTCGCCCGCATCGGCGCGACCGCGATCGACGCGAGCCTCGCCTACCTGTCGCTCGACCGCAGCGGCCGCTGGCTGCTCGGCGCGTCGTACGGCGGCCATTCGTTGAGCCTCTACGACGCCGCGCGCGTGCGCGACGGCGACGGCGCAGCGCTGCAGGTCGCGCACGGCATCGCGAACGCACATGCGGTCGTCGTGTCGCCGGACAACCGCTTCGCGTACGTGAGCTCGCTCGGCTCGGACCGGATCTTCACGTTCGCGCTGATCGAGGATGCCGGCGGCCTGCGTGCGGTCGAGCACGGCGAAACGCGCGTGCCGGGCGGCTTCGGGCCGCGCCACCTGCGCTTCGCGCGCGACGGCCGGATGCTGGTCGCGGTCGGCGAATTCCAGGCCACGCTCGCGACCTTCGCGCGCGACGCCGACAGCGGCCGCCTCGGCGACGCACGGGTCAGCGCGCGCCACCCGGCCGTCGCCGGCCTCGCGCAAGGCCATGCGCGCCCGCCCGCGCCGACCGGGGCCGCCGTGTGGGCTGCCGATCTCCACCTGACGCCCGACGAGCGCTTCGCGTATGTGAGCGAACGCACGTCGAGCCAGTTGCTCTGCTATCGCCGCGATGCGGACGGCGCCTTCGAACCCATACACGCGACGGCCACCGAAACGCAGCCGCGCGGCTTCGCGATCGATCCGTCGGGACGCTGGCTCGTCGCGTGCGGCGAGCAGTCGGAATACGTGTCGGTGTACGCGATCGCGCCGGACGACGGCACGCTGGCGTTGCACGCCCGCGTGCCGGGCGGCCGCGGGGCGAATTGGGTGGCGATCGTCTGACGGGTCCATCGACCGATGGATCCCATGATCGCTTCATCGACGCCGGGCGCACGACCGGCACCGGCCCGCGCCGCCCGGCGCGCAGTCAGCGCCGCTCGCTCGGCGCGACGCCGGTCCAGCGCTTGAACGCACGCGTGAAATTCGCGCGGTCGGTATAGCCGATCCGCGCCGCGATCTCGTCGACCGGCAGGCGCGTGCCCTCGAGCAACCGGAGCGCATCGCGCAGCCGGATCTCGTCGAGCAGCGCCGAATAGGTCGCACCGAATTCCGCGAGCTTGCGTTTGAGCGTGCGCGCCGACACATGCAGTTCGCGCGCGACCTCGTCCACCGACGGATATCCGGTGTCGCCGCAGATCAGCAGGTTGCGCACGCGCTCGACGATGCTTTCCGCATAGCCGAGCCGCGCGAGTTCGGCCTCGCATTGCTGGACGATCATCTGCGCGGTCTGCGCGTTCGCGGTGCCGATCGGCTCGTCGAGCAGCGCGGCGTCGCAGCGGATGCGGTTCGCGCTCGCGTCGAAATGACAGCGCGGCAGCCGCGCGCGATAGCGCTCGAACCACGGCGGTTCGGGCCATTCGAAATGCAGCTCGGCGCGCGACTGCAGCGTGCGCCCCGGCGCGGGATCGAGCAGCGAGTTGAACAGGATCGCCGTCTCGACCAGGAAGTTCTCCACCGCGAACTGGCGCAACCGGCCGAGCGGAAACGCCTCGAGCACGTCGATGTCGACTATCCCGTCGAGCTCAGCGAGCCGTACCGAAAAGAACGGCACGCGCGTCGGCAGGTAGCGGATGCCGAGCGCGATCGCCTCGCCGAGCGTTGCGCAACTCATCAGCCCGAAGCCGATCAGCCCGGATTTCGTGAGGCTGCTGCGCAGGCCGATCTCGATCGCGATCGACGGATCGCCCGTCGCCTCGAGCAGGTTGAACACGATCGCCGCCTGCTGCAGCGGCGTGATGCGCGCGTCGGGCTGCGCGAGCCGCTCGCGCTCGACGCCCGAGCCGGCGAGAATCCGGCCGCCATCGATGCCGCGCTCCTCGGCGAGCATCAGCATGAACAGCGCATACGCGGACGATACCGTCGCCTTGTTCAGCTGGCGCGCGGCATCCGGGGCGGACAGGGCCATGCGGCGGACTCCGGAGCGGTTTCGGCGGATTGTAGCGCTGCTGGCCCGCAATGACACCGCAGCGGCATTCTAGCCGCCCGATGCGGCATCGCACGCCCGCGCACCGGCCACCGTGACCCGAAATGACACCATCATTGGCACCGGCGGCCCTCGCATGCGCTCCGGGGCGCGCCTATGCTTGTCACATCGGCATTGCGCCCCACTCTTTCCGCACGGATTCCGGTCGATGAGCCAACCCGCACGAACCGTCTTTCGCCACGACGCCGACAAGGTCGCGTATGTCCGCCGCGAGGTCAACGCCGCGAGCGACGCGATCCGCGCGCGCTTTCCGCTGCTCGACAACCAGAACCTCGTCGGCGCGACCGTGATGGCCGTGTCGGTGGGCGCGATGCTCGCGATCGCATGGCTGTATGCGCGCAGCGCGATCGCGTGGTACGTCGCGTTGCCGCTCGCCGCGTTCGTCACGTCGCTGATCCACGAACTCGAGCACGACCTGATCCACCTGATGTACTTCAAGAAGACGCCGTGGGCCTATCACCTGATGATGGCGCTGTGCTGGCTCACGCGGCCGGGCACGATCAACCCGTGGACGCGCCGGCGCATGCACCTGCATCACCACAAGGTATCGGGCGGCGAATCGGATCTCGAGGAATTCGGCATCACCAACGGCGAACGCTGGGGCGTGAAGCGGCTGCTGATGATCGCGGACGGCATGCTCGCCGTCGTGCTGCGGCCGGATGCGATGCGCCGCAAGGTCAAGCAGTACGTGGCCGCGCAGCCGGTGCAGGATGCGGCCGAGCGTGCGCAGTTGCGCATCGAGCAGGTGTCGTCCTACATGCCGGTCGGTCACGCGTACTACGCGCTGTGGCACGCGTTCATCGTGTATCACGCCGGCCTGTTCGCGTTGCATGCGTTCGGCTACGCGGTGACCGTGCCGGCCGTCGTCGAGCGCGTGATGAGCGTCGTCGATTTCCTCGCGGTCGTGTGGCTCGGGCCGAACTTCGTGCGCAGCTTCTGCATCAACTTCGTCAGCTCGAACATGCATTACTTCGGCGACATCGATTCGCGCAACGTGATCCAGCAGACCCAGGTGCTCAACCCGTGGTGGATGCTGCCGTTCCAGCTGTTCTGCTTCAACTTCGGCAGCACGCACGCGATCCATCACTTCGTGGTGCGCGATCCGTTCTACATCCGGCAGCTGACCGCGCGCACCGCGCATGCGGCGCTGCGTGAAGTCGGCGTGCGGTTCAACGATGTCGGCACGTTCAGGCGAGCCAATCGCTGGGGCGCGTATCGTCCGATTCACGGTGCGCGCGGCGCGCAGCGGGCCGACGCGTAACGGCGGGCGGCGCGGCTCGCCGCGCGGGTCCCCGCGGGTCCCGTCAGTCGGTCAGTCGATTAGCTGGTCAGTCGGTCAGTCCTTCAGCGCCGATCGCCGGCATCGGTCCCTGCCCGCGGATCCATGCCCGGTTCGCGAGTTCGGCCATTTCCTTGTCGCCGCGGCTGTCGCCGTACGCGAACAGCTTCGCGGGCGGCTGATTTCCCCACCAGCCGCGCAAGCGCACGACCTTCTGCGGGCCCCAGCAGTTCTCGCCGTTCAGCCGCCCGGCAAACGCGCCGCGCTCGAACGCGAGGCGCGTCGCGAGCACCGTGCCGATGCCGACCGTCTTCGCCCACTTCTCCAGATACAGCGACGGCGACGCGCTGACCAGCACGACTTCATGCCCGCGCGCCTGATGCTCGCGCACCCGTTCCAGCATGTCCGGACGCACGAGGTTCGGCAGATAACCATCGACGAAGCGGCGCGCGAGCGCGTCGAGCGCGTCCTCGCGGATCGGCCCGAACGCGAACCAAGCGAACTTCGCCTTCGCATCGCCGCGCGACAAGAGGCCCGCCTTCATCGCGACGATCCACGGCAGCGCGCGCAGCCCGGCCCATGCGAAACGCGGCGTGCCGACCGCGTAGCGGACGAAATGACGGAAGCTGTCGGTGGTCGTGATGGTGCCGTCGAAATCGAATGCGGCGACGATGCGGTCGGTCATGGAGAGGCGGGAAAGCGGTGAGATGCCCGGGAAGATAGCAGAGTCGGGACGCCGTGCGTGCGGGCGCGGGCGTGAGTTGAGGGCACGGCTCTTCCGCGGCGGCTGCATTCGGACGACGCAGGGCCGCCGCGCGAGCCGCGGGAGGCGGCTTCCCGGTTAATTTCAGTGGCTCGCCAAAGAGAGTGGCGGGAGGCCGCCAGAGTTTGCTATACTTTCGGTCTTCCGGAGAGATGGATGAGTGGTTTAAGTCGCACGCCTGGAAAGCGTGTATAGGTTAATCGCCTATCGGGGGTTCGAATCCCCCTCTCTCCGCCAGAACGCAGGAAGCCCCTTGATTCCCCTGAGAAATCAAGGGGCTTTCTTTTTCCCGCCACGATGCCCCCCATCCAGCGCCTTCGCGTCACGGATGCCGAATGTAATCCACCAACGCCCGCGTATACTCATCCGGCTGCCGATCTAACAGGCTGACTGCGATCGCCACCGCGAACCCCGCCGGCACGCCGAACACGCCTGAACTGATCGGCTCGATCCCGAACCACGTCTGCCCGGCGAATCCGGTGAGCTGCGTGAAGTACGGATAAGTCGACACGATGTAGTACACGCACACCGCGAGCCCCGTCACCATCCCGGCGATCGCACCGCGCGTCGTCGTGCGTTTCCAGAACACCCCAAGCACGAGCACCGGAAAGAAACTCGACGCCGCGAGCGAAAACGCCGCCCCGACCAGAAACAGGATCTTCCCGGTATTGAGCGACGCGACATACGACGCGAACAGCGCGACACCGAGCAGCAAAACCTTCGAGATCGTCACGCGCCGCTGGCTCGACGCATCCGGCGCGACCATGCAGTAATAGACGTCGTGCGACAACGCATTCGCGATCGTCAGCAGCAACCCGTCCGCGGTCGACAGCGCTGCAGCCAGCGCACCGGCCGCGATCAGCCCCGACACGACATACGGCAGCCCCGCGATCTCCGGCGCGGCGAGCACGACCATGTCCGGCTGCATCTGGATCTCGGACCAGTGCACGATGCCGTCGCGAACCACCTCGACGACGCTGATCAGGTCCGGCTCGAAGTGATGCCACTGCGTGACCCACGCGGGCAATTCAGCGGTCGGCCGCCCGACGAGGTTGGTCAGAATCTCGTACTTGATCATCACCGCGAGCACCGGCACGCTCAGGTAGAACAGCGCGATGAAGAACAGCGTCCAGCCGACCGAGCGCCGCGCGGATGCGACCGACGTCGTCGTGTTGTAGCGCGTGAGGATGTGCGGCAGGCTCGCGGTGCCGAGCGACAGGCACAGCAACAACGCAAGGAAATTCCGCTCGCGCGGCTTGCGGTCGTCGTCGTTCGCCGCGGGAAACGGCTCGTGCATCGGCACGGGCGGCTCGGCGCGTGCCAGCAGGTCGTCGCGCGCCTGTGTCCACGTCACGCGCGCCGCCGTCGGGTCGCGCGGAAAGTCCGCCAGCTCGCGCTCGCGCTGGTTGATCTCGCGCAGCGGCCCGTTGTGGCGCCGCAGGTCCGCGAGCTGGTCGACGAGTTGCCGGCGTGCATCCGCATATGATGCGGGCAAGCGATCGAGCTGCGCCTGCACGGCCGCCGCCTGCCGGCGATACGCATCGCGCACCTGCTGCTCCTCGGCCGCGTCGCGCAGCTGCGCCTCACGCGCCGCCACGCGTTCCATCAGCTTGCCGTAATTGAACTGCGGCACCGGCCCGAGCCCGTTCTTCATCGCGATCAGCGACACGGGAATCAGGATCGCGCTGATCAGGATGATGTACTGCGCGACCTGCGTCCACGTGACCGCGCGCATTCCGCCGAGAAACGAACACACGAGAATGCCCGCGAGCCCGCAGAAGATCCCGATCGCGAAATCGACGCCGATGAAGCGCGTCGCGATCAGCCCGATCCCCTGGATCTGCGCGACCAGATAGACGAACGAGCACAGGATCGCCGCGCCGGCCGCGAGCGCGCGCACGGCGGTGCTCGAAAAGCGCGTGCCGAGGAAATCGGGAATCGTGTAGCGCGCGAGCTTGCGCACGTACGGCGCAAGCAGGAACGCAACGAGGCAGAACCCGCCGGTCCACCCCATCACGTACGCGAGCGCATCGTAGCCGGTTGCGTAGAGCGAGCCGGCAAGGCCGATGAACGACGCCGCCGACAGCCAGTCGGCCGCCGTCGCCATTCCGTTGAACGCGGATGGGACGCGCCGCCCGGCCACGTAGTATTCGACGAGATCGGACGTGCGCGACAGCAGCCCGATCACCGCATACACGGCGATCGGCACGAACAGGAACACATAGCCGATCCACACGCCGGAGCCGGTCGCGCGCTCGATCCGCCACAGCAGCAGCACGAACCCGAGAAAGCCGAGTGTGTAAAGCGCGTACGCGCGAATCAGTCGATGCGTCAGCATGGATCAGCGAGCATGGTGCGCATTGCCCGCGTGCGCGGCATGTTCGTCGTACGCGCGCCGCAGCATGCGGTCCGCGCGTTGCATCAAGCCGATGTAGACGACGATCAGCACGAGATACACGAGAATCGCGCCCTGCGCACCGACATAGAACGGCAGGCTGAAACCGGCGAAGCGAATGCCCGCGAGCGCGGGCGCGAAGAACGGCACGACGAACGACACAGTGAAGCCGATCGCCATCAGCACCAGGATCAATGCGACGTTGAAGCGCCAATAGCGCGCATGCGCACGCGCGAGCGGCTCGGGAACGGGCGGCGGCGCGGCAGGCGCCGGACGGTGCGGAACGGTCATGCCGTTATTTAGCAAAAAGCCCCTGCGCAGGCAATCGGGATTGCCGCGCAGGGGCCCGTGCGCGCAACGTGCGCAACAGGCGCGATCAGCGCACTTCGGCGAGCTGCTCGAGGATCGCCGGGTTCTCGAGCGTGGACGTGTCCTGCGTGATCGCCTCGCCCTTCGCGAGCGAGCGCAACAGGCGCCGCATGATCTTGCCCGAGCGCGTCTTCGGCAGGTTGTCGCCGAAGCGGATGTCCTTCGGTTTCGCGATCGGCCCGATCTGCTTGCCGACCCAGTCGCGCAGCGCCTTCGCGAGCGCCGCCGCTTCCTCGCCTTCCGGACGCGAGCGCTTGAGCACCACGAACGCGACCACCGCCTCGCCAGTCGTGTCGTCCGGGCGGCCGACCACCGCCGCTTCCGCCACCAGCTCGTGCGAGACCAGCGCCGACTCGATCTCCATCGTGCCGAGCCGGTGGCCCGACACGTTCAGCACGTCGTCGATGCGGCCCATGATCGTGAAGTAGCCGGTGTCCTTGTCGCGCACCGTGCCGTCGCCGGCGAGATAGAGCGTGCCGCCGAGTTCTTCCGGGTAATAACTCTTCTTGAAGCGCTCCGGATCGCCCCAGATCGTGCGGATCATCGCCGGCCACGGACGCTTGACGACGAGAATGCCGCCTTGCCCGTTCGGCACGTCCTGGCCCGTCTCGTCGACCACCGCGGCCATGATGCCCGGCAGCGGCAGCGTGCACGAACCCGGCACCGTCGGCGTCGCGCCCGGCAGCGGCGTGATCATGTGGCCGCCGGTTTCGGTCTGCCACCACGTGTCGACGATCGGGCAGCGCTCCTGGCCGACGTGCTTGTGGTACCACATCCACGCTTCCGGATTGATCGGCTCGCCGACCGTGCCGATGATGCGCAGGCTCGACAGGTCGTAGCTCTTCGGGTGGACCTTGTCGTCGGCTTCCGCGGCCTTGATCAGCGAACGGATCGCGGTCGGCGCGGTGTAGAACACCGTGACCTTGTGATCGCCGATCATCTTCCAGAAGCGCCCGGCGTCCGGATACGTCGGCACGCCCTCGAACACGACCTGCGTGCCGCCGCACGCGAGCGGGCCGTACGTGATGTACGTATGGCCGGTGACCCAGCCGATGTCGGCCGTGCACCAGAACACGTCGGAGGGCTTCCAGTCGAAGGTCCACTTCATCGTCTGCGCGGCCCACAGCAGGTAGCCGCCGGTGCTGTGCTGCACGCCCTTCGGCTTGCCGGTCGAGCCCGACGTATACAGGATGAACAGCGGATGCTCGGCGCCGACCCATTCCGGCGCGCAGGTGTCGGACTCGCCGTCGGCGATCTCGTGCATCCACAGGTCGCGTTCGGCATGCCAGTCGATCTTGCCGCCGGTGCGGCGATAGACGATCACGCTCTTGACCGCTTCGCAGCCGCCCATCGCGAGCGCTTCGTCGGCGATGCTCTTGAGCGGCAGCGTCTTGCCGCCGCGCGCCTGCTCGTCGGCGGTGATGAGCGCAACGGCGCCGACGTCGACGAGCCGCTCGTTGAGCGATTTCGCGGAGAAGCCGCCGAACACGACCGAGTGCGTGGCGCCGATGCGCGCGCAGGCCTGCATCGCGACGATGCCTTCGATCGACATCGGAATATAGATGATGACGCGATCGCCCTTGCCGATCCCGCGTTTCTTCAGCGCGTTCGCGAAGCGCGACACGCGCGCCAGCAGCTCGGCATAGGTGACGCGCGTGACGGTGCCGTCGTCGGCCTCGAAGATCACCGCGACGCGCTCGCCGTTGCCGGCTTCGACGTGGCGGTCGAGGCAGTTGTACGACGCGTTGAGTTCGCCGTCGTCGAACCACTTGTAGAACGGCGCGTCGCTCTCGTCGAGCACCTTCGTGAACGGCTTGTGCCAGCTGAGGCCCTCGCGCGCGAGACGCGCCCAGAAGCCTTCGTAATCCTGCTCGGCTTCGGCGACCAGCGCGCGGTAGGCCGGCATGCCGGAGATGTTGGCCGCCTTCTCGAGCGCCGCGGGCGGCGCAAACTGACGGGTTTCGTGAAGAACCGATTCAATCGCAGACATCGACAACCCCTTGGTGAACATGAATCCTCTGCATGGCGGCGCGATCATGCGCGCCGCGCTTCTTTGGCCGGCGCATGTGCGCCGCTGTCTCCCACCCACCCGCGCGCGGCCCGGAGGCTGCGCACGATGCTGCGCCGCACCACGTCATGCGACGATGGACGTACGGCCCGGCGATATCCACGATAAGCGCTCGAACTTACCCGTCACTTACGCGGCATGACCGTTTCGCACGCCAGCGCCGCCTTGCGGTCGGCTGCATGACAGCCGGCTTTACGCTGTTACAAACGCGACCCTACAATCCTAACTGAACTCGCCCCCCGGACTCCAGCTTGAATCGCTACGCCCTCTTCCTGATCCTGTCGATGCTGTTCGTCGGCAGCAACGTCGGTATCGGTAAATCCATCGTCGTCTTCGTCCCGGTCGCCATCCTCGCCACGCTGCGCTTCGTGATCGCGATCGCCGTGCTGTGGCCGCTGTTCAGCCCGGTGAAGATGCGCGCGGTCCGGCGTGCGGAATGGCTGAACCTGTTCCTGCAGGCATTCTTCGGCACCTTCATGTTCACGCTGCTGATGCTCAACGGCGTGCAGCGCACGAGCGCGGTCGCGGCCGGCGTGATCACGAGCACGATCCCCGCCATCGTCGCGCTGTTCGCGTGGCTGATCCTGCGGGAAAAACCGAACGGCCGTGCGCTCGTGTCGATCGCGCTCGCGATCGCCGGCGTCGTGACGATCAACCTCGCCAACGGCAGCGCAGGCAGCGCGTCCGCGCACGGCGCCGGCACGTCGTCCGGCTCGCTGACCGGCAACCTGCTGATCCTCGGTGCCGTGTGCTGCGAATCGATCTACGTGATCCTGTCGCGCCGGCTCACGCAGACGCTCGCGCCGATCGACATCTGCGCGTACACGCACCTGTTCGGCCTGTGCCTGATGCTGCCGCTCGGCGCGACGGCGCTGTGGCATTTCGATTACGCGAGCGTGCCGGCCGGTACGTGGGCACTCGTCGTCTGGTACGGGCTGTCGGCCAGCATCTTCTCGTTCTGGCTGTGGATGAAGGGCATCCGGCACGTGCCGGGCAGTCTCGCCGGCGTGTTCAGCGCGGTGCTGCCGGTCGCCGCCGCCGCGTACGGCATCGCTTTCCTCGGCGAACGCCCGACGCTCGCGCACGGCATCGCGCTCGCCTGCGTCGTGACCGGCATCGTGCTCGCGAGCCTGCGCGTGAAGCGCGTGCCGGCTGCCGCGTCCTGATCCGTCCCCGGCAGCGCCGGCGCGTCGCTGCAGTCGCGCCGGCCGACGCGTTACAATAGCGCGCCTTTTCAAGATTACCCCCGATACCTGCGCACAGCGCCCGTACCACCATCATGTCTGCCCCGCATTCGCCCGGCTCCACCCGTCGTCCCCTGCGCCCGCTGCCCGCGCTGATCTTCATGAGCCGCTGGCTCCAGGTTCCGCTTTATCTGGGCCTGATCGTCGCGCAGGCCGTCTATGTATTCCTGTTCCTGAAGGAAGTCTGGCACCTGCTGTCGCACGCGAGCTCCCTCGACGAGATCAGCGTGATGCTCGCGGTGCTCGGCCTGATCGACGTCGTGATGATTTCGAACCTGCTGATCATGGTGATCGTCGGCGGCTACGAGACGTTCGTGTCGCGCCTCGGCATCGAGGGCCATCCCGACGAGCCCGAGTGGCTCGACCACGTGAACGCGGGCGTGCTGAAGGTCAAGCTGTCGATGGCGCTGATCAGCATTTCGTCGATCCACCTGCTGAAGACCTTCATCAACCCGGATCAGCACACGACGCACGCGATCATGTGGCAGGTGCTCATCCACGTGTCGTTCCTCGTGTCGGCGCTCGTGATGGCGTGGGTCGACCGCCTGACGACCCACACGCACCCGGCCCATTTCCACGAGACGCATGCGCCGACGCCGGCCGTGTCCCGCAAATCGGTCGAACCTGCCGTCCACGCATAAACGTATTCCCCACAGTCCCCACAGAGTCTCAGCCATGACCGTCATCAAACAGGAAGACCTGATCCAGAGCATCGCGGATTCGCTGCAGTACATCAGCTACTACCACCCGCTCGACTACATCCAGGCCCTCGGCCGCGCGTACGAGCTGGAAGAGAGCCCGGCCGCGAAGGACGCGATCGCGCAGATCCTCACGAACAGCCGCATGTGCGCGGAGGGCAAGCGCCCGATCTGCCAGGACACCGGCATCGTCACGATCTTCGTGAAGGTCGGCATGGACGTGCGCTGGGACGGCGCGACGATGGGCCTCACCGACATGATCAACGAAGGCGTACGCCGCGGTTACACGCACCCGGACAACGTGCTGCGCGCGTCGATCGTCAATCCGCCGGAAGGCGCCCGCAAGAACACGAAGGACAACACGCCGGCCGTGATCCACTACGAGATCGTGCCGGGCGACAAGGTCGACGTGCAGGTCGCGGCGAAGGGCGGCGGCTCGGAGAACAAGTCGAAGTTCGTGATGCTGAACCCGTCCGATTCGATCGTCGACTGGGTGCTGAAGACGGTCCCGACGATGGGCGCGGGCTGGTGTCCGCCGGGCATGCTCGGGATCGGCATCGGCGGCACCGCCGAGAAGGCGATGCTGATGGCGAAGGAATCGCTGATGGAGCCGATCGACATCCAGGAAATCATCGCGCGCGGCCCGAAGGACTGGGTCGAGGAGCTGCGCGTCGAACTGCACGAGAAGGTCAACGCGCTCGGCATCGGCGCGCAGGGCCTCGGCGGCCTCGCGACCGTGCTCGACGTGAAGATCATGGCTGCTCCGACGCACGCGGCATCGAAGCCGGTCGCGCTGATCCCGAACTGCGCGGCCACGCGTCACGCGCACTTCGTGCTCGACGGCTCGGGCCCCGCGAAGCTCGAGGCGCCGTCGCTCGACGCCTGGCCGAAGGTCCAGTGGGAACCGAACACGGAAACCAGCAAGCGCGTCGACCTGAACACGCTGACGCCGGAAGAAGTCGCGAGCTGGACGCCGGGCCAGACGCTGCTGCTGTCGGGCAAGATGCTCACGGGCCGCGACGCCGCGCACAAGCGCATCGCCGACATGCTGGCGAAGGGCGAGAAGCTGCCGGTCGACTTCACGAACCGCGTGATCTACTACGTCGGTCCGGTCGATCCGGTGCGTGACGAAGTAGTCGGCCCGGCAGGTCCGACGACGGCCACGCGGATGGACAAGTTCACCGAGACGATGCTCGCCCAGACGGGCCTGATCTCGATGGTCGGCAAGGCCGAACGCGGCCCGGTCGCGATCGACGCGATCAAGAAGCACAAGGCGGCCTACCTGATGGCGGTCGGCGGTGCCGCTTACCTCGTGTCGAAGGCGATCCGCGGCGCGAAGGTGCTCGCGTTCGAAGACCTCGGCATGGAAGCGATCTACGAATTCGACGTGCAGGACATGCCGGTGACGGTGGCCGTCGACTCGTCGGGCACGTCGGTGCACCAGACCGGTCCGAAGGAGTGGCAGGCGAAGATCGGCAAGATCCCGGTCGCAACCGCTTAAGCGCACTCGCACGAAAGGCCGGACGACGATCCGGCCTTTTTACTTCTCATTCTCATGATTGCGCGCGGCCGGTGCTTCGACGCTGATTCTCATTCCCGGCAAAAGGCAGGCCCGACAAGGCTCCGAGGCTTGGCATTTCCCGTTCGAGCGATTATCGTTCGGTTTCTGAAGCCCCATTGAACAAGGAACAGCCATGCAAGGCGACAAGAAAGTCATCGAATACCTGAACGCCCAACTGAAGAACGAACTCACGGCGATCAACCAGTACTTCCTGCATGCGCGCATGTACAAGCACTGGGGCCTCGACAAGCTCGGCAAGCACGAATACGACGAATCGATCGGCGAAATGAAGCACGCCGACTGGCTGATCGAGCGCGTGTTCATGCTCGACGGCCTGCCGAACCTGCAGGATCTGCACAAGCTGCTGGTCGGCGAGGAAACCGAAGAGATCCTGAAGTGCGACCTGAAGCTCGAGCAGATCTCGCAGTCGACGTGCAAGGAAGCGATCGCTTACTGCGAATCGGTGCGTGACTACGTGTCGCGCGAGATCTTCGAAAAGATCCTCGACGACACCGAAGAGCACATCGACTGGCTGGAAACGCAGATCGACCTGATCGGCAAGGTCGGCCTGCAGAACTACCAGCAGACGATGATGGGTTCGCCCGAGTAATCCTCCCCCCCTCGATCGCCACCTTGCCTTCAGCATGACGATGACGAACCACCGCGCCGCCCCCGTCGGCATCTTCGATTCCGGGCTCGGCGGCCTGTCGGTGCTGCGCGCCGTGCGCGCGCACCTGCCCGGCGAGTCGTTCGTCTACGTCGCCGATTCGCACCATGCACCGTACGGTCCGCGCGACGAGGCGTTCATTACGGAGCGTACGCTGGCCATCGGCGAGTGGCTCGCCCGCGAAGGGGCGAAAGCGCTCGTGATCGCCTGCAACACGGCAACGGCGCGGGCGATCGCGGCCATCCGCGAACGCCTGTCGATCCCGCTCGTCGGTGTCGAGCCGGGCATCAAACCGGCCGCCGCCGTGTCCGCGACCGGTATCGCGGGCGTGCTCGCCACGCAATCGACGCTGAACAGCCCGCGCTTCCAGGCGCTGCTCGACCGTTACGGCGCGGGCCGCCGCTTCATCTGCCAGCCGGGCCACGGGCTCGTCGAAGCGATCGAACGCGGCGACACGAACTCGCCCGCGTTGCGTGCGTTGCTCGAGCGTTACCTGCAGCCGATGCTCGACGACGGCGCCGATACGCTGGTGCTCGGCTGCACGCACTACCCGTTCTTCACGGAAACGATTCGTGACCTTGTCGGCGACCGCCTGACGATCGTCGACACGAGCGATGCCATCGCCCGCCAGCTCACGCGTGTGCTCGACGAACGCGGCCTGCGCGCGCCGGCCGGCACGCGTGCCGCGCCGCCGCGCTTCTGCTCGACGAGCGACGGCCTGCAACTGCGCGCACTCGCGTCGTCGCTGCTCGGCCTCGACGTGCCGGTCGAATCCGTCACCATTTCCTCGCCGAACGCGCGCGCCTGCGCGACCGCCTGAAGCGGGCCGGCACGCCGCCGGTTCACCCTCTCCGCCGGCCGCTGCGCCGCCCCTCCATTTCAAGGGTCCGATGACCTTAAAAAAAGCCGAACCCAGGCTTGTCAACGCTCGCAAATTTAATGATAATAATTCGCATTAACGTTAGCTATCGCAACTCATCATGATCGTCTGCGTGTGCAAGTCTGTTTCCGATCGCAAGATTCGCGCGTCCCTCGCCGAGGGCGTGAGTTCCTTCGATGAACTCCAGTTCGAGCTCGGCGTGGCCACGTGCTGCGGCAAGTGCGAGGAGTCCGTACGCGACCTCATGGCCGAGCAAGGCGTCTGCGCGAGCCGGTGCGGCGTCGAGCACCACGCTCACCCGATCCCGGTCACGTTCTACGACCGCAAGGCCGCCTGAGCGGCGCCGAGCGTACGCACGCGGCTGCGGCCGCATTTGATGTCCGACCGTCAGCAAGCCATCTTCCGCGCGAGCCAGCGGCTTACCTGCCAAGGAGCCTGTCATGGAATTGCTGATCGGATTTGTGACCACCGTGTGCATCTCGCTGCTGATCTTCCGCAAGTAACACCGATTCACCCGGCGCGCCCCGGGTGCGACGTCGTCCTTTCAAGCTAACATGCAGGCTTCGCAATCCGCTCCTGCCGGCGTCCTGCCGGCTGCCCCACGTATGAATCCCCGGGTCATCACCGTCGCGGTCGGTGTGCTTGCCGCACACGCGATCATGCTGGCGGCCGCCTGGCTCCATCGCAACGCGCCGCCGCCGAAAGAGATCGAGGTCCAGTCGATCACCGCGCAACTCATCCCGCCTGCGCCTGCCGCTCAGCCGGTCGCGGTCCAATCGGCCGCGCAGCCCGCACCGCCGAAGCCCGTGCCGCGCGAGAAGCCCAAGGTCGAGCCGAAGCCCGTGCAGAAGGCGGTCAAGCCGACGCCTCAGCCGGTCGCGCAATCCCCGTCGCCGACGCCCGCGCCGGCGGCTGCCGATCCGACACCCGCTCCCGCCGCGCCTGCCCCTGCCGCGCCGGCCGCCGCACCCGGCCCGGCTCGCGAGACGATGCAGGTCAGCGCGCCGAAGAACGTATCGGCACTCAGCTGCAATTTCGTGAAGCCCACCTATCCGTCGATGTCGCGCCGCCGCGGCGAAACGGGCACGGCTTATGTTCACTTCATCATCGGCGTGACGGGCAAGATCGAAAGCGTCCAGTTGCAGAAGAGCAGCGGCTACCCGCGTCTCGACGAAGCCGCGCTCGATGCGACGCGCGCCAGCACCTGTCCGCCGTACATCGAGAACGGGCAAGCGATTCGCGCCGCCCATACGCTGCCCTTCAACTTCACGCTCGACGATTAACCCGCCTCATTCGGAAGATTCAAAGGAAACAAAAATGCAAAGCTACGGTATCGCGCACGTCTGGGCGCAAGGTGATTTCGTCACGCGCGCCATTGCGATCACGCTGCTCGTGATGTCGGTCCTGTCGTGGATCGTGATCATCGTCAAGGGCTGGAACGTGGTTCGCCTGAACCGTCTCACGAAGAATGCCGAGCAGGCGTTCTGGCATTCGGACGATTTCGACGACGGCATCAAGAAGCTCGGGCTCGCCGCATCGACGCCGAGCGACAACCCGTTCCTCGCGCTCGCGCTGTCGGGCAAGGAAGCCGCCGATCACCACCATCAGACGCAACCGCACCTGCACGACCGCATGGACGTGTCGGACTGGGTCACGCGCTGCCTGAAGGACACGATGGACGAAGGCATCTCGCGCATGCAGGCCGGTCTCGCGATTCTCGCGTCGATCGGCAGCACGGCGCCGTTCGTCGGCCTGTTCGGCACGGTCTGGGGCATCTACCACGCGCTGCTGGCGATCGGCGCAACCGGCCAGACGTCGATCGACCAGGTCGCGGGTCCGGTCGGCGAATCGCTGATCATGACGGCCTTCGGCCTGTTCGTCGCGATTCCCGCGGTGCTCGGCTACAACGCACTGACCCGCGCGAACAAGGGTGTCGTCAGCAAGCTGCGCCGCTTCGCGCACGGTCTGCACGCGTACTTCGTGACGGGTGCGCGCCTCGCATCGTCGTCGCCCCGCGACGGCCTGCGCCTTGCTTCACGCGCCAGCTGAGACGGGGTGAACCATGGCAATGAACACCGGCTTCAGCGATGACGACGACGATGGTGTGATGAGCGAGATCAACATGACGCCGCTCGTCGACGTCATGCTCGTACTCCTGATCATTTTCCTCGTGACGATCCCGGCGATGCAGCATGCGGTGAAGATCGACCTGCCGCACGCGAGCAGCCAGCCCGTCGACGAAAAGCCGCAGACAGTCGACGTCGCGATCCAGGGCAACGGTACGATCCTGTGGAACGAACAGACGGTCACGCGCGAGCAACTGCAGGCGCACATCGCGGAAGCGGCACAGCATCAGCCGCAACCGGAGTTGCACCTGCGTGCCGATCGCAAGGTTGCCTATGAACGTGTGGCCGAAGTGATGTCCGATGCGCAGGCCGGCGGCCTGACGAAGCTCGGCTTCGTGACGGAGCCGACTGCGAGGGCGAAGTAACGCACGCGCATTTCGCTACGCGACGGTCGGTCGCTTGGCCGGCCGCGCCTCGCCGGCCACACCTAGCCGGCCGCACCTAGCCGGCAGCGCCTAGCCGGCCGCACACAAAGTAAAAGGCCTTCATCGCCAGATGAAGGCCTTTTTTCATGCGCACGCGGGCGCCTTCGGGCGGCGGGCTCTTCGGCGGTATCGGTTGCGCCTCGAGCAACGCAAATGCGGCTACCGTGGTCTGCACGGACTGCGCGTTCTGCCCTATCTGGCTCGCAATATATGCGGCCACCTGATTCCGCTCAGAACTTCCTTCGCGAAATGGGATTTCAATATAGGCCTGCCCGCGGATGCATTCAAGGTCCCGGCGATTGAAACTTGCGATTGCAGGCGGCGCTTCAATGACAAAACAAATTTGCCACGACGCGCATCTTGCATTCAGGTGGCCGAAGCATCGGCCGCCGCCGCATCCTTCTTCGCGCGCTCGGGGCAGCCCGGCTGCTTGTATTCGCCGTGGTCGAGCTTCTCGACCAGATAGTCGACGAACGCGCGCACCGCGGGCGGCATCCCCTGCCGCGACACGAACACCGCGTAGAGCTGCGGCACCGGCAGCGTCCAGCCCGGCATCACCGGCGACAGCTGCCCCGCGCGCAATGCATTGCCGTACATCATCTCAGGCAGCGCCGCGATGCCGAGGCCGTCGAGCACGGCCTCGCGGATCGTCATCAGGTCGGCCGTCACGAGCCGCGGATCGTGCTCGTGCAAATGACGCGTGCCATCCGGTGCGATCAGGCTGAACACGTGCCGCCCGTCGACGCTCGGCGTATCGAGCGTCTCGAAATGGGCCAGATCGTCCGGCACGAGCGGCGGCGCATTCTGGTTCAGCAGGCTCGGCGCGCCGACCAGCATCTGCTCGGTCCGCCACAGCGGCCGCACGACGATGTTCGCGTTCTGCGGCGGCTCCGAGCGCACGCGCAACGCGACGTCGATCGAATCCTCGAACAGGTCGATCACGCGATTGGTCACACGGATGTGCACCTTGACCTCGGGATAGCGGTGCAGGAATTCGGGAAGGATGCGCGACAGCATCGTCTGCGACAGGGTAACGGGGACGCTCACGCGCACCGAGCCGCGCGGCGACGCACGCAGCTGCTGCACGGCGTTCATCGCGGCCTGCGCCTCGGCGAGCATCGCCTGGCAATGCTGGTAGAACAGTTCTCCCGCCTCGGTCAGCGCGAGCTTGCGCGTCGAGCGCTGCAGCAGGCGCACGCCGAGCGCCGCCTCGAGTTCGGTCAGGCGCCGCGACAGGCGCGATTTCGAGATGCCCAGTACGCGTTCCGCCGCCGAGAAACCGCCGTGTTCGACGACCTGCGAAAAGTACATGAGGTCGTTCAGGTTGTGTGCATCGATGTTCATGTCATCGTTCCAATTTCAGAACAATCCATTGCGAACCGCCGCAAATCGGCCGGTAAAACGCCCAATATAATAGCGCTATGTTTCAAAAATGACGCTATTCCGATGTTATCGAGGGCTTTTGCATGACGACCGCTCGCTCGCTTGACCGCACGTACCCCGCGCTTCGCACGACCGAAGGCGGCGGCTTCGTGGTTCACCGTCCGTTCCCGACCCGGCTGCTGATGGATTTCGATCCGTTCCTGCTGCTCGATGAAATGGGCCCCGTCGACTATGCCCCTGGCGAAGCCAAGGGCGCGCCCGACCATCCGCATCGCGGCTTCGAGACCGTCACCTACGTGCTCGACGGGCGTTTTCGTCATCGCGATTCGGCCGGCCATGCCGGCACGCTCGGGCCCGGCGACGTGCAGTGGATGACGGCCGGCGCGGGCGTCGTGCACAGCGAAATGCCGGATCCCGAGTTCGCTCGGGCCGGCGGACGTTCGCACGGCTTCCAGCTGTGGGTCAATCTGCCGCGCCGCGACAAGCTGATCGCACCGCGCTACCAGGAGATCCCGGCCGGCCGCATCCCGAGCGCGACGTCGCCGGACGGCCGCGCGCAGGTACGCGTGATCGCCGGCGAAGCGTTCGGCGTGCGTGCGGCAATCGAGACGCGCACGCCGATCCTCTACCAGCATTTCACGCTGCAACCGGGCGCAACGATCACGCAGCCGGTGCCGGCAGGGTATCGCGTGTTCGCCTACCCGCTCGACGGAGCCGGCCGCTACGGGCCCGACAGGCAGCCGGTCGACGCACGGCACATGGTCGTCTACGGTGACGATGGCGATGCGGTGACGTTCGAGGCCGGCGATACGCCGCTCGACCTGCTGCTGATCGGCGGCGTGCCGCTCAACGAGCCGATCGTCCGCTATGGCCCGTTCGTGATGAATACCGAGGAAGAGATCCGGCAGGCCGTCGTCGACTACCAGACCGGCCGCATGGGTCGCATCGAAGCGTGACGTCCGATCGGGGGGGCGCAGGTGCCGCGAAACCGCTCGTTTTGCGTCACAATGACTTCTTGAACCATGTGGCTGCCCGCCACCAGAAGGAACCCGCCCCCGTGAATTTCGAACATCTGATCCAGATCAACTCCGACGATCCGGCCGTGCCCTCCCTGACCCGCGACCAGCTCTGGGAAGGCCTCGTACTGCGCGCCGAACAGCCGCAGCTGTTCGTGATCGGCCTCGACAGCTGTGTCGTCCACGAACGGACGGACACGACGCTCGAACGCGAACTGCACTACGGGCATGCGACCGTGCGCGACCGCGTGACGTTCACCCCGAACCAGCAAGTGCGCTACGACATCCATGCGGCCGGCGGCGAAATCGGCGGCTCGCTGACGATGACGATCGAGGAGCGCGACGACCACGAGCTGTTCCTGCGCTTCGAATACTGCACGACGCTGACCGTCACGGACGACAGCGAGGAAGCGCGCCAGACGCACGGCATCGTCAAGGAAGCGTATCGCACGTCGGACATCGACACGGTGCGCCTGATTCGCGAATACGCCCAGGGGCGCAAGGACCCCGACCCGCTCCACTGACGTCGGCGGCGGCCTGCGGGCCGCCCATTCGACTCAGGCTATCGAATTCGTCATATCGATCGATAAAGAGTTTTTGTAAATGGGAATAGTTATCATTTAGAATTCATTCCATCGTATCGACAGTCACCGATCAACCGAATGACCGACACCACGCGCCCGACCACGCTGAGCTTGCGCCGCCCGACCGGCACCGCAAGCGCCAACCGTCAGAAGACGGCGGCGGTCACGACGCCGGCGAAACCCGCCGCTAGTAGCCACGATGCCGGCACCCGGACCCTCAGCAGCGATGCGCTGCTGCAAGGCCACAGCCACATCAGCATCGCGCATAACGGAGAGACGTATCAGTTGCGTGCCACGCGGCTCGGCAAACTGATCCTGACGAAGTAACGACAGAGTATTGTGGGGACCACCTCCCTGAGAGGTGTTGGGCAGTAGCCAGCGTAACGGCTTGCACGCGAGATCTAGACCCCTTCGTGCAAACACACTCAAGCAGCCGTTGCAGCAAGCCAAGCCACTTTTTTGGTTCTCGCACAAGGCAGAAAAAAGCGACACGTCGAAGGACGTGTCGCTTTTTCGTTTGGGCGTCCGGATGCAACGGAAAAAGCATCGCGGTTGTCTGCGCTGCGGCTTCGACGCGTTCCGGAGCCACGCAGCGGACCACCCTCTGGTTCCGCCGGAACCCGACCGCAAGGCCTTCAATCCCGCATCAGAAACCCCAGAACATCAGCCACCATGCGCTGTCGACCACGGCCAGGCCTGCGGCGAACCACGCGAATGCAGCCAGCCGGCGCGGCCATGCCGCATAGCGCCCCGTCACTTTCCATGCGAGCCAGGCGCTCCACGCGTTCGCGCCGACCAGAATCGCGATGCGCACGTCGGCTGCCCAGCCGAGCGGCACGTGCTCGGCCCGCAGCAGCGACAGCGTCGTCGCCGACAGCCCGAGGAACACGCCGGCACCTGCGATCGGGATCAGCGCCTGCGCGAGATGATGGAGACGCGTGCGATCGAAGCGTCCGAGCATCAGCGTCGCGCCAGCCAGCAGCACGAGCAGCGCGGTGCCGTACACGAGCCCCGTGCCGACGATGTAACTGACGATCAGCCCGCCGTCGAGCCACGAAAACACGTCGTTGCGATCCGGATAGTGCGTGAGCAGGAACCACGGTGCATTGGTCTCGAGCGGCCACGTGATGTCGTGATCGATCAGCCAGCCCGCGAGCCATTGCTTGATCTGCACGAACCACGGGCTCACGGTCCAGTGGAACGCACCGATCGCGACGCCGAGCAGGCCGTACAGGATCAGCGCCGTGTCCCACGGGCTCGCCTGCTGCGCGCCGAGGTTCACGACCTCGTCGGACGGCGAGCGCCACGACAGCTCAATTGCGTCACGGTGCCCGCTGCAGCGGCCGCACATGTGGCAGGCGGCGGCGCCCTTCATGTTGCGCAACGGCACGAGCGGCGCGCAATTGATCGGAATCACGCGATGCCCATGCTCGCCGTTCTTGTACGAGCGGCGCCACGCATCCTCGTCGACCTTGTAGCGCATCGGCGCGAGCCGCGCGAGCAGCCCGAACACGCCATTGACCGGGCACAGATACTTGCACCACACGCGCTTCTCGCGGCCGTACAGCACGCCGATCACGATCGCGCCGACGGTCGAGCCGCCGAGCACGAACAGCACCGCGAGCGGGTACTGGTACACGCTCACCATCTGCCCGTAGATCGTCGTGAGCCCGAACGCGACGAACGGCCAGCCGCCCCACCGCATCCAGCGCGGAATCGCGCCGCCGCGGCCGAACCTGCTTGCATATTCGGTCAGCGCGCCTTCCGGGCACAGCACGCCGCACCAGACGCGGCCGAGCATCACCATCGACAGCAGCACGAACGGCCACCAGATGCCCCAGAACACGAACTGCGCGATCAGCGTGAGATTGTTCCAGAGGTGCGCGGAATCGTCCGGCAGCGGCAACACCGCCGGCACGATGATCAGGAATGCGTAGACGCCGACGACGACCCACTGGATGCCGCGGATCACCGCGCCGTGGCGCTGCATCCACTGGCCGGCCTGCGCGAGCCAGCCCGGCTTGGCTGCGGCGACGACACTCATGCCGCGCGGCCTGCGGGAACGGCCGGACGACGGCTCGCGCGCTTCATCAGCAGCCAGACCACCGCCCAGTACACCGCATAGGCGATCAGGTTGGTCAGGGCCGGATGCGCGCGGTAGCCGGTCAGCGTCGCGACGAGCGAACCGAACGTGCCGGAATCATCGAGGATCCCCGACGTGTCCCACACCTGCGAAATGCCGAGCGGCAGGATTTCCTTGTCGATCAGCTTGTCGACGCCGGTCTGGAACAGGCCCGCGCCGAGGAACAGCAGCATCACTTCGGTGACACGGAAGAAATGCCGCCACGAGAAGTACTTGCCGCCGAGCTGCAGCAGATAGAACGTGAGGAGCGCGAGGCCGAGGCCGATCACGACCGCGAGCATCTGGCCGCCGTCCACGTGCCCCGACTGGCCGAAACCGAGGCCGTACAGGAAGATCACCGTCTCGCTGCCTTCGCGTGCGATCGCGAGTGCGACCAGCACGGCGACGCCCCACCAGTTCGAATCGCGCGTGCTCTGCTGCAGCGACTGCTCCATGTCGCGCTTCAGCGTGCGGCCGTGCCGGCGCATCCACAGCACCATCTGCACGATCAGCACGCACGCGATCAGCACCATCGCGGTCTGGAAATAGTCCTGCGCGTCGCCGGACAGCACTTCGGTGAAGCCGACGAGCGCGGCGCCGAGACCGACGGCCATCAGCAGGCCGACTGCCACGCCCGTCCAGAGAAAGGGCAGGCCGCGGCGCGCGTCGTCGTCGCCGTTCTTCAGCCATGCATAGAGGATGCCGACGACGAGCAGCGCTTCGACGCTCTCCCGCCAGACGATGAACAAGATCTGACCCATTGAATCCTCCTGACGTGCGGGGCAAGGCACGCGTACGCCCGCACGCAGATAAAACGCATTACTTCGCGACGATCACGCCCTGTGCCTGCTGGTGGAAATCGTCGAAAAACTTGTATTCGCCCGGCGACAGCGGGGCGACGACCACGAACGAATCGGCGCCCGGCGCAAGCACCTTTTCCTTGCGCAACTGCACGCTCTCGAATTCGGCGGCGCCCTTGCCGGTATTCCGGATCTCGATCTTGAAGCGCTGCCCGGCCGGCACTTCGATACGGGCGGGATTCAGCTTGCCGTCCGTCATCTCGAGCTTGAACGTCGGCAGATCGGCGGCATGCGCCGCGCCGACGAGCCACAGCGCGGCGGCTGCGGCGACGATTTTCTGGGGAAATTTCATTCTGGGTTCTCTACGCCGACGGCGCGCCGAAGCGCGCCGTCCGTGATGCCACCGATCAGTACCCGCCCTTCTTGCCGATACCGGCGAACGGGAAGTCGTATTCGAGGGTGATGGGCTTGAACCACGCGCCCACGCCCGTTTCCTTGTCGACGTGACGGCCGAACGCCATGTGGCCCGACTGCATCGGCGGCTTGACGGTCATCGTCAGGTGGTACTTGCCCGGGCCGGCCAGCTTCACGTTGTCGCCGTAGTGCGGGCCGTCGCTCGCGACCATGCCCATCAGGTCGCCTTCGGCCTTCCACTTCGTGTCGCCCTGCTTCGTCAGCTTGTACGTGACCTGCAGGTACGGCATCCAGTCGCCTTCCGCGAAACCCGTCGGGTTGTTCTTGACCGCGTGGATGTCGGCCTCGAGGTGGATGTCCGAATCCGACGCCTTGCGCATCATCCCTTCCGGATCCATCGAGATCGGCTGCAGGTACACCGCGCCGATTTCCATGCCGCCCTGGATCTGCTGCTTGCCGATCGGATATTCGGCTGCCGTTGCCGACATCGCGGCAAGCGCCGCCGCTACCGCAACCGACGTGCGGATGAACGAAGAACCCAACATGGACACTCCTTGTTATTTGTCTGGTGACTTGCGCGCCGCCGGTCAGGTCCGCGCGCTGGAAACACTAACGCAACGAATAACGTTAATGCGAACTATTCTCAATACTTGCGAAGTTTAGCACCGAACCGGCTCCGGAACAAACGAGACACCGCGTAAACCCCTGATCCGACAAGGCTTACAACGGTGTTACCAGAAGGTTTCAGTGACGTTTGGAAAGATTTACCGGCCGCCGTTGACGTGGTCGCCCACGTTCGCGCCGAACACGCGTTCACGCAGCAACGCAAGCTGGTCGCGCGTCGCCGCAGCCTTTTCGAACTCGAGGTTCTTCGCGTAGTCGGCCATCTGCTTTTCGAGACGCTTGATCTCTTTCGAGATCTGCTTTTCCGACATGTCCTCGAACTTCGCGCGTTGCTGCGCTTCCTTCAGCTCGGCGCGCGCTTCGTCGGCGTTGTAGACGCCGTCGATGATGTCCTTGATGCGCTTCACCACGCCGCGCGGCGTGATGCCCATCTTCTCGTTGTGCGCGATCTGCTTCGCGCGGCGCCGCTCGGTCTCGCCGATCGCGCGTTTCATCGACTCGGTCATGTTATCGGCATAGAGGATCGCCTTGCCGTTCACGTTGCGCGCCGCGCGGCCGATCGTCTGGATCAGCGAGCGTTCGGCGCGCAGGAAGCCTTCCTTGTCCGCATCGAGAATCGCGACCAGCGACACTTCCGGGATGTCGAGGCCCTCGCGCAGCAGGTTGATCCCGACCAGCACGTCGAACGTGCCGAGCCGCAGGTCGCGGATGATCTCGACCCGCTCCACCGTGTCGATGTCGCTGTGCAGGTAGCGCACCTTGACGCCGTGGTCGGCCAGGAACTCGGTGAGCTGTTCGGCCATCCGCTTCGTGAGCACGGTGATCAGCACGCGCTCTCCGGCGTTCACGCGCGCGTTGATCTCGGTCAGCACGTCGTCGACCTGCGAGCTTGCCGGGCGCACTTCGATTTCCGGATCGACGAGCCCGGTCGGCCGCACCACCTGCTCGGCCACCTGCCCCGTCACGCGCTGCTCGTAGTCGGCCGGCGTCGCCGACACGAACACCACCTGGCGCATCTTGCGCTCGAACTCGGGGAACTTCAGCGGCCGGTTGTCCAGCGCCGACGGCAACCGGAAACCGTAGTTCACGAGGTTTTCCTTGCGCGCGCGGTCGCCGTTGTACATGCCGTTCAGCTGGCCGATCAGCACGTGCGATTCGTCGAGCAGCATCAATGCATCGGGCGGCAGGTAGTCGACGAGCGTCGGCGGCGGCTCGCCGGGCGCAGCGCCCGAGAAGTGCCGCGAGTAGTTCTCGATGCCCTTGCAGAAGCCAAGTTCCTGCAGCATCTCGAGGTCGAAACGCGTGCGCTGCTCGAGGCGCTGCGCCTCGACGAGCTTGCCGTCGCGGTGGAAGAACTCGAGGCGCTCGCGCAATTCGTCCTTGATCGTCTCGACCGCCCGCATCACGGTGTCGCGCGGCGTCACGTAGTGCGACGACGGATACACGGTGAAGCGCGGGATCTTCTGCCGCACGCGCCCGGTCAGCGGGTCGAACAGCTGCAGCGTCTCGACCTCGTCGTCGAACAGCTCGACGCGCACGGCCAGCTCCGCATGCTCGGCCGGGAAGATGTCGATCGTGTCGCCGCGCACGCGGAACGTGCCGCGCTGGAAGTCCTGTTCGTTGCGCGAATACTGCATCGCGATCAGCCGCGCGATCACGTCGCGCTGGCCGAGCTTGTCGCCGGTGCGCAGCGTCAGGATCATCTGGTGGTATTCGGACGGATTGCCGATACCGTAGATCGCCGACACCGTCGCGACGATCACCACGTCGCGGCGCTCCATCAGGCTCTTCGTCGCCGACAGCCGCATCTGCTCGATGTGCTCGTTGATCGACGAATCCTTCTCGATGAACAGGTCGCGCTGCGGCACGTACGCTTCCGGCTGGTAATAGTCGTAGTACGACACGAAGTACTCGACCGCGTTGCGCGGGAAGAACTCGCGGAACTCCGCGTAGAGCTGCGCCGCAAGCGTCTTGTTCGGCGCGAACACGATGGCCGGGCGGCCGAGCCGCGCGATCGTGTTGGCCATCGTGAAGGTCTTGCCCGAACCCGTCACGCCGAGCAGCGTCTGGAATGCGAGGCCGTCGCCGACACCTTCGACGAGCGTTTCGATCGCGGTCGGCTGGTCGCCTGCGGGCGGGTATGGCTGGTACAACTGGAACGGCGACCCTTCGAAGGTCACGAATTTCGATTCGTCGAGCGCGTCGCCGACTTCGGCGTGATGTTCGGACATGGAGTGCGGCCGGAGCGAGGGCAAAAAAACTATTCTAGCGCTTCGCGGCGTTGCGGACCGCTGACGGCTCCTGACGCGCGGCAGCGGTCCGAAATCGCAATTCGGCGCGCAATCGCCGCCTCCGGCAGCGTGAATTCGCTACAATGTCAGGCTGCTGCGCTTTCCGGCGCCATGCCCGTTGGCGCGCGGTCCGCTGCGCCCGCCCCGCCGGCTGAAAGCCTGACCCTCTTTTCACTACTGCCGAATCATCATGTCGCTCTTCTCCGCTGTCCAGCTTGCTCCCCGCGACCCGATCCTGGGCCTGAACGAAGCCTTCAACGCCGATACGCGTCCGACCAAGGTCAACCTCGGCGTCGGTGTGTACACGAACGAAGAAGGCAAGATTCCGCTGCTGCGCGCCGTTCGCGAAGCGGAAAAGGCGCGTGTCGACGCCGGCCTGCCGCGCGGCTACCTGCCGATCGACGGGATCGCCGCGTACGACGCAGCGGTGCAGAAGCTGCTGCTCGGCAACGATTCGCCGCTGATCGCCGCAGGCCGTGTGGTCACGGCGCAGGCACTGGGCGGCACGGGCGCACTGAAGATCGGCGCCGATTTCCTGCGTACCGTGAACCCGAACGTGAAGGTGGCGATCAGCGACCCGAGCTGGGAAAACCACCGCGCGCTGTTCGAAGCGGCCGGCTTCGAAGTCGTCGCGTACCCGTACTACGACGCCGCAACCAACGGCGTGAACTTCGAAGGCATGCTGTCGGCGCTGAACAGCTATGCAGCCGGCACGATCGTCGTGCTGCACGCGTGCTGCCACAACCCGACCGGCGTGGATCTGACCGAAGCGCAATGGCAGCAGGTGGTCGACGTCGTCAAGGCACGCAACCTCGTGCCGTTCCTCGACATGGCTTACCAGGGCTTCGGCGAGAACATCGAGGCCGATGCCGCCGCGGTGCGTCTGTTTGCCGCGGCCGACCTGAACGCGTTCGTGTCGTCGTCGTTCTCGAAGTCGTTCTCGCTGTACGGCGAGCGCGTCGGCGCGCTGTCGATCATCACGTCGAGCAAGGAAGAAGCGACGCGCGTGCTGTCGCAACTGAAGCGCGTGATCCGCACGAACTACTCGAACCCGCCGACCCATGGCGGCGCCGTCGTCGCGGCCGTGCTCGCGTCGCCGGAACTGCATGCTGCGTGGGTGCAGGAACTCGGCGAAATGCGCGACCGCATCCGCGCGATGCGCAACGGTCTCGTCGAGCGCCTGAAGGCGAGCGGCGTCGATCGCGACTTCAGCTTCATCAACGCGCAGCGCGGGATGTTCTCGTATTCGGGCCTGACCTCGGCGCAAGTCGATCGCCTGCGCGAAGAGTTCGGCATCTACGCAGTCGGCACCGGCCGGATCTGCGTTGCTGCACTGAACACGCGCAATCTCGACGCGGTCGCCAACGCAGTCGCTGCGGTCCTGAAGTAAGCCTGTGCCAGCGGGTGGCAACCCGCTCTGCCGAAACAAAAAACGCGCTCCCCGGAGCGCGTTTTTTCATGCCGTTCTACTGTCAGCGAATGCTCGCTGCAACACAAGCGGCGCGCAGCGCGGCCGCCCGTGCCGGAGCCCGTTACTGCATGAACCAGCCGTGGCTGACGACGAACGACTGGCCCGTGAGCGCGGCGCTCGGGAACGCCGACAGGAACA
>NZ_QTQH01000033.1:0-53153 GCF_003853805.1 Burkholderia sp. Bp8994
ACATCGGCCTGCATGCTTCGGATCGACTCGATCAGTCTGGCCAAGCGCAGCGCGGCGAGTACGCCATACGCTCGAGGGGGCGCGCGATACAGCGGCCGGTTGGTCGGGTTGATGCCTTGCACGGTCATCCACCCCATCGTTCGATCATCCAGCCCGCCGTGCCAAAGATCGGGCAGACTGGCGCAGCCGTTCGTGAACGGGCCGCCGCCCCAATACTCCTTCTCGTTCAGGAAGATCTTGTCGCCGTACTCCTTCAGTTCCGCGGCAGTCGCGCGATAGCCCCAGCGGAAATGAATGACGGGCGAGAACGACGGCTCGGGCTTGACGTAGTTATTGGGAAGCAGCTTCGGATTGAGAAACCCATCCGGCGTCACGCTTTCCGTGTACTTCGCGGGCGTCAATTGCCCCGCATCGATGCCGTGATACATCATCTGATCGTCCAGACGTCCGAGCCTGCGATTCAGGCCTTTGCACAGCCCGTCCTCCGACGCCTCGAACCATTCGCCTTCGGAATTCACCCCATGCACGAAGATCACGATACCGGGCAAGGGCAATTGCTTGATGCAGATGAGCGGCGTGTTCTTCGCGAACATCGTCACGCCTTCGCCCCGGCCGACGACAATCGGCGGCGGTGCCGGCCGCGACACAGCTACGTCGTCAGCATCGACTTTCGCCGCAGGTTGGTCGCGATGAGCAGTCGCCATCAGCGGCGGTTCAAGAAATGAATCAGTCATGCGGATTCCTTCGCGATCCTATGTATTGTTTTTGATGAACTGCACCGCCAGTCTCTCGAACTGGTCAGCATCGACAGCCGGAAGTTGGCCGGCCGCATCGCTCGACAAGTTCGACAGCGGTCCGGACGGCCTTTTGACCTCGCCCTCGAATCCCGCCGCCGCATTGCCGTCGGTGGATCGGACCAGCTTCGGTACTCGACCAAGCGTGTCCTGACCAAACTTCGGCATGTCCGCACTCATGCTTGCAGGCCCGTCCCACACATGCCCTGCCGACTTCACCGTGAATGTCCCCGGACATCCCAGTTCGATATCCCCACCGCGCAGCTTGAGATACGCCCCGCCGGACGTGACGAACACGACTTCATCGCTCGCCGTGCCGACGAGGTTTCCGCCACTGGCCGTCAACTGAAGGTTCTTCGCCGAATCGACTTGCGTATCGTCGTGCTGCGATTGAATCGTGACCTTCCCTCGATTCGCGATCGCCGACACGCCGTCGCCGTGCGCGAACATCGCGACGCCACGACCGGCATGCAGCTTGATGCGCTCGCCGCTGCTGACCTGAACGTGTTGCTGCGCGATCTGATCGATGTTCTCGCCCGCATACATGACGTGCGTCCTGGGCGTGACGTTGAGCGACCCCGACTGCGCGCCGAACGCGATCAACGCGGGCGCATCGCCGGTCGTACCGGGCCGCGCACCGTCAGGCGTCCAGTTGCGGAACGCACCGGCGACGTTGTCCTGACCGGCGGTATCGGCCGACTGTCCGCCATGCTCGCCGGCATAGTCGCCGAGCGATTTGAACAGCGCCGTGCATTCGTCGAGCAGTCGAATCAGTTCGTCTCGATCGAGCTGACCGCCGGTGGCCCGTGTGCGCGCATAGGTCGACAACAGGATGCCCTGCGCCGCGCGCAGAGCCGCGGCGGCGTCGGTGCGCAGCTCGGCACCTTCGCCGCGATCCTTCCCGTGTCCGCTTTCGCGCGGCTGGGTCAGATAGCCGAGATTCAGTTGGGTATGCGCATGTTCGCTCGCCAGCTGCGCCGAGATTTGCGACGGCGTATCGTCGAGACGAAGCTGATTGTAGCGCCGGCCGTTGATTTCCTTGGTCTTGATGCCCGACAGGAAGCGGTTGCCGGGGAGCGCGCCCGTATGGGTGAACGTCACGGGCGGGTTCGCGCCGTTGCTCAGCACGCCGATGATGACGAGCCGGTCCGGGTCGCCGGACAGACATCCCAGCAGCACTTCCATGCCGACGCGCGGCAGGAAGAGCGCGCCGAAGTTGCCGCCCGCGAGGCTTGTACCGACGCGAATCGGCGCACTGTCGCCGGCCCGGCCGTTCGTTCCGGCGCCTTGCGCGTGCGCGTGATCGGCCGGATCGTGCCCGTGGATCAGCACGCGCACGCGGCCGGCCCCGTCGCAAAACACTTCCTCGCCCTGCGCGCCGACGATCGTGCCGGTCAGCAGGTGCACCGGCGGTACGTCGACCTTCGGATCATAGGCGGGCTTGAGCGGCACGCCGCGTCGCACGCACGTGAAACGGTTTTCATAGCGCGTGTCGGTTTGCTCCGGCAGATCGACAGGTGCCGGCGCAGCCGTTTGCGCGAGGTTCCGGCTCGCCGCGAACAATGTGTGCGCGCGGCCCGCGAGCGGCTTCGGCAGGTTGTTCCAGATATCGTGCCGAACCGACGTGACGACGAACTGGCGACGATCGGCCGGCCGCATGTCCAGCTCCGGGTCGCCCGTCAGCGTGAACCAGTGGCCGACGGGCAGGTCGCGTACGCTGCTGATTCCGTCGTAACGCTCGGCTTCGAACTGATGCGCCAGTATCCGGTCGCGCGTGATGCGATCGTGATCGCGCCATGAGTCGCCGACGTGCGGGATGTCGATCGCGACGTCGGTCAGCAGGCGCGCAAGGTCGTTCCCGGCTTCGCCCTGGTCAAGGTCCGTGACAGCGGTGGAGTCATCTGCACGGGCTGGCTTGTAGTCCCAGGACGCGCGGCGGACCTGGCCGGGAGACACGCTCTGGCAGTGCGCAAAAAGCGTCACCGTGTCGCGTTGTTCGGTTCCGGCGTCGCGCGGGTGAAGCCGCAGCGTACCGGCCGGCGCTTCCTTCAGGCGATGCGGGTCGTCGCAGAACACGAGCGTATGAATCGGCCACGCGTCGTTCATGCCGCGCGCGCCTCCGGCCGGCTCGGCCTTCGCGAAGACCGTGATGCCTTCCCGACGCAGCAGACGCCGGATGAAACGAGCGTCCGACTCGTTGACCTGCCGCGTGAGTTCGCGCACCGGATAGCGATCGGCCTGCAAGCCGGACAGGTCGAAATCGAATGCGCGCGCGAGTGCGTGGCTGCGCAGTTTCCACTCGTTCATCAGCGTCGCGAGAATCTCCGTCACGCGGCGCGAACGGAATACGCGAGCGTTGGTGCGGCGGTCCATCAACGACAGCGCGTCACACACGTGCAATTGATAGACGGTCAGTTCGCCGTCGGATTGACCGGTTCGCACTTCGCGCACGATCGCATTGATCGCACGCGTACTGCCGCGGTCGGTCGTCAGCCGGACCGATACGGGCAGGCCGAGAAACAGCGTCGGCGACAGATGATCGTGGCTCGACACGCAGGTCAGCTCGCCGTCGATGCCGGACATCAGGCCTTCGCGGATATCGGCGTGATGGAGCGCAAGCAAGTGGCCGACCGCGCGCTGCGCCCGGCCGAAATGGAGATCGACGGGTCGCGAGTTCCCGTCGGTCAGACTGGACGCAAATTCCCGAAATGTTCTTGCTATCGACATCGTCATAATCTCATTGCTTTTTTATTGATTAGGATTTGTTTGAAATGTGGTCCTGTTTGAATTGAGGAAATCGGATCGAAAATTCGCGTCGAGAATATCAAGCTTGTCGGTCTCGATAAATGTATTTTTGTTTTTGTATGGCTGGATGATTGGTTTGAAACGGTATTTTTCTTTTTCGGCGATTCGGATGATTTTGAAAGGTCTCGTATTAATCGGTAAAAAGGGCGGGCGCAAGGTGGTTCTGTCAGATTGCGTGGTTGTCGTGCAGGTCTTTTTATTTAAATAAAATCGATTTATGGATTTCGAAGATAGGATCCGTCTGATATCGAAGAAAATGGCGGCGTATTGCGCTGACGAAAAACGTGTGGACGGATTGCTTCGTGCCTGCTCGGATCGCATCTGCCGGTTGCCGGTCTCGTCATTCGCCGCATCCTGATCGGCGCGCGGCCGGGCGGCGCGCCGAACCGCGTTCATCGGTCGCGCAAGCGGCGTCGCGTGCGGGCCTCGCTGATGTCTATGAGGGATTCCCCCGTAACCGGGGAAGGAGCGCTGCTTCAACGCTGCCGCCGTTCGCACAGCGCTTCTCCATCGACCTTTCCCGCCTGCCGCGCCCGATTATTTGCGTTTCGCGAATGGCGCGTTCGCCGGTTGTTCCATACCCGATCCGCGTGCGCGCACCTATCGTTCGGGCGTCGGCTGATTGAATTCGACGCCTGCAACCGGAACGAAGCCGGACAGGCGGCCGCCACTTCCTCGCGACTCACGTCGCGTCGCACACCCAAGACAACGGACCTGGCCGATGCGCGGACGCCCCGGCGCGCGCAAGCGGACCAATCCACGGAGACAGACATGAAAGCAAACGAGTGGGATACCTCCTATGAGTGGAAGGCGGTGACGCTGCTGGCGCTCGGCTTCGGCCTGGTCGGCCTCGACCGCTGGCTCATCGCGCCGCTGTTCCCTTCGATCATGAAGGACCTGCACCTGAGCGCGCAGGACGTCGGCAACTGCATCGGCGTGCTCGGCCTGTCGTGGGGCATCTTCGCGGCGCTGATGGGCGGCATCTCCGACAAGGTCGGCCGCCGCAAGGTCCTGATACCCGCCATCATCGCGTTCTCGCTGCTGTCCGGCTTCTCGGGCCTCGCGGGCGGCTTGCTCGGCCTGATCGCGATCCGCGGGCTGATGGGCGTCGCCGAAGGCTCGTTCTGCCCGACCAGCTTCGCGGCCACCGCCGACGCGTCGCACCCGCGGCGGCGCGGCCTGAACCTCGGGCTGCAGCAAAGCGGCTTCGCGCTGTTCGGGCTGGCGCTGTCGCCGATCATCGCGACCCAACTGCTCAACGTCGTGTCGTGGCGCTGGGTGTTCGCGCTCGTGGCCATTCCCGGGCTGATCCTCGGCGCGATCATGTTCTTCGTGATCCGCGAACCGAAGCGCGCGAAGGAGGTCGTGTCGGAGCACGCGCCGGCGTCGCTCGGCCATGTGCTCAAGAGCCGCAACATCCTCGTCGCGATGGCCGCGCTGTGTTGCGCGATGACCGGCGTGTTCGTGCTCGGCGCGCTGCTGCCGCTGTACCTGACGGATTACCTTGCGCTCGGCACGCAGAAGATGGGCCTCGTGGTGTCGGCGATCGGCTTCGGCGGCTTTCTCGGGCAGTTCGGGCTGCCGGGGCTGTCCGACGTGGTGGGCCGCCGCCTCGCGAGCATCGCGGGCTTCGCCGGCACGGCGGTGATGCTCTACATCTTCCGCGGCCTCGGCCCGCAACCGGTCGTGCTGTTCGTTGTCCTGTTCGTCGCGTCGTTCTTCACGCTCGGGCTGGTGTCGCTGCTGTCGGGCCCCGTCGCGACCGAAGCCGCGCCCGTCGGCCTCGTGTCGACGTCGATCGGCGTGGTGGTCGGTTGCGGCGAGATCTTCGGCGGCGGCATCGCGCCGGCGATGGGCGGCTACGTCGCCGCGCACTTCGGGATCCAGAACATTCTGTGGCTGCCGATGGGGGCGGTGCTGCTCGGCATCGTGGTCAGCATGCTGCTGCGGGAGACGGCCCCGGCCGTGTTGCAGCGCCGCGTAGGCGTGCAGCCGGAGCTGTCGGCGGGCAAGCAGCCGTAACGTGCGGCGCGGTCATGCGCGCAGCCGGCGGGATTGACACCCGTCAGGTGACAGTGTGACGCGTTCGGCGTGACCCACCCGGCCGGCAGGTGCGGTTAGACTGCCGGTTTGGCTTTCGGGAAAGGTGCGGCATGGACCGGTTTCTGAGCATCGAGGCGTTCGTCAGGGTCGCGGAGGCGAGCAGCTTCGCGGAAGCGGCGCGGCAGCTTGGGGTCACCAGTTCGGTCGTGACGAACCGCATCCAGCAGCTGGAGAAGTTCGTCAACGCGCCGCTGTTCCATCGCAGCACGCGCCACGTGCGGCTGTCCGAAGTGGGCGAGACCTTCTACCGCGAATGCGCGGAAGTCGTGGGGCGCGTCAACGAGCTGACCGACCAGATGCGCGAGCTGCGCGCGACGCCGACCGGGCGGCTGCGCATCCAGATGCTGCCCGGCTTCGCGCTCGATCACTTCGGCGTGCCGCTCGCCGAATTCAATCGCCGCTATCCGGGCATCCAGCTCGACATCATCGTCAATGACCGTGTCGTGGACCCTGTCGAAGAAGGGTTCGACATCGCGTTCCAGATCTTTCCGCCGATATCCGAGTCGCTGATCGAGCGGCGCCTGTTCGTGGTCCGACGCCTGTTCTGCGCGTCGCCGGCCTACCTCGACGCGCATGGTGCGCCACAACATCCGCGCGAATTGCTGCAGCACACCACGGCGCTGTATTCGGGTTATCCGTCACGTAACCGCTGGACGCTGACACGCGGCGACGAGGTCGTCGAAATGGAGCTGCCGGGCATGATCCGCTCGAACTCCGTGCACCTGCTGCGCGAGTACGCGCTGACGGGCGGCGGCGTCGTGTGCCTGCCCACGCTGGTCGCGAGCGACGCGCTTGTCGCGGGCCGGCTGGTGCCCATCCTCACCGACTTCCAGATCGCGCCGCTGAGCTTCGCCGCCGTTTATCCCGCAACGCAGCGACAGGCGTTGAAGGTGAAGGCGCTGGTCGAATTCCTCGTCGAATACATCGGCGACGAGTCGCCGTGGGATCGCCCGCTGCTGGAGCGCGGCTGGGTTCGTTGAGCGAAGCGATTATTCGCGAAACGCAAATGCCGTAGTCGCGCTTCGTTGCCTTGTTGACGGGCGTCGTCGCCCCTAAAGTTGAATCCAACAAGAGGTTCAACTCAGGAGACAGCAATGACCGACACGGCATTCCACACCGTCTTTGGCTCGCTCGACGGCTACACGAAGGGCGAGATCGAAATCACCAGCGGCAGCGCAAAACACTACGCGTTCTCGAACGTCTTCGAGATCGCATCGAAGTCGGCCCCCTACGAAAAGGTCGTCGCCGGCAAGAACCTCGAATACGTGATCGAAGTGCTGCGCACCGAAGGCCAGTCGCCGTGGTTCGCGTGCGCGCACGACGAGTTCGCGATCCAGATGGACGGCGAAGTCCGCATCGACTTCATCAAGCTCGACAACCCGCCCGCCACCGGCCGCGGCACCGTGAACGCCGGCACGCAGCCGGCGGGCCGCGAGATGGGCTACGTCGTGCTGCGCAAGGGCCACCAGGCACTGCTGCCGGCCGGCTGCGCGTATCGCTTCACCGCCAGCAAGCCGGGCGTCGCGCTCGTGCAGACCGTGCTCGGCGAGCTGTCCGTCGAGAAGTGGGCCGACATCTGCCTGCACTGATCGATTCGATCGCGAAGATTCAACTATTCCAGGAGACACGTTATGGCCACCCTCGAGACCCTCGATCTTTCCGCAGGCTTCGGCGCCGATCTGGTGCAGGCCACGCAAGCCGATGCCGTCACCGGTTACCGCCGCTTCCACCTCGGTGAATTCGCGTTCCAGCGCGACGAGTATTTCGTGAAAATCAGCTGGCCGGCGAAAGGCCAGAGCCGCACGCACGCGATCCCCGCGGACGCATTCCTGCGCGCGATGATGCGCGACGTCGCGTGGGGCTTCTTCTACGGCTGGGTGAATTTCGATCACGTGTTCGGCACGCGCAATCACTACGGCAAGGTCGACGTCTATGCGGGCACGTTCAACGGAATCCTGAAGGAAGCCGGCGTCGACTACACCGAGACGTTCGAAACGCCGACGATCATGGCGACCTTCAAGGCGATGCTGCACGACTGGACCAACGAAGGCTTCGATCCGTTCGCGGCGCCGGAGGAAACCGGCACGGCGTTCGGGCGCAAGCACGGCGAGAACGGCTCCGCGATCGAACGCACGCGCATCGCGACGCGCCGCATGCCGGGCCTCGAAGGCGACTCGCCGCTGCGCGACGATCTGCCGGTCAACCGCGCGTTTCTCGACGTCGCTCAGGACGAGCCGGAAGTGCACGTGAAACCGGGCTTCGAAGGCGAGCTGCACGCGTTCAACCTGTTCAAGTATCTGTCGCGTTCGGACGTGACGTGGAATCCGTCGGTGACCTCCGTGTGCGGGCGCAGCCTGTTCTGCCCGACCACCGAGGAATTCATCCTGCCGGTATTCCACGGCAACGACCGCGTCGAATGGTTCCTGCAACTGTCCGACGAAATCGTATGGGACATCGGCGACAAGAACACCGGCGCACCGCGCGCGCGCGTCACGATGCGGGCCGGCGACATCTGCGCGATGCCCGCCGACATCCGGCACCAGGGCTACTCGACGAAGCGTTCGATGCTGCTGGTCTGGGAAAACGCGACGCCGAACCTTCCGCAGCGATACGAGAGCGGCGAGCTGGCGCCGTATCCGATCGAGTTCTGAGCCGCGCCGGCTCGCACAAGCACACCATCGAGGACGATTCATGCAAACCCAACTCTTCATCGACGGCCGTTTCGTCGACGCCGTCGAGCGCGGCACGATCGACGTGCTCAATCCGCACGACGGCTCGCTGATCACGAAGATCGCCGCCGCCACCGCGGCGGACGTGGACCTCGCGGTCGAAGCCGCGACCCGCGCATTCCCGAAGTGGTCGGCGATGCCGGCGGCCGAGCGCGGCCGGCTGCTGCTGCGCCTCGCCGACGCGATCGAAGCCAACGCGGAGGAACTCGCGCAGCTCGAATCGCTGGACACCGGCCACCCGATCCGCGATTCGCGCGCGCTCGACGTGCCGCGCACGGCCGGCTGCTTCCGCTACTTCGGCGGCATGGCCGACAAGCTGCAGGGCTCAGTGATTCCGGTCGAAACCGGCTTCCTGAACTATGTGCAGCGCGCGCCGATCGGCGTCGTCGGCCAGATCGTGCCGTGGAATTTCCCGCTGATGTTCACGAGCTGGAAGATGGGCCCGGCGCTGGCGGCCGGCAACACCGTCGTGCTCAAGCCGTCGGAGATCACACCGCTGTCGACGCTGCGCATCGTCGAACTGATGGCCGAAGTCGGGTTTCCCGAAGGCGTCGTCAATATCGTTCCCGGCTACGGTCATACGGCCGGCCAGCGTCTCGCCGAACACCCCGGTGTCGGGAAGATCGCGTTCACCGGTTCGACGGCGACGGGCCGCCGGATCGTCGAGGCCTCGCAGGGCAACCTGAAGCGCGTGCAGCTGGAACTCGGCGGCAAGGGCGCGAACATCGTGTTCGACGACGCGAACCTCGACGCCGCCATCAACGGCGCCGCGTGGGCGATCTTCCACAACCAGGGGCAGGCGTGCATCGCGGGGTCGCGGCTCGTACTGCATGAACGCATCGCCGACGAATTCCTCGAGCGCTTCGTGTCGCTGGCGTCGTCGATCCGCGTCGGCAACCCGCTGGACCCCGACACCGAGATGGGTCCGCTGACGTCGAAGCAGCATCTCGACCGCGTGCTGTCGTTCGTCGACGTCGCGCGCGAGCAGGGCGGCCGCGTGCTCGCAGGCGGCAGCGTGCCGCAGGACGCGGCACTCGCGAACGGCTACTACGTGCGCCCGACCGTCATCGAGGCGAAGAGCGCCGCCGACCGCGTCGCGCAGGAGGAAGTGTTCGGCCCGTTCGTCACGGTGCTGCGCTTCGGCAGCGACGAGGAAGCGCTGGCGATCGCCAACGCGACCGAATACGGGCTCGGCAGCGGCCTCTGGACCAACGATCTCTCCCGCGCGCACAGGATGGCGTCGCGCATCGACGCGGGCATGTGCTGGATCAACTGCTACAAGCGCGTCAATCCGGGCAGCCCGTTCGGCGGCATCGGCAAGTCGGGCTACGGCCGCGAGATGGGTTTCGAGGCGATGCACGACTACACGGAAGCGCGCTCGGTGTGGGTCAACGTCGACGGCAAGGTGCCGCCGCACTTCAAGCGCTGAGGCCGAGATGGAGCGCTTCGTCTATCAGGGAACGCCGTCCCGCGTCGTGTTCGAATGGGGCGCGCTCGAACGGCTGCCGGACGAGTTGTCCGCGCTCGGCGCGCAGCGGGCGCTGATTCTGTCGACGCCCGAGCAGCAGCCGCTCGCCGAACGCGTCCGGGACGTGCTCGGCGAGCGTGCGGCCGGCGTGTGTGCGCAGGCCGTGATGCACGTGCCGGTCGAGGTGGCGCGGGCCGCGCGCGAGATGGCCGCCGAGCTGGGCGCGGACTGCTGCATCGCGATCGGCGGCGGCTCGACGATCGGGCTCGGCAAGGCGATTGCGCTCGAGTCGTCGCTGCCGATCCTCGCCGTGCCGACGACTTACGCGGGCTCGGAGATGACGCCGATCTTCGGGCTCACGGAAGGCCGGCTCAAGCGCACCGGACGCGACGCGCGCGTGCTGCCGCGTACGGTGCTGTATGACCCGTCCCTGACGCTGTCGCTGCCGCGGCGGATTTCCGCGGCGTCGGGCGTCAATGCGATGGCGCATGCGGTCGAGGCGCTCTATGCGGAAGATGCGAACCCGGTGATCAGCCTGATGGCCGAGGAGTCGATTCGTGCGCTCGGCGAAGCGCTGCCCGCGATCGTGCGCGCGCCCGACGACCGCGAGATGCGCAGCCGCGCGTTGTATGGCGCATGGCTCGCGGGCACGTGCCTGGGTGCGGTCGGCATGGCGCTGCATCACAAGCTCTGTCATACGCTCGGCGGCACCTTCAACCTGCCGCACGCACAGACGCACGCCGCGATGCTGCCGCATACCGCGCACTACAACCATGCGGCGGCGCCCGACGCGCTGCGCCGCGTCGCGCGGGCGCTGGGCGGCACCGACGCGGCCGACGCCGGCCCGCTGCTGTTCCGGTTGAACCGGCAACTGGGCTTGTCGGCGGCGCTGGCCGACATCGGAATGCCGGAAGCGGGCCTCGACGAAGCCGCCGACCTCGCGTGCCGGAACCCGTACGCGAATCCGCGGCCGATCGAGCGCGCGCCGATCCGCGAGTTGCTTCAGCATGCGTGGGAAGGGCGCGAGCCGCAGTGAGCGGCCGGCTGCATACAAAGGAGACGAACGTGACGAATGATCATCATGATGACGGCGACACGCGGTTGACCGAGCAGGTCGTCGCCAGCTTCGACGGTACGCCGAACCCGCGCTTGCGCGTGCTGATGCAGAGCCTCGTGCGGCACCTGCATGCGTTCGTCCGCGAAACGGAGCTGACCGAGGCCGAGTGGATGGCCGCGATTCGCTTCCTGACCGAAACCGGGCAGATGTGCGACGACGTGGTGCGCCAGGAATTCATCCTGCTGTCGGACACGCTCGGCGTGTCGATGCTGGTCGATGCGATCAACCATCGCTTCGCCACCGGTGCGACGGAAACGACCGTGTTCGGCCCGTTCTACATCGAGGGCATGCCCGAGCGCGCGTATGGCGAGAACATGGCGTTCACGCCCGGCACGCCGGTCGTCGTGCATGGCCGCGTGCTCACTACCGACGGCGCGCCGGTTCAGGGCGCCGTGCTCGACGTCTGGCAGACCGCCGAGAACGGCATGTATTCCGGGCAGGATACGGCGCAGCCGCACGGCAACCTGCGCGGCCGCTACCGGACCGATGCCGAAGGTCGTTACGCGATCACGACGATCCTGCCGGTCAGCTATCCGATTCCGACCGACGGCCCGGTCGGGAAGATGCTCGATGCGACCGGCCGCCATCCGTGGCGGCCGGCGCACCTGCATTTCATGATCGATGCACCGGGCTACCGAAAGCTCGTCACGCATCTGTTCGACGAGAACGACGCGTATCTGCAGTCGGATGCCGTCTTCGGCGTGAAGCCGTCGCTGATGGTCGCCTATCGGCCGCGTGCGGCGGGTGGCGCGCTCGCGCGCCGGGTCGGCTTGAGCGGCCCGTATCGCGAGGCGACGTACGACTTCGTGCTCGACCGGAGCTGACCGACATGGCGCGATTCTTTGCGGTGTTCGCGACGGACCAGCCCGGCATGCGCGAGGTGCGCGACCGCGTGCGGGCGACGCATCGGACCTACCTGCGTTCCGCCGCGCAGCACGGCGTGTATGTGCGGCTCGGCGGGCCGACGCTCGATCCGCAGGGCGATGCGATGAACGGCACGCTGCTCGTCGTCGAGGCGGACGACATCGATGCGGTGATGCAGTTCGTCGGCAACGATCCGTATGTGAAGGAAGGGCTGTTCTCGCGGGTCGAGGTGCGACCGTGGGACTGGAGCCTCGGCAATCCCGAGCGGAGAGCGTGAGTCATGGGTGCCACGCAACTCTGTCGCTTCGCCGATGTGCCGGATGGTGGCGCGCGGGTCGTCGATGAGACGCGCATCGGACGTCCCGTCATCGTCGTGCGGCGCGGGGAGCAGGTGTGGGCTTACGTGAATCGTTGCCCGCATTTCTCGGTTCCGCTCGATTTCGTGCCGGGCAGCGTTTCCTGTTATCGATCCCAGGTGCTGATGTGCGCGCATCACAGTGCGCTGTTCCGGTTCGACGACGGGGTGTGTATCGACGGGCCGTGTTCGGGTGCCGGGCTGGAAGCCGTGGCCGTCGAGGTGGATGCGGCGGCGTGGGTGATTTGCCGGAGCGCCTGAATCGGCGGAAGGGTCGATTGCACCAGGCTGGATGAAATCGGAAATGCGCGGGATTTCATTCGTTCCAGTCAATAAGTAAAGCTAAGTAAATCTCATTATGCCGGACCGGATGCAAGCCTGATCCGGCGGGAAGGTGTTGTTTCACGAAGCATGGGCGGATCGTTCGCGACTGGCGGGCGACAGGCTCGAATTTCAAAAAAAGACGGAGACGCAATGAAGCTCAGGTTTGGAGTATTCGCGATGCTGGCCATCGCGCAGGGTGCGTATGCACAAAGCAGCGTGACCATGTTCGGTCTGATCGACAGCGGTATCTCGTACGTCAGCAACGAGGGCGGCGGGAAGAACGTCAAGTTCGACGACGGCATCTTCACGCCGAACCTGTTCGGCTTTCGCGGCACGGAAGATCTCGGCGGTGGATATCACGCGACGTTCGCGCTCGTGAACCAGTTCTCGATGGCGAACGGCAGCATCATCGGGACCGGGATTTTCGGACGTAATGCATACGTGGGCATCGAGAGCGACCGGTTCGGCAGCATCAGGCTCGGGAATCAGTACGACTTCATGGTCGATTCGCTGTTTGCGAAGGGGAATGCGATCTCGATGGACATCTCGGGGCTGTACGGATTCAGGAATGGCCCGTTCCAGCGTCTCGCGCTACCCGGTAACCCGACCGGCGCGTTCGACTGGGATCGCACGGCAGGCAGCAAGCCAGTCGCGAACTCGGTCAAATACAGTTCGCCGACGATTGCAGGGTTGTCGGGCGGCGTGATGTATGCGTTCGGCGGCGTGGCCGGTTCCATCGGCGCGGACAATGCCGTGAGCGCGGGCTTGAACTACGAAGTCGGCACGCTCGGCATCGGTGCCGCATATACGAACGAGAAGTACGGCCCGGCGCCCGGCACGCCGTCGACCAGCGTGCGCAACTGGGGTGTCGGGATGCACTACGACTTCGGTGCGGTGAGCGCGAAGGCACTCCTGACCACCGTGCACAATTCGTTCAACGACGCCGGCGTGTGGATGGCCGAGGCCGGCGGCGTGTGGCGCATCAGGCCGGACGTGTTTCTCGGCGCGAAGTACATGTACATGAAGGGCAACGAAGCCGTGAACGACAACCATGCGCATCAGGTCAGCGTCGCGCTTCAATACCTGTTCACGAAGCGGACGATGGTCTACGTGTCCGCCGATTATCAACGCGCGAACAGCGGCGCGAACGCGCAGATCAACGGCGTGCTCGATCCGAACGGGGCGTCGAGTTCAGCGAGTCAGGCGGTGGCGCGGGTCGGCCTGCATACGATGTTCTGATGGCGCGGCGGGCGGGACCGGCGTCGCGGTCCGCCCGCCAACCGACTACCGCGCCGCTGCGGCCGCCTCCTTGGCCTTGTCCTGTTCCGCCGCCAGCGCCGCATCCGCCGCCTGCGCGCGCTGGATCGCCGGGCGCGCCAGCACGCGATCGATGTACGCGCGAATGCGCGGCGTTTCGGGCACCAGCTTGAACATCGTCGTCCAGTTCAATGCCGAGCCCCACAGCACGTCGACCGCCGTAAAGCGCTCGCCCAGCAGGTAGGGCCCTTTCGCCAGTTGCGCATCGATCCGCATCATCACGGTATCGAAGTCGCCGTACGGCGACGTCGAGTAGGCCGCGGGCGGGCGATTCATCGAGCGGTCGACGATGGCCGGCTCGAGGCACGAGCCATAGAACGTCATCCAGGTCAGATACGGCCCGCGCAGCGAATCGCCCGGCGCCGGCGACAGGCCGGCTTCCGGATACAACTCGGCCGCGTACATGTAGACGGCGGCCTGCTCGGTGACGATCACGTCGCCATGACGCAGCGCGGGAACCTTGCCCAGCGGGTTGATGCCGAGGTAGTCGGCTTCGTGATGTTTTCCGGTGGAGAGGTCGAACGCGTGCAGTTCATAGTCGGCGCTCAGTTCTTCCAGCAGCATCCGCGCGCCGGCCGAGCGGCTGCGCGGGGAGTGGAACAGGGTCAGGTGACGGTCTTGCGGCATCGCGGGCTCCGGTGTGCATTCGGGACAGGTCGACCAATATAGGACGGCCGCGCGGCTTCGTCTTGGAAAAATCCGCTGCGGCGGTGCATCATCACGCAGTCACCTCAACGGTTCGTCACCATGGCCGACTTGCGTAACGTGACCGAGACGCCCAAAGGCGTCGTCGGCCCGAAAGCCTTCAATCAGCGCTTCCGCCTGAATCGCTATTACCCGTGTGCCGACCTGGCCGGGGTGCTGGATCACCACTGGATCGTCGAATGGGATCTGCGCGACCAGCCGCCGTATGTGCAGCGCACGCTGCCGTATCCGTGCGTGAATCTGGTGTTCGACCGGCGGCGGACGGGGATCTTCGGCGTGGTGTCGGGGGCGTTCGAGACGACGTTGGCCGGGGCCGGGCGGGTGATTGGCTTGCGGTTCCGGCCGGGCGCGTTTCGGGCGTTCTTCGGCAAGCCGGTGCATTTGTCGACCGACAAGGTGCTGCCGGTGTCGACGCTGCTCGATTGCGGCGACGCGCAAGCCGAAGACGCCGTGCTCGGTGCCGAGGATGATGCCGGGATGGTGGCGGCCGCGGAGGCGCTGCTGTTGCGGGTGCTGCCGCCGGCCGATCCGCAGGTCGAACGTATTCATGGCATCTTGCAGATGCTGCAGCAGGATATCGGGCTCACGCAGGTGCGCGATCTGGCCGAGCGCGCGGGGTTGAGCGAGCGCACGCTGCAGCAACTCTTTTCCGACTATGTGGGCGTGACGCCGAAGTGGGTGATCTGTCGTTATCGCCTGCATGAGGCGGCCGACAAACTCGCCGGCGGCGAGCCGGTCGATCTCGCGGAACTGGCGCAGGCGTTGGGGTATTTCGACCAGGCGCATTTCACGCGCGATTTTCGCAAGCTGGTCGGGAAGGCGCCGGCGGAGTATCGGCGGGAGGATCGGCAGGGGTGAGGTTGCGGATGAGCGGGCGTTGGCCTGCTTTCGGCTGGCAATGAACCGGCGAAGGGGCGCTCAGGGCATCGGTGAATTTCAAACAATGGATGCGTTGCCTATCATTCCACCCTATAGTGCTCGTCGTTGACCGATCCGCAAGAAAATCAGGAGCCTTCGTGTTTCATCGGAAATCCAAGTTGGGGCGTTCGAGCTTCGCGTGCGTCGTCGCTTTGACGATGATCCTGGCGCCCGTCGCGGCGCATGCAGAGGCGGAGGCCGTCGACGGCACGACGCACGTCGTGCCTGCTGCCGATCACGACGCGTCGCCCGCACGACCGATCGTCGGCGACGACCCGGCTGCCATTCGGAATGCCCTGAAGAAGCTGCACGTCAGCCCCGCGCCGCCTTCCTTGAGCGACCGGGTTCGCGGCCTGGTCTCCGACGCAACCGACCGGTATGCCCCGAATCCCGACCTGGCGGCCGTCGGCCTGGATCGCGACGTGACGTTCGTGGTGCCGGTGCAGTACGGGCTGAGGTACCGGTCGCAGCGGCACCTGTTGACGCTGGACGTCGACCTGTTCGACGCGGAGCACGGCGACCGGACGGGCGTCCTGCTCCGGAAGGTCACGAAGGGGCCGCGAGGGCGAGGGCTCGTGATCGCCCCCGAAGCGAAAGCGAAAGGGTACATCCAGCAGATCGACATCATCGAACTCGATTCCGGGCATGGGAAAAAGACCACGGTTCGCAGCCGGATGCGGATTTCGCCTGCCGTGTACGCTCAAGCGCATGGCGACTTCGCGCTCGTCTTTACCGGGCGCCTGGTTCGGCCTTATCTGACCGAGCAAGTCGAGCATGCCGATCCGAGTATCGACGAGCCGACGGACATTACGACCCGGATCTCCAGGGTGCATATGGATATCAATGCGATCTCGCTGGTGAGTCCGTCGAGCGGGGTTGTGTTGGCGAAAAAGCTGAAGTTGTCGAAGTAGGGTTTTTTCCTGTGCAGGGCGGTGATGCCGACCGGCTTGCGGGGGCACGCATGTCGCGTGCTTCGGCGCCGGTCGTCTGCGCGATTGCGTGCGATTGTGGTGCGGTCGGTTTCCGGTCGGCAAAGCCCGGCCCTCCGCGATATCCCCTCACTCCACCGTCACCGACTTGGCCAGATTCCTCGGCTTATCAATATCCGTCCCCCGTGCCAACGCCGCGTGATAGGCGAGCAACTGCATCGGCACCGTATGCAGGATCGGCGACAGCGGCCCGTAGTACTCATTGAGTCGAATCACCTCGATCCCCTCACTCGGCACCAACCCGCAGTCCACATCCGCGAACACGAAAAGCCTGCCGTTCCGCGCGCTGACTTCATGCATGTTCGACCTGAGCTTTTCGAGCAGCACGTCATTCGGCGCCACCGCAATCACGGGCATTTCGTTACTGACCAACGCCAGCGGCCCATGCTTCAACTCCCCGGCGGGATAAGCCTCCGCGTGGATATACGAAATCTCCTTCATCTTCAGCGCGCCTTCGAGCGCGATCGGATAATGCATTCCGCGTCCGAGAAACAGCATGTTGTCGCGTCGCGCGAGCAGCTCCGACCAGCCCATGATCTGCGGCTCCAGCGCGAGCACCTTCGACATCGCATCGGGCAGATGCCGCAGCGCGCGCAGATGCGCCTTCTCCTCGTCGTCGCTCAACCGCCCGCGCACCTGCGCCAGTGACAACGTCAGCAAGAACAACGCCACGAGCTGCGTCGTAAAAGCCTTCGTCGACGCCACCCCGATCTCGATCCCCGCACGTGTGACGAACTGCAGCGCGCATTCGCGCATCAGCGCACTCGTCGCGACGTTGCAGATCGCGAGCGTGTGCAGCATTCCGCGCTGCTTCGCGACGTGCACGGCCCCGAGCACGTCAGCCGTCTCGCCGCTCTGCGACACCGCGACGACCAGCGTGCGCGGATTCGGCACGCTGTCGCGATACCGGAACTCGCTCGCGATCTCGACACTCGCCGGCAGCTTCGCGATGCTCTCGATCCAGTACTTCGCGGTCAGCGCTGCGTGATAGCTGCCGCCGCACGCGAGCAGCAACACCGAATCGACGTCGTTGAACGCGCGCCACGCGCCGTCGCCGAACAGCTCCGGCATGATCGACCCGACATCGAGCAGCGTATCGGCCACCGCCTGCGGCTGCTCGAAGATCTCCTTCTGCATGTAATAGCGATACGATCCGAGGTCGGCCGCGCCGCTATGCGCGGCCACCCGCTGCACCGCACGCTCGACGCGCTGGCCGGCCGCATCGACGATCCAGTAGCGATGCAGCTGGATATCGGCAACGTCACCGTTCTCGAGGTAAGCGATCCGATCGGTGATGCCCGACAACGCGATCGCATCCGACGCCAGGAAATTCTCGCCATCCCCGACACCGACGACGAGCGGCATCCCGTCGCGCGCACCGACGATCCGGTGCGGCTCGTCGCGGCACATCACCGCGATCGCGTAGCTGCCGCGCAGTCGCGCGACCGCGCGGCGCACCGCGTCGAACAGGTCGCCGTCGTACAGGTGATCGATCAGGTGCGCGATTGCCTCGCTGTCGGTCTGGCTCGCGAACACATAACCATGCGCCTGCAGTTCCGCGCGCAGCTGATCGCAGTTCTCGATGATCCCGTTGTGCGACAGCGCGATGCGCGCGTTGTCGTCGCTCGGCGAGAAGTGCGGATGCGCATTGAGCGTGACGGGCGCGCCGTGCGTCGCCCAGCGCGTATGCGCAATACCGGTGTAGCCCGACAGCGCATGCCCGGCGATCTCGCGCTGCAGGTTGGCGACGCGGTCGACGCTGCGCGCGCGGGCCAGCGCACGATCGCGATAGACCACGACGCCGCACGAGTCGTAGCCGCGGTATTCGAGCCGCTTCAGCCCGTCGACGAGGTTCGGCAGGATGTCCCGCTGGGCAACCGCCCCGACAATTCCACACATAGCGCGCTCCGTAAATGTCCTGTCTGGACCCGTGACAGCGATGGTAGAGGCGCATGAATGGAATTAAATTTCAAAATACATCAATAGATGAAACAGACAGGCGATCGTCTATCATGTTGAAATTAAATTTCACACCCTGACCGGAAGGAGCCGTCCATGGCCGGCATCACGCTCGACGATCTCGACCTGCGCATTCTCGCGATCCTGCAGGACGACGCATCGGTGTCGAACCTGCAACTCGCCGAGCGCGCGCTGTCGTCGCCGCCGACCTGCATGCGTCGCGTGCGGCGGCTGACGGAAGCGGGCGTGATCCGCCGCCAGTTCGCGGTGCTCGATCCGGTCGCGATCGGCACGCCGGTCACGGCGTTGATCGAGATCAGCCTCGACCGGCAGACGGCCGAAGACTACGACGCGTTCGAAACCTACGTGTGCGCGGAGCCGGCGGTCACGCAGTGCTACCGCGTGTCGCCGGGGCCGGATTTCGTGGTGGTGGCCGACCTGGCCGACGTCGCCGAATACGACGCGTTCGCGCGGCGGCTGTTCACCGGCGCATCGAACGTGCGCAACGTGCGGACGTTCTTCTCGACGCATCGTGCGAAGTTCGAGGCGAACGCGCGGGTCGCGCATGCGATGCGCAAGCGTGCGTAGTCCTGCGTAAGCGCAGCTGTCACGCCGCGGCGGCTGCCGCGAGTTGCAGCGGCTTGCCGTACCCGAAGCAGTGCGCCGGCTCGGGAAACACGCGCTGCCGCACGTCGTGCGCGTACTGGCGGATCGCGTCGCGCATCACCGCGTTCGCATCGGCGTAGCGCTTCACGAAGCGCGGCGTGTACGCATCGAATGCGCCGATCATGTCCTCGGTCACGAGCACCTGCCCGTCGCATGCGGGCGATGCGCCGATGCCGATGGTCGGGATCGACAGTGTTTCGGTCAGATGGCGCGCGAGCGCTTCCGCGGTGCCCTCGACGACGACGCTGAACGCGCCGGCCCGCTCGGCCGCGCACGCGGCGTCGAACACCTGCGCGGCCGAGCGCGGGTCCATCCCCTGCGCGCGGAAGCCGCCGGTCGCATTGGCCTGCTGCGGCATGAGGCCGACGTGCGCCATCACCGGAATGCCGCGCTCCGTCAGGAAGCGGATCGTGTCGGCCATCTCGCTGCCGCCTTCGAGCTTGACGCCTTGCGCGCCGGTTTCTGCGAGCAGCCGCGCGGCGGAGCGATACGCTTGCGCGGGCGATTCCTGATACGTCGAAAACGGCAGATCGACGACGACGCACGCCTGCGCGGTGCCACGCACGACTGCCGCGCCGTGCGCGCTCATCATGTCGAGCGTGACGCGCAGCGTATCGGGCATGCCGTACAGCACCATGCCGACGGAGTCGCCGACGATGATCACGTCGGCCACTTCGTCGACGAGCTTCGCCATCGGTGCGGAATAGGCGGTGAGCGAGACGAGGCTGCCGATGCCTTTCGTCGCGCGGATCGCGGTGACGGTCTTGCGGGTGGTGCGGGTATGCGCGCTCATGAACGGAAGCCGTGAGAAAGAAGAGTCGTTACGGTAGCATCGCGATCGTGCATGCAATGACCTTCGGAGGACGTCTTATGTCGCTGGCGGGACAATCGGGTGATCCGTACGCGGTGCCGCCGATGGCGCGCCTGCCGAGGCCGCTGTTCGTGCGCGCGTTCGGGATTCCCGGCAACGCGAGCGTCGACGCGCATAGTCACCCGTGGGCCCAGCTGATGTATGCGACGAGCGGCGTGCTGGAGGTATCGACGCCGTCGGGCCGGCACCTGCTGCCGCCGCACTATGCGATGTGGATTCCGCCGCACGTGCCGCACGCGGTGTCGACGCGCGATTGCGTCGCGTTCCACAGCCTGTATCTCGACGATGCGATCGCGCGCGACGATGCCGCCGACGATTGCATGATCCTCTGCATGACGCCGCTGTTGCGCGAGCTGGTGATCGCGACCGGCGAGTTGCCGGTGAACTACGACGAGTCGGGGCCGGACGGTGCGCTCGTGTGCCTGATCGCCGACCGGATCGCGCGGATGCGGCCCGCGCCGCTGACGGTGCCGCTGCCGCACGATTCGCGTCTGCTCAAAATCGCGCGTGCCTTGCATGCGCATCCGGGCGACACGCGCAGTCTGGACGAATGGGGCCGTCAGGTCGGTGCGACACGGCGCACGCTGTCGCGTCTGTTCCGGCAGGACACGGGGCTGTCGTTCACCGAGTGGCGGCAGGCCGTGCGGCTGCTCGCGGCGCTGCCGCTGCTCGATGCGGGCGAGCCGATCGGCGCGGTGGCCGCACAACTGGGCTACGACTCGACGTCGGCGTTCATCGCGCTGTTTCAGGCGAAGTTCAACGTGACGCCCGGCGCGTATGCGAAGCGTGAGGCGCGTCGGCCGGCGCTGAGCGCGTGACGCGGCAACGCGCGCCGCGGATCTTCATTCAGAACGCCAGCGACTGCTGCATCGGATGACGTTCCCCGCGCGCGAACCCGGCGCCTTCGAGCGACAACAACGCGCGTTTGCGTTCGATGCCGCCTGCGTAACCGGTCAGGCTGCCCGACGCGCCGATCACGCGATGGCACGGCACCATGATCGACACAGGGTTGCGGCCAACCGCGCCGCCGACGGCACGCGCCGCGCTCATCGGCAGCCCGACGCGTTCGGTGATGTCGCCGTACGACACGAGTTCGCCGAACGGAATCGCGAGCAGTTCCTTCCACACGCTGCGCTGAAACGCGGTGCCGCGCAGATGAATCGGCACCGAGAAGGTTTCGCGCGTGCCGGTGAAATATTCGGCGACTTCGTCGGCCACCTTGCGCGCGAGCGGCGACGCGCCGCGTACGTCCGCGTCCGGCGCGATCGCCAGCGACGGATAGTATTTCTGGCCGACGAAAAAAAGGCCTGTGAGCGCATCGTCCTCGATACGGATGGCGATGTCGCCCAGCGGGCTCGGAATCAGATGAGCATGCGTCATCGCGAAGCTTCTCCATGAAGGCGCCACACATGCAGTGCGGCATACGCGCGCCACGGCGCCCAGTGCGCCGCGTGTGGCGCGGATGATGCGATGTGCAAACGCTCGGCGGCGGCGCGCGGAGCAAGCCACGCGTCGTCGGCGGGAAACGCGTTCGGCCAGGCCATCGCACGCATCGCGACGTACTGCACCGCGCATTCGTCGAAGCCGGGCAGCGCGCGCAACGCGCGGAGCGTCGCATCGAGCGGCGCCATCGGTTCGAGCGCGAGCGTGCCGTCGGCGACCGCACGTGCCAGCGACACGATCGCCTGCGCCGCATCACGCGTCACGCCGGTTGCTTCGAGCGCCGCCGGCGGCACACTCGCCAGCGTTACTGCCGAAGGCAATACATGCGTGAGCCCCGGCGGCGCGTGGTCGACCCGCGTGCCGAAGCGTTCGGCCACACGCGCCAGCACCTCACCAGCCTGCGTCGCCGCCAGTCGTTCGCCCGCGATTGCACGGATCGCGATCTCGAGTCCGTCGAACGCGCCGGGCACGCGCAAGCCGGGCGAGCCGCTCGCGAGTGCGCCGAGATGCGCGTCGATCACGTCGGGGCGGCTGTCGAGATCGAACAGCCGCCGCACGCGCGCGAGCACGGCCGGTACGACGGGCGTCAGCGCGGGCGATACGGTCACCGCGAGCGCAAACCGCTGCGGCACGTGCGTGACGGACAGCCAGCCCGTCAGATGCGCGTCGCCGTTGCCGTTCGGCAGCGCGACGACGCGCGCATAGCCGTGCGCGTCGATCCGCTCGACGCCGCCGATCCGCCGCTGCGCGAGAAATTGCATCAACTCGGGCCACGCGAACGGCGGCCGGTACGGCAGCGGAAAGGTCATGTCGCCACCGGCGGATGGGCCGGCGCCCTTGCGCAAACGCAGCGGATTGAGGCCGTAGCGTTGGCGGAACAAATCGTTGAAGCGTCGCACGCTGCCGAATCCGGCGGTCGAGGCAACGACCGCCACCGGCAGCGCGGTATCGGTCAGGAGACGCTTGGCCATCAAGAGCCGGTGCGTCTGCGCGAACTCGACCGGCGACACGCCGAACTGCGCGGCGAAGATCCGGCGCAGGTGGCGCTCGGTCACGCCGACCCGCCGCGCGAGCGCGTCGACGGAATGCTCGTTCAGGAAACCGTCCTCGATCAGCGTGGCGGCCGCGTCGGCGAGATTGCCGGACAGGTCGAGCAGCCCGTGGCCGGGCGCGAGCTCGGGCCGGCAGCGCATGCACGGGCGAAAGCCGGCTTTCTCGGCGGCCGCGGCGGTCGGGTAATAACTGCAGTTCCGCGCCTTCGGCGGTTTCACCGGGCAAACGGGGCGGCAATACACGCCAGTCGTCGACACGCCGACGAAGAACCAGCCGTCGAAGCGGCGGTTCCGCGCAAGCAGGGCGTCGTAGCAGGTGTCGGGATCGAGGCGCATGCGACGACTGTAAACCATCCGCGCCGCCGATTCTGGCTGGAATCGGACATGTGTATCGACGCGCCATCCCGCGTCGTGGCCCCGTTTCGCACGCGGGAGAATCCCGGAAAAACGGTTAATGCCACTCTGCGAAACAGTCATCTCTTTTGGGCGGCCAATTTTGAGATGACTCATCGAAATCCCCGACTGACACGGCACCGGGCCACGCCCTATCCTTTGAAAAACGTTTTCCAGAACTCGACGGACGAGCGGCCGTGCCACGCAAGGGGTGTGGCCGCCGCCCGCCCCGGCGCCCGTCGCCGGTCACGGACAGCACAATCCCGCGGCGCGACGGGCGCGACCGCGTATCGGAGACATTCATGCAATCCGCCGTCGTCGGTGCCGTGCGCACCGCGGCCAGCCGCTACCGCTGGACCGTTTGTGCGCTGCTGTTCTTCGCGACCGTCATCAACTACATGGATCGACAGATCCTCGGCCTGCTCGCGCCGATGCTGCAGCACGACATCGGCTGGAGCCAGGTGCAGTACGGTCGCATCGTGATGGCGTTTTCCGCGTTCTATGCGATCGGGCTGCTCGGCTTCGGGCGCATCGTCGACTGGCTCGGCACGCGCATCTCGTATGCGGTCGCGATGCTGGTGTGGAGCATCGCGGCGATGCTGCATGCGGCGGTCGGCTCCGTGACGGGCTTCGCGGCAGTGCGCGCGCTGCTCGGGATCGGCGAGGGCGGCAACTTCCCGGCCGCGATCAAGACGACGGCCGAATGGTTTCCGCGCCGCGAACGCGCGCTCGCCACCGGCATCTTCAACTCGGGCGCGAACATCGGCGCGGTGTTCGCGCCGGCGATCATCCCCGCGATCGCGGTGGCCTACGGGTGGCGCGCGGCGTTCGTGATCATCGGCGCGATCGGCATCGTGTGGCTCGCGGTGTGGCTGGTGATGTATCGCACGGCCGACACGCGCGCGCTCGCCGCGGAATACGACGAGCCGCGCGATGAAGCCGAAGCGCTCGACGCGGCGAACGCGGATGCCGGCGCGCCGCGCTGGGGCGAACTGATCCGCAAGCGCGAGACGTGGGCGTTCCTGATCGGCAAGTTCCTGACCGACCCGGTGTGGTGGTTCTATCTGTTCTGGCTGCCGAAGTGGCTCAACGAGTCGCGCGGGATGGACATGCAGCATATCGGCCTGCCGCTCGTGTGCATCTATGCGCTGACGACGGTCGGCAGCATCGGCGGCGGCTGGCTGTCGTCGGCGTTGCTGCGCGCGGGCTGGAGCGTGAACGGCGCGCGCAAGACGGCGATGCTGTTCTGCGCGTGCTGCGTGCTGCCGATCGCGTTCGTGTCGCAGGTGCAGAGCCTGTGGATCGCGGTGCTGATCGTCGGTCTCGCGGCCGCCGCGCACCAGGGCTGGTCGGCGAACCTGTTCACGACGGCGTCCGACCTGTTCCCGCGCCGCGCGGTCGCGTCGGTGGTCGGCATCGGCGGGATGGCCGGCTCGATCGGCGGCGTGCTGTTCTCGGAAGTGATCGGCCAGGTGCTGCAACGCACGGGCCACTACTGGGTGCTGTTCGCGATCGGCGCGCTGGCCTACCTGCTCGCGCTGGCGATCATGCACATGCTCACGCCGAAGATGAAGCCCGCGAAGCTCGACGCGTGATCGCGTGACGGCAAACGAACGCGCCGCCCGGAGGCGGCGCGTTTTTGTTTGCGAAGCGACGAAGCGACGAAGCGACGAATCAACGAATCAACGAATCAACGAATCAACGAATCAACGAATCAACGATACGCCGAAGCAGCGATACAGCGGATATCGAACGCGATGCGCGCTTCAACCCACCGCGGCCGTCGACGCGCGCATGATCAGCCGCGGCTCGAACGTCGAATAGCTTGCCTCGGTACGCCCGGCGAGCGCGTCGATCAGCTTCTGCATCGCGAGCTCGCCCATGTTTTCGCTCTGGATGTCGATGGTGGTCAGCGCGGGCGCCGCGTATGCGCCGTACGGCACGTTGTCGACGCCGGCAACCGACACGTCCTGCGGCAGCCGGAACCCGAGCGACGCCGCTTCCTTCATGAAGCCGAGCGCGATCAGGTCGTTGTAGCAGATCACGGCCTGCGGACGCTGCGGCCCGAGCATCACGCGCGAGCATGCGCGCTCGCCGGCTTCGGCGGTCGGCGCGTGCGCGTCGTGCACGTCGAGCGTGAGCCCCGCTTCCGCGAGACAGTCGCGCGCGCCCTGGATCCGTTCGTCGTTCACGCGCGCGGGCCCGAAGCCGAGGTACGCGATGCGCGTATGGCCGAGATTGAGCAGGTGACGCGCGAGCATGTAGGTGGCGAGCCGGTTGTCGATGCCGACGCTCGGAATCGGCAGGCCGGGGCTGCGCCGCAGCAGCACGAGCGGCTTGTGCAGGTCGAGCATCCAGCCGGCCTGGTCGTCGGGCATCCGCGTGCTGACGATCAGCCCGTCGACGCGCTGCGCGAGCGCCTCGATCAGCGAGCGTTCGCGCGCCTGGTTCTCCTCGGTATCGACGAGCAGCAGCGTGTAGTCGTGCTGGAGCGCGACGCGGTTCGCGCCCTTGACGACGTTCGTGAAGTGCGGATTGCTGATGTCGAGGATCACGAGGCCGATGGTGCGCGTGCGCCCGGTGATCATCGAGCGCGCGAGCGGGTTCGAACGGTAGCCGAGTCGTTCGATCGCTTCCTTGAGCCGCGCTTCGACGGTCGGCGAAAAGCGCTGCGTGCCGTTCACGTACTTGGAGACCGTCGCGACCGACACGCCGGCTTCCGCGGCCACGTCGCGGATCGTCGGGGAAACTTTTTTCATCGGAAGGGTAACGTTTTCGTTCGATTGCACCGGATTGTGGCAGAAAAAGCCGGCGTCCGGCCGCCGGACGATATCGGGAAAGTGCGGATGGGTGCGAACAGGTTCAACCATTGACGTTCGGCTTTTTCCCCGCGTATAGTTGGAAAACGTTTTCCGATCGTTTGCCGGCTCCGCCGGTTTCGGGCAACGTCCAGGACACCTCAGAACAGATTCAAGGAGATTCGATGAACGCCACATCCACCGGCGCACGCAAGCCGTTCGGGCGCCTGCTGCTGACCGGCGCGGCCGGCAATCTCGGCCGTCAGGTGCGCGGCGCGCTGGCGAACTGGGCCGACGTCGTGCGCGTGAGCGACATCGCCGCGCTGGGCGACGCCGCCCCGCACGAAGAAACCCGGGTCGTCGACCTGGCCGACCGGCCGGCGGTGATGGCACTCGTCGACGGTGTCGATGCGATCGTCCACCTCGGCGGCATTTCGGTCGACGCGCCGTTCGACGATCTCGTCGATGCAAACATCACCGGCACGTACAACCTGTACGAAGCCGCGCGCAAGCACGGCGTGAAGCGCGTCGTGTTCGCGAGCTCGAACCATGCGATCGGGTTCCATCCGGTCACGGAAGTGCTCGATGCCGATTCGCCGCAGCGTCCGGACAGCCTGTATGGCGTGACGAAGTGCTTCGGCGAGTCGCTGTCGCGCTACTACTTCGACCGCTTCGGGATCGAGACGGTGTGCCTGCGGATCGGCTCGTCGTTCGAAGTGCCGAAGAACCCGCGCATGCTCGTGACGTTCCTCAGCTATCGCGACTTCATCGAGCTCGTGCGCTGCTCGCTGCTGACGAACCGCGTCGGGCACGCGATCGTCTACGGCGTGTCGGACAACCCGGTGAAGTGGTGGGACAACACGAAGGCCGGCTTCCTCGGCTTCCGGCCGCAGGACAGTTCCGAGCAGTTCGCCGGGCTGTTCCCGGTGACGGCGCCGAGCGCCGAGTACGACGATCCCGCGCAACGCTTCCAGGGCGGCGGGTTCGTCGTCGGCGAGCCGATGGAGCGCAACGCGAAGTAAGCGAGGCGGGCTCGCGCACGTCGATCAGCGCAGGATGTCGGTCGCCTTGTGCCGCTCGTCCACGCCGTCGATCAGGATCAACGGGCCGCTCGCGTGCCGCGCGCGCAGCGGCTGGATCTGCCGGTACGCGTCCGATTCGTACCACGCGCGCGCCGTATCGAGATCGGGAAACGCGATCGCGATCAGGTCGCCGCGCCACTCGCCTTCGCGCACGTCGGGCCGCGCGCCGTGAATGACGAAACGGCCGTCGAACGGCGCGAGCGTGCCGTCGATGCGTTCGAGGTATTCGACGATGTCGTCGCACATGTGAACGTCGTGCAGGTGGGCGATGGCGTAGGCGGTCATGGCAGGCTCCGGGGTGTCGATGCGATGCGTCGATCGTCGATCGTTCGTCGTTGATCGGTGAAGCCATGATCCATGCGCACGCGGCGCGCGTCGATTACCTCCGACGTAAGCAAATCCGCGCAGCCGTGCGCACGGGCCGCCGTGCGTGAATCACACCGCAAGACCCGGCGCACGCGTGCGCTCGCCGCGCCTACGCGCGCTTGCGCATCGGCCGAGGGTGCGCCACCGGCGCAGGCGCCGGCACCGACTCGGCTTCCTCCTTGCACAGCTTGTCGAGCATGCGTTGCGCGGCGCCCGCGCAATCCTCGCCGGCGGGCTTGTTCGCGATCTCGTCGATCAGCGTCTGCAGGTTGCGCCGGTTCTGCGCGAGCCGCTGCTCGAGCAGCGCGATTTCGTCGACCTTGTGCCGCAACGCCTCCAGCAGTTCGTCGCGCGGCCATGCGCCGAGATCGGGCGGCAGCACCGCGCGGATCTCGTCGAGCGCAAAGCCCGCGCGCTGCGCGCGGTCGATGATCGCGAGCCGCGTCAGCGCTTCCGGCCCGTATTCGCGATAGCCGTTCGCCTGCCGGCGCGCCGGTTCGAGCAGGCCGCTCGCTTCGTAGAACCGGATGCGCGACGCCGCGATGCCGCTGGTGCGCGCCAGCTCGCCGATTTTCATGCTCGTGCTCCAGAGGGGCTTGACCTTGAAGCTGACTTTAAAGTTATGGTTGGGCATCGTCAATCGAGGAAGTCCACCATGAACCTGTTTGCGCCCCTCACGCTGCCCAATGGCGCGGTGATCCCGAACCGGCTCGCGAAGGCCGCGATGGAAGAGAACATGGCCGATGCGGATCACGCGCCGTCCGACGCGTTGCTGCGCCTGTACCAGGCGTGGGCCGACGGCCGGGCGGGCCTGATCCTGACCGGCAACGTGATGGTGGACGGCCGCGCGATGACGGGGCCGAACGGCGTCGTGCTCGACAGCGACGCGCATCTCGACCGCTTCCGGCGATGGGCGCAGGTCGCGCGCTCCGGCGGCGCGCACGTGTGGATGCAGATCAACCATCCGGGGCGCCAGATGCAGGCGGCGCTCGGCCAGACGACGATCGCGCCGTCGGCCGTGCCGCTCGCGCTCGGCGCGCTGTCGAAGCAGTTTCCGGTGCCGAAGGAGATGACGGAAGCCGACATCGCCGACGTGCAGCAGCGCTTCGTGCGCGCCGCGCAGCTCGCCGAGCAAAGCGGCTTCACCGGCGTGCAGATCCACGCGGCGCACGGTTACCTGCTGAGCCAGTTCCTGTCGCCGCTGACGAACCGCCGGCAGGACGCGTGGGGCGGCAGCATCGAGCACCGCGCGCGGTTGCTGCTCGACATCGTGCGCGCGGTGCGTGCGACGGTATCGCCGGCGTTCGTCGTGTCGGTCAAGCTGAATTCGGCAGATTTCCAGCGCGGCGGCTTCAGTGCGGACGACGCGAAGCGCGTCGTCGAACTGCTGAATCCGCTGGGCGTCGATCTCGTCGAACTGTCGGGCGGCAGCTACGAAGTGCCGGCGATGCAGGGCGAGGCGCGCGACGGACGCACGCTGGCCCGCGAAGCGTATTTCCTCGAATTCGCACGGGACATCACGGCCGTCGCGGCGATGCCGCTCATGGTCACGGGCGGGATCCGGCGTCGCGCGGTGGCCGAGCAGGTGGTCGCGAGCGGCGTGGCGATGGTCGGCATCGCGACCGCGCTGTCGATCGAGCCGAACCTGCCGCGCGACTGGCAGGCCGGCAAGGACAGCGCGCCGGCGCTGCAGCCGATCCGATGGAAGAACAAGGCGCTGGGCGCGCTGGCGAACATGGCCGTCGTGAAGTTCCAGCTCGCCCGGTTGAGCGTCGGGCGGCGCACGCATCCGGGCGTGTCGCCGCTGCGCGCGCTGGTGTCGCAGCAACTCGCCGCGCAGTGTCAGACGCGGCGGTACCGCAAGTGGATGGCGGGGCGGGCGGTGCGCTAGCCGCGCACGCGGCGCGTCGGGCTGCCCGAGGCCCGCTCACACCGGATACGCGTCGTCGACCTTCAGGTTCGCGAGCCGGAACAGCGTGCGCAGCGTCTGCGGATGAATGTCGCGGTGCGCGGCGAGCGACGTCAGCATGAAGTCGAGGACCTTCGCGTAGCGCAGCAGTACGAGGCAGTGCGCGAGATCCGCGCTGCCGCCGCGCATGGCTTCCGCGTAGCTGACCATCCGGGTCGACAGCGTGCGCGCCATCTCGAGTTCCATCTGCTGCTTTTCCGTCCATTCGGGCTGCGGCTGTTCGAGCAGTTTCGCGAGGAAGATCTGGAACGACGTATCGGACGAATTGGGCAGCGCATCCATGATGTGCCTCGCAGCTTGCGTGGATCGTTCGGGCGTATCCGGGGGACGTCCCGATCCGGGTTCGTGTTCGCGCCGATCGTCGGCGCGGCTGTCACTGCAATGCGAATGCAGGTTCCGTACCAGCCCTCGATCCGATTGTTGAGCACTGTTGACGCGGGGCGCGGCAGCGGTCATCGCGTCCCGCCGGGACTGGCTTGCACGGAAAAGCGGGCAGGGCGCCCATCCGCCGCGCGCGATCGCGGTCGGCCGCGCGACAGGGGCCGGACGGACGAAATGCTTCAGCGATGTAACGTAACGCCGGGCTGAAAACGGTCGAGTGTGTCGATCGACGAAGCGCTGCAAGGTCGCGGAGCATGGGCGTCGGCGGCGTCCCCGCGGCCTCGGGACGGTCTCGTGCGGGGAGCCGCGACGCCACCCGCCGCCACCCGCCGCGCGTTGAAGGCGCGCGCCGCATGCGCCGGATGTTTCATATCCGAGACGTTTTTTTCGCGGCCCGCCGGACGCGCCGTCCCGGCTTCAGCGCTTCAGAAGATGAAGCCGGTGTTGATGAACTTCGAGTAGTGATCCGACACGATCGAATCGAGCAGCTGCTTGCTGCCGTCGGTCTGCTTCGCCGCGACCATCGAGCGGATCGAGAACGCGCGCAGCGCGTCGCTCACCGACAGCGTGCCTTCCGCCGAATCCTTGCGCCCGGCGAACGGGAACACGTCCGGCCCGCGCTGGCACTGGCAGTTGATGTTCACGCGGCACACCTGGTTCACGAGCGGATCGACGAGCGCGCCGATCTGCGCCGGATCGGAACCGAAGATGCTGACCTGCTGGCCGTGCTCCGAGGTCGTCACGTAATCGAGCGCGGTTTCCACGTCGTCGAACGTCGCGACCGGAATGATCGGCCCGAACTGCTCCTCGCGATACAGCTTCATCCCTTCGGACACCGGATACACGACGGCCGGGTAGAACAGCGTCTTGCTGAACTCGCCGCCCGAGTGGTTGACGACCTGCGCGCCCTTGGCCTTCGCGTCGTCGATCGCGTCGGTCATGTACGCGGTGCGATGCATGCCCGGCAGCGGCGTGATGCTCACGCCTTTCTCCCACGGCATGCCGATCTTCAGCTGTTCGAGCGCGGCGGTGAAGCGTTTCAGGAATTCGTCGACGATCGAGCGGTGCACGAGCAGCATCTTCAGCGCGGTACAGCGCTGGCCGTTGAACGACAGCGCGCCGAGCAGGCACTCCTTCACGGTGAGGTCGAGATCGGCGTCGGGCAGCACGATCGCCGCGTTCTTCGCGTCGAGGCCGAGGATCGCGCGCAGCCGGTGCGACTTCGGGTGCTGCTTCTTCAGGTGATCGGCGACCTTGCTCGAACCGATCAGCGCGAGCACGTTGATCTTGCCCGACGCGAGCATGTGCGGCACGACCACCGCGCCCGGCGCGTAGATCGTGTTGATCACGCCTTTCGGGAACGCGTCGCGGAACGCCTCGAGCAGCGGCTCGAACAGCAGCGTGCCGTACTGCGGCGGCTTGAACACCACGGTGTTGCCCATCAGCAGCGCGGGGATCAGCGTCGCGAAGGTCTCGTTCAGCGGATAGTTGTACGGGCCCATGCACAGCACGACGCCGAGCGGCGTGCGGCGGATCTGGCCGATCGTGCCTTCCGCGATCACGAAGCGCGAGTTCGCGTTGTCGAGCTCCTTCAGCGCGTCGATCGTCTGCGTCATGTACGTGACGGTGCGGTCGAACTCCTTCTGCGAATCGGCGAGGCTCTTGCCGATTTCCCACATGATCAGGTTCACGACCAGCTCGCGCTGCGCGACCATCCGCTTGATGAAGTCCTGCATGCAGGCGATGCGCTGCTCGACCTTCATCGTCGGCCACTCGCCGCGGCCCGAGTCGTACGCGCGCACCGCGGCGTCGAGCGCCGCGTCGCTTTCCGTCTCGCCCATCACCGGATAGCTGCCGATCTCCATCTGCGCGACGCTGCCGTCCGGCTGGCGCACGCACACGGGCGACAGCACGGTCTTGGTCGTGCCGTCCCACGGACGCAGCTCGCCGTCGACCAGCGACACGCGCTGGTGGATGGGGGCTGCGAGCCGGAACTCGGCGGGGATGTCCTGATAGGCGGGAAACAGCTGCTGCAGGGAAGCGGAATCGGGCATGACGGTCTCGTTTGACGGGGGTGTCCGGTAAGGACGGGCGATGCGGAATCCTGAGCTGAACGATCCTCGATCCTGAATCGGCATGATGACGCGCGGACGACGGGACGTCACGCGTCGGCATGGCCGAAACGCGGAATGGAACCAGTTCCATTAAAAAGGAACGCCGAGCCGATTGCAAGATTTGCCGAATGCTGTCGCACCACGCGTAAACAATTTGAAGGATTGTGTCCGAATGGCTGGTATAAGCCGCTCGGTGCATACGCAAACGTTTCACTTCGGCCGCATTGAGCGGATAATGACCCGGCGCGGCGAAGAAAAAATTGCCCGGAACCTGAGAGAAAACAGACGCAGTGAAGAAAAGAGAGAAGGTCCGCCGCGCTGCCGAAGCGAGGTCGGCTGCCCGGAGCGCCGGGTCGGGGTTGCCCGGCTCGGCGCGCACCGGACCTCCGGTGACGCGACGCGATCACTCGACGTCTTCGTCGTCCTTCGCATCCATGTCATCGTCCTCCCTGTCCCGCCCCGGCGCCGCATACGCGCTCGCCTGTTCCAGCAGCCACGCCCGAAACGATTCCAGCGGCTTGCTGTGGCTGAACTCCGTCGGATACACGAGGTAGTACGCCGAATCGCCGACCGTCGCCGCGTCGCAGGGCACGACGAGGCCGAGCTGCTGCAACTGTTCCTCGACGAAGAACTTCGGCACCAGCGCGACGCCGAGCCCGGCCGCGGCCGCGCTGATCAGCATCGTGTGCAGCTCATAGCGCACGCCCTGCATCGTGCGGATGTCCTCGACGCCGTGCGTCTCGAACCACTGCGCCCACGCGCCGGGACGCGTGGTGGAGTGCAGCAGCGGATACGCGAGCAGGTCCTCGACGCGTTCGACCGGCCCGTCGAGCAGCGCCGGCGAGCAGATCGGCACGACTTCCTCGCCGAACAGGTAGTCGGACGACGTGCCGGGCCAGGTCGGCTTGCCGTAGTGGATCGCGGCTTCGAAGTGGGTGTCCTCGAACGAGAACAGGTCGGTGCGGCTGCCCATGTTCACGCGCACGTCCGGCGTGCGGTCGTAGAAGCTCTTGATGCGCGGAATCAGCCAGTGCGACGCGAAGGTCGGCAGCACCGCGAGTTCCAGGTAGCCGCCGCCGCTGCCGTGCGCGATGATCGACAGCGTGTCGCGGTCGAGCGCCTCCAGCGCGCGCCGCACCTGCGTGCCGTACAGCTTGCCGGCGCGCGTCAGGACGACGCGCTGCTTCACGCGCGCGAACAGTCGCACGCCGAGGCTCGCCTCGAGCGTCGCGATCTGCCGCGATACCGCGCTTTCGGTCAGGAACAGCTCCTTGGCCGCGTGCGTGAAGCTCTCGTGGCGCGCCGCGGCTTCGAAAGCCACGAGCGCACCCATGTTGGGGATCTTGAATTTGCGCATGATGCTCGTTTTGTCTGACGAACGGACCGGCCCGCGGCGGGCCGGCGGACGCGTGTGGGGACCGCGAATAATTCCAAAAACTCATCACGTGTCAATTTAATCTCGCTTTACGCCCCGCTGCAACCCTTTGAATAATGCATCCCACGCAAGGCTAGGCGCCCGCTGGGCGGCCGGCCAATCGAGTTGCCGGCACGTTTGCCGGCGGTCCCCCGAACACGAGAATCCTGATGCGCAATCCGAATATCGAGAGCTTGCTGACGAAGCTGCTGGGACAGGCGAAGACCGACGCCCTGTTCGCGACCCTGAACATGCCGGCCATCCTCGACGAATGGGAAACCGACGTCGTCACGCGCGCGGAAATCGCGCAGGCGATGAACATGGCGCTGTTCGAAGGGCTGCTCGAACGTTCGGCGAACGGCCGCGCATATACGGCCGATGCCATCGAAAACGGCGGCTCGGTCTACTTCGACCACGGCGCGCTGCGCACGGTGCGCTGGCCGCACACGGGCGCGCTGCCGCCGGGCGAAGCCGCGTTCACGCGCATCCTGCGTCCGCTCGGCTTCCGCCTGAACGGCCGCTATCCGCTCGACAAGCTCGGCATGACCGGCCGCGCGTATGCGCACGAAGACGCGCCGGACGAGATCGCGCAGTTCTTCGTCAGCGAACTGCATCCGGAGCGCTTCTCGAAGGAATTCCAGCAGGCCGTGACGAACGTCGTGAGTTCGTCGCGCGATCCGCTGTCGCCGGCGGCCGTCGCGCTCCTGTGGGAGATCGAGCGCGAAGGCTGGCTGTCGCTCGACGCTGCGCATGCGCTGCTGCCCGAGATCGTCGGTGCGTTCGCGCGCCAGCACGACCTGCCGAACGAACTCGACTACGAAACGCTGCTGCTCGAATCGGCCGAGATGGCGTGGATCGCGACCGAAGGCAACGCGTTCAACCATGCGACCGATCGCGTGGCCGACGTGTTCAAGCTGTCCGACGACGAGAAGGCGAAGGGGCGGCCGATGAAGCCGGAAGTCGAGCGCTCGCGTTCGGGCCGTGTGTTCCAGACCGCGTATCGCGCGGACATCGTCGAGCGCGAGTTCCGCACGCGCGACGGCGGCACGGTGAAGCGCAACGTGCCGGGCTCGTTCTACGAGTTCATCACGCGCCGTCGCACGTTCGACCAGGCGGCGCGCCGCTGGGTGACGGACCTGCGTTTCGATGCGGGCAACGCCCAGGGCATCTTCAAGATGACGGCGAACGCGGCGAAGTAAGCGCGACGCCGCACGAAAAAAACGGGCCGGTGGCTGAGCATAGCCACCGGCCCGTTTGCGTTGAATGGGCGCCGCGATCGTCAGAACAGGTGCGTCACCAGATAGAACAGCAGCAGCACGCCGATCGGTACGCCGAGCAGCCAGGCGATCAGATACTTGCCCATGTCGTTGTCCTCTTCATGGCCGCGACGCGGGATGCGCCGCGGCGGGGTGAGACGACCGGCGCGTTACAGCTCGCGATCGAATTCCTTCAACTGCTTCTCGGCTTCGTCGCGCGCAATCCCGTAACGCTCCTGGATCCTGCCGGAGAGGTAGTCGCGGTTGCCTTCGGCGACCTTCAGGTCATCGTCGGTCAGCTTGCCCCACTTCGCCTTCATCTTGCCGGTCAGCTGCTTCCATTGACCCTTGATCTTGTCCTCGTTCATGATGCGCTCCTGTCATAAGGGGAGAAAAAAGTGCGGCACGCGGCCGCGTGATAGCTCAGGCCTTCGCCTTCAGGCCGGCTGCGTCGACGTGCTTCACGCCCTTGATCGAGCGCGTCGCGGCGACGGCCTTCTTCACCGCGATCCTCGACGGCAGCACGCCCGTCAGCGTGACGACGCCGTCGACCGTCTTCACGCTGATGTGCGTACTCTTCACGCCCTCGGTGGTCGCGAGTTCGCTCTTCACCTTGGTCGTGATCCACGTGTCGGTCACGGGCTGGTTCGATTCCGTCTTCATGCCTTCGTCGGACGACGACGCCTGTGCGTTCGTGAGCGGGGCGGCGCAAAGCAGGAACGCCGCGCTGACGGCGAGCAACGCCGACAGGTTCGAGGTCTTGTTCATGGGATGTGCTCCTTCGATTGACGTGATGGATGGGCGAGTCGGTGCAGGCGCGCCGCGCGTCATCGCGCGATCGGCGTGTCGTAGCCGGGCTCGCGCGGCGGCATGTCCGGACGCGGCACGTCGGGCGGCAGCGGCACCGGCGGATCGGTGCCGGGCGACGGTTCGGGCGGATTGTCCGGAGCCGGCTCGGGCCGCGTCGGATCGGGTGTCTGATGCAGCTTCATCAGTTGGTCCTCCTCTGCGGTATGGAAGGGCAGCGCGTGAGCGCCGATGCAGTACCAGCGTACCGGCGCGAACGCATGCGGGCATCGCGCAAATTCACCGGATCGGCTAGTGCGTTTGCACGGGGACGGAACGGGGAAGCGGGAACGGGAAATGCGTCGTGACACGCGCGATGCGGGACGACAGACGCGGGAGGCGCGCCGCGCGCCGCTTGGCGGGACGGCGCACGCAGGCGGCGCGGCATGCGAATGTACTATTGCGCAGGGTGCATCCGTGCCTCTCGACCGCGTCGACCGCACGCGATCATCGCGGCGCGCGCCGGCCGCACATGTCGGGGCTTATCGGCGCGGCGGCGACCCGCCCGGCAACAATATCGACCACGTGGACCACCGATCAATGGACGAACGAGTCAACGAACAGGTGCTCAAGTCGCATACCGACCGGCGCCAGCTGCATCAGATCATCGCGGGGCTCACCGAGGGCGTGATCCTCATCGAGCCCGACCAGCGCATCGTATGGGCGAACGAGGCCGCGCTCGCGATGCACGGCGTGACCGAGCTCGACGCGCTCGGCGCGGACGTCACCGAGTATCGCGAGCGCTTCCGGCTGCGCTACCGGAACAACCGTCCGGTGCGCGACGGCCACTATCCGATGGACCGCGTGATCGCGGGCGAGGAGTTCAGCGACGTGACGGTCGAAGTCGAATCGGCGGCCGACGAGAACGTGAGCTGGGTTCACCGGATCCGCAGCCTCGTGCTGACGAACGCGGCCGGCGAGCCCGACTGTCTCGCGCTCGTGCTGCACGATGCGACCGAATGGGCGAGCGCCGAGGACCGCTTCGAGCGCACGTTCAACGCGAACCCGGCGCCGGCCGTGATCTGCCGGCTCGACGACCTGCGCTACGTGAAGGTCAATCAAGGCTTCCTCGAGATGACGGGCCATGCGCGCGACGACGTGCTCGGCCGCTCCGTCTACGAACTCGACGTGCTCGAACAGGCCGAGCGGCGCGAACTCGCGATCGAGCGGCTGGGCGAGGGCGCGACGATCCCGCAGATGGAGGCCGTGCTCAAGCGCGCGGACGGCGGCACGAAGGCGGTGGTGGTCGCCGGGCAGCCGATCGACATGAACGGCGAGCCGTGCATGCTGTTCACGTTCATGGATCTCGAGCCGCGCAAGCAGGCCGAGCTCGCGCTGCGGCAGAGCGAGGAGCGCTTCGCGAAGGCGTTCCGGATGGCGCCGGTCGCGACCGCGATCGTCACGGCCGACGGTTTCGTGCTGCTCGACGTGAACGATGCGTTCGTCGGGATGGCCGGCCATGCGCGCGACGACCTGCTCGGCAAGTCCGCGGACGAGATCGGCCTGTGGGCCGAACGCGGCGCACGGCAGTGCATCGACACGCAACTCGCGCGCGACGGCAACGTGCGCAACGCAGATGTGCAGATCCGGACGCGCGACGGCGACGTGCGCGATTGCGTCGTGTCGGCCGAGCCGGTCGCGATTCACGGGCAGGATTGCCTGCTGATCGCGCTGCTCGACATCAGCGATCGCAAGCGCACCGAAATGGAACTCGTCTATGCGATCGAGACCGCGATGCAGGATGCGTCGTGGTTCAGCCGCACGCTGATCGAAAAACTGGCGAACGTGCGGCGCGCGAATGCGCCGGACGCGGGCGCGCAGCTGTCGGACCTCACCGCGCGCGAGCGCGACGTGTTCGACCTGCTGTGTCACGGCCTCGCCGACAAGGAGATCGCCGGCCGTCTCGGGCTCGCGCCGAACACGGTCCGCAATCACGTCGCGACGATCTACGCGAAGCTCGACGTGCATAGCCGCGGCGAGGCGATCGTGTGGGCGCGCGAGCGCGGGATTGTCGGCACGTCCGACGCGAACGGTGCGCGAGGCGAGAAAGCTGCCGACAAGGACGGCAAGAACTGACGCCGGCCGTCGGGCCATCGGTGCGAATGCACCATGCAGGCTGGTGCATCCGCATCTGCCGCGCGCCGCGCGCGGCTGCGATCCTGTCCACTCGGCGGTGCGGCGCGGGCTGCCGTGCCGTCGTCTCTCTCCCCAACTCATCGCAGGAGACGACCATGGACAGGAATCGCATCGAAGGCAAGCTCAAACAGGTGAAGGGTTCGGTCAAGGAAGCGCTCGGCAAGGTGACGGGCGACCGCGAGACGGAAGCGGAAGGCGTGGCGGAGCAGCAGGCCGGCAGGCGTCAGGAGCAGGCCGGCGAGGCGGCCGATGCGGAGCGCAAGCAGACCGGCACCGACCGGCATTGAGCGGCACCGGGCGCCATTGATCGAATCGCGCGAGGTGCGCTGCGTTGCCGCCGTGTGGCACGGCGATGATTCTCCATCGGCATGACCCGGCGCGGCCTTGGGGCAACGGTACGTGCGCGCATCCCGCTCGATGCGTTCGCTTCCAGGCCGCCGTCGCGCGGGCCGCGGATCGGTGGCACGGGCACTTGATGACAATTCCTCACAACATAGTTCCGATATTTCGTTTGCTGCACGCGTATTGGCTACCCACAATCGGTTCACCTCTTTCGCGCTGACAGGTTCCCCGGAGACGGAACCGCGGTGATCGACCGGCAGGCGATGCGCCATGAGCGATGCCCCGGCGACAGAAAAAATCACCGGCACGCGGGAGGTCGCCGGCGCGCGATGGTCGCGCGTCGCATCCCGACCCACAGAAGAAGGATTGGCCGATGACGTTCCGCATTCGTTCGCTTTCCGGCATTGCATTGACCGCTGCGATTCTCGCGTTCCAGACGGGCGCGGCCCATGCGCAGGAAACCGTCGTCAAGGTCGGCGTCGCCGTGCCGCTGACCGGCGGCGGCGCCGCGTACGGCAAGGACATCGAGAACGGCGTGCGCATGGCCGTCGACGAGGCGAACGCCGCGCACCCGACGATCGGCGGCAAGCCGGTGAAATTCGTCGTCGCGTCGCAGGACGACCAGAGCGATCCTCGCATCGGCGTGCAGGCCGCGCAGCAGCTGACCGACGCGCAGGTGGCCGTCGTGGTCGGCCACTTCAATTCGGGCACGACGCTGCCCGCGTCGAAGATCTACGCGAAGGCCGGCATTCCGATGATCACGCCGTCGGCGACCAATCCCGACATCACGCGCGCCGGGCTCGGCACCGTGTACCGCGTGATCGCGACCGACGCGCAGAACGCCGGCAATGCCGGTGCGTATGCGGCGAGCGTGACCAAGGCGAAGCGCATCGCGATCATCGACGACCGCACCGCGTTCGGCCAGGGCGAAGCCGACGAATTCGAGAAGGCCGCGAAGGCGAACGGCGGCACGATCGTCGCGCGCGAATTCACGAACGACAAGGCCGTCGACTTCAGCGCGCAGCTCACGAAGATCAAGAGCACGAATGCCGACCTGGTGTTCTTCGGCGGCCTCGACGCGCAGTCCGCGATGCTGGTCAAGCGCATGCGCCAGCTCGGCATCCGCGCGCAGTTCCTGGCCGGCGGCGGCGTGATGAACGCGAACTTCATCAGGCTCGCCGGCAATGCGGCCGAAGGCGCGTCGGTGTGGGAATACGGACAGCCGCTGTCGCGTCTCGCGAAGGGCAAGCAGTTCGAAACGAAATTCAAGCAGAAGTACGGCGTCGACATGCTCGCGTATGCGCCGTTCGCGTACGACGCGACGTGGATCGCGATCAACGCGATGCAGAAGGCGAACTCGACGAAGCCGGCCGATTTCAACGGCGCGCTGAAGGGCACGCGCTACGACGGCATCACCGGCACGATCGCGTTCACGAACACGGGCGACCTGAAGAACCCGAGCTCGACGCTGTATGAAGTGAAGAACGCCGCGTGGCAGCCCGTCACCACGCAAACGGCGGACTGAATACCCGAATTACCCGAACGCGCGCGGACTTTCGCGGCGAGCCCGGACGTGCTGAAATAGCCCCAGCGATCGGATCCGATCGCGGCGCATGTCGGGGCGATTCGCCGGGGGCACGGTCTGCCGCGCACGGCGCCGCGCGCGACGCGGCACGAACAACCTTCGGGCGCGGCCGGCCGGCCGCGCCTTTCACGTGCAACTGGAGTCAGTCGTGAGTTCTCAAGTCGTCATCGTCGGCGGTGGTGTGATCGGCAGCTCGATCGCCTATTTCCTGCGTGCTACCGATCCGACGGTGTCCGTCACCGTCATCGAACGCGATCCCACCTATGCGAAATCGTCGTCGGCGCTGTCGGCCGCGTCGATTCGCCAGCAGTTCTCGACGCCGCTGTCGATCGAGATGTCGCTGTTCGGGATCGACTTCCTGCGCACGATCGGCGAGCGGCTCGAAGTCGACGGCACGCGCCCGTCGATCGATCTGCATGAAGGCGGCTACCTGTTTCTCGCGACGCCGGCTGGTGACGCAACGCTGCGCGAGAACCATGCGCTGCAGACGAAGCTCGGCGCCGATATCCGGTTGATGGATCGCGACGCGCTGCGTGCGAAGTTTCCCTGGCTGAACGTCGACGATCTCGTGTCGGGCGCCTATGGCGCGAGCGGCGAAGGGTGGTTCGACGGTTACGGGCTCGTGCAGGCGCTGCGCAAGAAGGCGCAGGCGCTCGGCGCGCGGTATGTGCCGGCCGATGTGACCGGCGTCGTGCGCGATGGTCGCAGGATCACGCACGTGGTGACGAACGATGGCGAGCGCTACGCATGCGACACGCTCGTCAACGCGGCCGGTGCGTGGACGCGCACGCTGTCGTCGATGATGGGCATCGACATTCCCGTGTATGCACGGCGTCGCAGCATCTTCAACGTGTCGTCGCCGGCGAAGCTCACCGATTGCCCGCTGCTGATCGATCCGACCGGTGTGTATTTCCGGCCGGAAGGCCGCACGTACATCTGCGGGACGTCGCCGAGCCCCGATCGCGACCCCGACGACCTGCCGCTCGACGAGGTCGATCACGACCTGTTCGACGAGGTGATCTGGCCGACGCTCGCGAACCGCGTGCCGGAGTTCGAAGCGCTGCGCGTGGAGAACTGCTGGTCCGGGTACTACGAGTACAACGTGTTCGATCACAACGCGATCATCGGGTATCACCCCGAGCTCGACAACGTCGTGTTCGCGAACGGGTATAGCGGGCACGGGCTGCAGCAAGGGCCCGCGACCGGGCGTGGGGTGAGCGAACTGATCCTGGGCGGGCGATATGAATCGCTCGACCTGTCGTCGCTCGGCTGGGAGCGTGTGCTCGAAAACCGGCCGATTGTCGAAAAGAACGTCGTGTAGCGCGGCGTGACCGCCCGGTGTGTGGTGGGCGGGATTCTCCTTGTGTCTCAAACTGATTGGCCCGGCTTTGCCGGGCTTTTTTTATCGGAGCGGGAGGCCGGAGGCGTGGTTCCGGCGCGAGCGGCTCAGGCCAGCAAGCAGGCGATCAGATCGTGCGTCGTGCGCACCTCGTACTTCCTCAACAAGCTCGCGCGATGAATATCGACCGTGCGCGGGCTGATGTTCAGCTCCTTGCCGATTTCCTTGCTGGTGAGCCCGTGAACCAGGAATGCCGCGACGTCGCGCTCGCGATCGGTCAACGTGCTGGCGACGTCGGGATGCTTCGCGTCGCCCGACAGGTCGGTGAAGGTCCAGATGGCCAGCTCGAAAGGCCGCTTCGGGTTGTAGCCGAAGCCGCACACGGTGACCCAGAAATGGCTGCCGTCGATGCGGCGCATGATGCGATCGTCGCTGAACCCCGCACGCTTCGCGAGCAGCGGCGCGAGGCGACGGCCGGTCGTCGCGAAGTCCTTCTGCTGCGGATACAGCTTCGCGAACGATTGGTCGATGATGTCGTCGCGGGTCGCCCTGAACAGTTGCAGCGCCTTCTCGTTGCAGTCGATCATGATGCGTTCTTTCGCCACGATCGCGGCGACGGGCAGATGCCTGAAGAGATCTTCGTAGTCGAGGCTTGGCATCGTGTCGGTCATGTTCGGCATCGGGTCGGCGGGTCCGAACCGTGGTCGGACCCAGGCTATCGGGCAGGTTCGCTCCTGTCGGATTGTAGCCGTAGCGCTTGCAGCACATTCAACCGACGTGAAAGACGCAGCAGTCGTGCCCTTCGCCCGCGCACCGGAGTTCGGCCGAATGCGCACGCGGGCCCCTGCTCGCCGTGTCGGGCGCGGTGTCGTTGACCCAGTCCATTGCGCCGGCGAACCAGCCCGCGAACATGTAGCAGAGCTTGCCGTGCTTGTCGGGCTGGGCCAGCACGAAGGACGAGTGATGCAGATGGATGCGCGCGTGCGACGTCGCCGGATCGGCTTCGGCAATGCTGAACACGCCCCAGCCGCGCTGCGACAGCCGCTTCAGATAATGTTCGAACACGGCCATGCCGGCGATGCCGTGCTGCTTCGCCTCCTTGTCGCACCAGTGATAGGCTGACTTGTAGCCGGCCTTGTAGAGAATCGACGCGTAGGCTTCGCGGCCGAGCGCCTCTTCCACGGCGACATGATTGTTCGTGAAGAAATGGCGCGGCACGTACAGCATCGGCAGCGCGTCGGTGGTCCAGACACCGGTGTCCGGATCGACGTCGATCGGCAATTGTGGCTGCATGGCGGGTGCGTGGTGCGTGGTGCGTTCGTGTCGTGTGATTCAACCGTTCCAGACTTCGCCGAACACCCGCAGCCAGTTCTCGCCCATCACCTTCCTGATGCGCGACTCGCTCCAGCCGGCGCGTTGCATCGCGGCCGTCAGGTTCGGGAATTCGCCGATCGTGCGGATGCCTTCCGGATTGACGACCTTGCCGAAGTCGGTCAGGCGGCGATAGCGGCCCTTGTCGTGCGTGATCCAGTCGAAGAACTCGGTGCTGTAGCCCTGCGTGAAGTCCGTGCCGATTCCGACCTTGTCCTCGCCGATCACGTCGATCACGTATTCGATCGCTTCGAGATAATCGTCGATGGTCGCGTCGGCGCCGCGTCGCAGGAACGGCATGAACATCGTGACGCCCACGAAGCCGTTCGCCTCCGCGATCTCGCGCAGTTGCTCGTCCGTCTTGTTGCGCGGATGTTCCTTCAGCGCGGACGGGCAGCAGTGCGAGTAGGTGACCGGTTTCTTCGAACAGGCGATCGCGTCGGACGAGGTTTTCGCGCCGACGTGCGAGAGATCCACCATGATGCCGACGCGGTTCATCTCCTGGATCACTTCGCGGCCGTAGCCGGACAACCCGCCGTCCGGTTCGTAGGAACCCGTGCCGACGAGGTTCTGCGTGTTGTAGCAGAGCTGCACCACATTCACGCCGAGTTCCTTGAACACTTCGATATAGCCGAGGTTGTCCTCGAACGCATATGAGTTCTGGAAGCCGAGGATGATGCCGGTCTTGTTCTCCTTCTTCGCGCGCAGGATGTCGTCCGTCGTGCGCACCAGCGTGAGGATTTCACTGTATTCGCGGATCTGCCGCTTCATCTCCGCGATGTTGTCGATCGTCTTCTGGAAGTCTTCCCACACGGAGACCGTGCAGTTGACGGCCGTGACGCCGCCCTTGCGCATGTCTTCGAACACCGATCGCTCGAAGCGGGAGATGTTCAGGCCGTCAATGATGATGCTGGCGTCGTGAAGGCTCGTCATGGTGTTTCTCCATGCGTTGGTTCAGTCGGCCCCGTTTGCACGAGCGGGGCGTGTACTCAAACCGCGCCTTCGACGCCGCGCTTGGCGGGCCGGCCGGTTCTCGCGGTTGCCGGACCTGCGTCTTCGAGCGCCGTCTTCGACGTTTCCGGCAGGGACAGGCCGCCGATCATCGCCAGGATCGACACGGCGATCAGGTAATAAGCGGGCGACAGGTTGGTCCCCGTCGCCGAGATCAGCCACGTGGCGACGAGCGGCGCCGTGCCGCCGAAGATCGTGTACGCGAGGTTGTACGTGATCGCCGATGCGGTATAGCGCGTTTTCGTCGCGAACACTTCCGACATCAGCGGTGCCGTCACGACGCCCGAGAACACCGCGCCGATCGCAAGCAGCGCGACGCCGGCCAGCGATTGCGACAGCACGCCCGAGCCGCCCAGCGAGAACGCCGGATACACCGACACGATGATGAAGAGGCCGGTCGTGGCGATCGTCGCGCGGCGGCCGACGAGGTCGGAGAAGAAGCCGGCGACCGGGCACAGGGCCGCGGCGAAGAAGAGGGCGAGCACCGTCACCAGGAGCGACGTGCCGCGAGACAGGTGCCCGGCCACTTGGAGGTAGGTCGCGAAATACGTGGTGAACGTGTAGAACGACAGCGCCGTCACGGACACGAACGCGCCGAGCTTCAGGATATTCAGCGACTGCGAACGCAGCGTTTCCATCAGCGGCGCATGCGCGATGTCGTGCTTGCCTTCGAGTGCCTGGAACGCGGGCGTTTCATTCAGGTTGACGCGCAGGTACACGCCGATGAGGCCGACCGGTGCCGCGATCAGGAACGGCACGCGCCAGCCCCATTCGACCATTGCCTGCGACGACAGCGACGATTCGAGCAGATAGGCGACCACGGCCGCGCAGGCGAACGACGAGAAGGTCGACACCGGCACGAAGCTGCCGAAGAACGCGCGGCGGCGGCGCGGTGCGTGTTCCATCACGTACGCGCATGCGCCGGCGTATTCGCCGCCTGCCGAAAACCCCTGGACGCAGCGGATGATCGTGAGCAGCAACGGCGCCCAATAACCGATGCTCGCGTAGGTCGGGAGCAGGCCGATCAATGTGGTCGAGCCGGCCATCATCAGGATCGTCAGCGCAAGCGTGCGCTTGCGGCCGATCCGGTCGCCGATGACGCCGAAGACCAGGCCGCCCAGCGGGCGGAATGCGAAGGCCACCGCGAAGACGGCGAAGGTCTTCAGGAGACCGACCGTGGGATCGCCGCTCGGAAAGAATTCGCGCGTCAGGATGGTGGCGAGAAAGCCGTACGCGGCGAAATCGAACCACTCGACGAAATTGCCGATCGAGGCTGCGGCGATCACGCGTCGTAGCGTGCTGGTATCGACGTCCTGGGTGGTCATGGTCGTATCCTCTTCGTAGGTGTGGTTCGGTTCGCGTCGAAAACATCGTAGGGACGCCAATTACCTAGGTCCATACGTGTCAATTACCTAGGTAATCGGGGCGGGGCGGGGGGCGGCTGCCGGGCGACGTTGCCGGAGTTGAATAAGGGAGCGTGGAGGCTAGACTGGAAGTTCCCCATGCACACCATGGAGGGAGACATGACGACCATCTATGTCGTGAAGACCGGACTTCAGTTCCTCTGTACCGGCGAGGACGGCGACATCGGCATGGCACCGGAGATCGAGGAAGCGATGTCCTTTCTTTCGTATGAAGAAGCGAAAAAGGTGGCGAGCGAGAACGCCGATCCGGGGTACGAGATTCTGGCGGTCGATATTGTGTGCCGCTGATGGGGAGTTTCGCGGCGAGGGCTCGATGACGGAAGATGCCTCGGGTTGCGCGCATCTTGGGCTAGGTGCGGCGTCGCTTCCGTGCGGCCATCAACGCATGTAGCGGCACACCTGTAGTCACCTGTGACAACTGCCACGGCCGCGAGCCGCCGTGAAGCGCCAACACGTACCCGTCGAAAACCGTCGAACGTACTCTATTTATCCGCGCGGCACGGCCGCATCACGTCCCACAATCGATGATCAAACCGCAAGACATGATGCATATGGGTATCGTTTGTCGATATCGATCGCTTTGAGCAATCTTGTAGCCATTGGGCTACATCGGTGCCTGTTTCATCAATTTTTGTATCCCAGGGGATACAAAATCGCGGATGGCAATTTGTGCCTCGGGGATCGGTGATTGAAGCCGCCGGCTTCTCGGATACGGGCACGGCCGACAATGGAAGAGAAGTGATCGGGCGCTCGGAATTGCCTGGAGAGCGCGGGAAAGGGAGTTGATGCGGGCCACCGAGCAACACGGCGAGCGCCGCCCATTTGATGACCAAACCGCAAGACCTAGTGCATAGATATCGTTTGCCGCAGCGTTAATGACTATCGACAATCGTGGCTCGAATTCCCGCCGTTGGCGCCAGAAGTGCCTTGGCGGGCGGCACCTGTCGGCTATCCCGGCCGTCGCTGCCATCCAGCTCACGACGACATGTACGCGTTCACGCCCTCATTCCAGAATCCTGCCGGTTCGCCGATCCGCGAGCTGTTCAAATACCTCTCCGAGCCGGGGATGATTTCGTTCGCCGGCGGTTACCCGGCCAGCGACCTGTTCGACGTCGACGGCCTGAACGCCGCCGCCGAACGCGCATACGCGCAGCCGGTCCGCTGCCTGCAATACGGCCCGACCGACGGCCTCGCCGAACTGAAGCAGCAACTGATCGCGTTGATGGCGCGCCGCAACGTGACGTGCACGCCCGCCGAACTGCTCGTCACGACCGGCTCGCAGCAGGGCCTCGATCTGCTATTGCGCGTGATGGTCGGCCCCGGCGACGTCGTGCTGACCGAACAGCCGGCGTACCCGGCGACGCTGTCGGCGATGCGTCTGCAACAGGCGCGCATCGTCACGATCCCCGTCGACGGCGAAGGGCTCGACGTCGACCGCCTCGCGTCGCAACTCGCATCCGGCGCGATCGCGCAGCCGAAGCTGCTCTACACGGTCCCGACCTTCGCGAACCCGACCGGCGCGACGCTCACGCGCGAACGCCGGCTGAAGTTGCTGCGCCTCGCGGTGCAATACCGTTTCCTGATCGTCGAGGACGATCCCTACGGCGACCTGCGTTTCGCGGGCGAACCGGTGCCGTCGATGCTTGCACTCGCGAACGACGTCGAAGGCGCGCGCGACTGGATCGTGCATTTCGCGAGCCTGTCGAAAATCGTCGCGCCGGGGCTGCGCGTGGGCTGGACGATCGCGCCGGCCGAAATCGCGCGGCGCTGCGTGATCGCGAAGCAGACGGTCGACCTGTGCAGCACGCCGTGGACGCAAGCCACCGCCGCCGAGTATCTCGCCGACTGCGCACTCGAACGCCATCTGCCGCGCATCACGGCGGCCTACCAGCGCAAGTGCGACGCGATGTGCGACGCGCTGCGCGACGGTCTCGGCGACGCGATCACGTTCCATCGTCCCGAAGGCGGGATGTTCGTGTGGGCGCGCATCGGCGCGGTGTCGTCGGACGTGCTGCTGCAACAGGCGATCGCGAACAAGGTCGTCTTCGTGCCGGGCAAGGCGTTCTTCGCGGACAACGTCGACGCGGCATCGCTGCGGCTGTCGTTCGCCGCGCCCGATGTCGACGCGATCCGGGAAGGCGTGGCGCGCCTCGTGCGCGCGTATGGTGCGGCGCTGGCCGCGTGAGGAGACACACATGAACATGATCATCAACCACACCGCATGGATGGACGAAGCGCCGGGCATGGCCGATATCCGTCCCGTCGAGCACAAGTCGTCGCAGATCAGCGCGGGGCCGCAGTACGTGGCCGACGTACTCGGCCGCTTCGGCGCGGAGTCGACCGACACGCGTGACGCCGCACCGGCCGTCCTCGGCTACAACTGAACCCCGCGGCGGCGGGCTCGCAAGGAAAGCTCGTCGCCGAAACGGTTAAGCTGTCGCGATCGAATCGCGCAGGATCGCCACGCCATCATGTCGGACACCGACTCCCCTTCCGAATCGCTGACGGAGACGTACGACCGCCTTTGGTCCTGCCTCGAGTCCGGCGTCGGCACGCAGCGCTCGCCGTTCACGATGCTGCAGGCCGCGACGCTCGGCCTCGATGGTGCGCCGAAGGTGCGCACCATCGTGTTGCGGCAAGTGAGCCGCGCCGATCGCCTGCTGTCGTTCCATACCGATGTGCGTTCGGAGAAGGTCGCGGAATTGCGCCGTGACGCGCGTATCGCCATCGTCGCGAACGATCTCGATTCACTCGTGCAGATTCGCGCGGAAGGCGTGGCATCGATCTGCGACGACGAAGCGCAACGTCGCGCGGTCTGGCAATCGAGCCGTCCGCATACGCTGCTGCTGTATCGCGCACCGCTGCGCCCGGGCACGCCGATCGGGTCGCCCGAAGAGGCGCACGTCGCGGCAGGCGCAACCACAGGCACATCGGCCACCGACGACGGCTACCGGAACTTCTGCCTGCTCCACGTCACGGTGACGCGCATCGACTGGCTCGAACTCGCGCGCAGCGGCCATCGCCGCGCGGTGTTCGACGTGAACGACGACGGCTACGAAGGCCGTTGGGTCGCGCCCTGACGGCGACGTCCGCGTTTTTTTGCTACAAACGCGTACAAGTCAGACAAATCCCCGATACATCAGACCTTTCGAATGGGCAACGCCGCGTGACCGGCGTGTGCCCGAATGAAAGCGAAGGCGCGCTCGGACGCGCGGCATGTTCACTTTCCACTTCACGAAAGGAGATGCCGAACGATGTCTTCCACACCGTTTTCCCCGACGCGTCGCCACCTGCTGGCCACTTCCGTGGCCGCTGGGGTCTCCGCGATGCTGCCCACCGCCGCGCTGCGTGCGGCCACCGGCGGCGACGGCATACGCCCGTTCACCGCCCATATCCCCGACGACGCACTGGCCGACCTGCGCCGCCGCCTTGCCGCGACGCGCTGGCCGGGCCGCGAGACCGTCGCCGACGAATCGCAGGGCGTGCGGCTCGCGCGCATGCAGGCGCTGCTGCGTTACTGGGGTACCGAATACGACTGGCGCAAGGGCGAGGCGCGCCTGAACGGCTTTCCGATGTTCATCACCGAGATCGACGGGCTCGACATTCACTTCATCCACGTGCGCTCGCGGCACGCGAACGCGATGCCGATGATCATGACGCACGGCTGGCCCGGTTCGATCTTCGAGCTGCTGAAGGCGATCGGCCCGCTGACCGACCCGACCGCGCACGGTGCGAGTGCCGACGATGCGTTCCACGTCGTCGTGCCGTCGCTGCCGGGCTTCGGTTTCTCGGGGCGTCCGGCGAAGACGGGCTGGGGCTCCGACCACATTGCGCGTGCCTGGGGCGAGCTGATGGCGCGGCTTGGCTATACGCGCTTCGTGTCGCAGGGCGGCGACTGCGGCTCGGTGATCTCGCACCGGATGGCGATGCAGCGCGTGCAGGGCCTGGCCGGGATTCACGTGAACATGCCGGCGACGGTGCCGCCGGACATCGCGACGCTGCTCCAGACCGACGCGCCGGCACCGGCGTCGCTGGCGCCGAAGGAGAAGGCCGCGTACGAGAAGCTCGCGACGTTCTATCGCGACAACTGCGGCTACTCGGCGATGATGGTCACGCGTCCGCAGACGGTCGGCTACGCGCTGGCCGATTCGCCGTCGGGGCAGGCCGCGTGGATGTACGACAAGATCTCGCAGTGGACCTACAGCGGCGGCGTGCCCGAACGGTCGATCCCGCGCGACGAGATTCTCGACGACATTTCGTTGTACTGGCTGACCAACACGGCGACGTCGGCCGCGCAGATCTACTGGGAGGATCACTCGAACAACTTCAACGCGGTGGACATCTCGCTGCCGGCGGCGATCACGGTGTTCCCCGGCGAGATCTACCAGGCGCCGCGCAGCTGGGCCGAGCGCAGCTATCACAACCTGATCTACTTCAACGAAGTCGACAAGGGCGGGCATTTCGCGGCTTGGGAGGAGCCGGAACTGTTCGCCCGCGAAGTGCGTGCCGGGTTCCGGCCGTTGCGTCGCGCGTAAGCGTGGCTTGACGGGAAAACGCGGGCCGGTAGCGATGCCGGCTCGTGTCGCGCGTCGCGCGCGGCCGACCGCGAACGCCCGTTTCCGCCACGATTTTGAATCGCTGTATGTCGTACCCGAACACAGATACGTTGGGATACAAAGCGTCCGGGCGGTTCGGATATAAAACCGGTGAAGCGATTCACACGGCGGTGCGGTGCGATGCGCCGCCGCCGTGAATGGCGATACCGCATCGCCCGCACGTGCCGCGGGCCCCTTTCTTACCGATCGACAATGGAGAACGCGTCATGCCTGATACCGTCAACACCCGCCGCCGCCTGATTCTGGGCACGACACTCGCCAGCCTGAGCCTGGCCGACCTCGGGTTCGGCTCGCTGGCGCGCGCGCAGTCGGCGCCCGATGCGTCGACGCCGAAGCGCGCGGCCGGCGCGGCGTCGCTCGGCAAGATCCATCAGATCGACGCGGGCGTGCTGAACGTCGGGTATGCGGATCTCGGGCCGAAGAACGGCCCGGTCGTGTTTCTGCTGCACGGCTGGCCGTACGATATCTACAGCTACGCGGACGTTGCACCGCTGCTCACGGCGGCCGGCTTTCGCGTGATCGTGCCGTACCTGCGCGGCTACGGATCGACGACGTTCCGCTCGGCCGACACGGTGCGCAACGGCCAGCAGGCGGTGACGGCCGTCGACATCGTCGCGCTGATGGATGCGCTCAAGATCGACCGCGCGGTGTTCGGCGGCTACGACTGGGGTGCGCGCACGGCCGACATCATCGCGGCACTGTGGCCGCAGCGCGTGAAGGCGCTGGTGTCGGTGAGCGGCTACCTGATCGGCAGCCAGGAGGCGAACCGCAAGCCGCTGCCGCCGCAAGCGGAACTCCAGTGGTGGTATCAGTTCTACTTCACGACCGAGCGCGGCGCGCTCGGCTACGCGGAGAATCGTGATGCGTTCAACAAGCTGATCTGGCAGCTCGCGTCGCCGAAGTGGCAGTTCTCCGACGAGACCTTCGCGCGCAGCGCCGCGTCGTTCCAGAACCCCGACCACGTGGCCGTCGTGATCCACAACTATCGCTGGCGCCTCGGGCTCGCGCAGGGCGAAGCGCAATACGACGACATCGAGCGGAGGCTCGCGGCCGGCCCGGCGATCACCGTGCCGACGATCACGATGGAAGGTGATGCGAACGGCGCGCCGCATCCGCAGCCGGCCGCGTATGCGAAGAAGTTCACCGGCAAGTACCAGCACCGGACGATCACCGGTGGCATCGGCCACAACCTGCCGCAGGAAGCGCCGCAGGCGTTCGCGGATGCGATCCTGCAAGTGGAGCATCTGTGATGCAGGCAGGTACCTCTGGTGTCGTGCATCGCGGCGCGCGCCGTGCGCTCGTCGCGGGTGCGCTGCTGGCCGGTGCGTTGTCCGCGAGCGGCCCGGCCGCTTTCGGGGAGCAGCCGAAGCCGGCCGCGTCGCCGATCTACGGCGTGACGATTCCGCCCGGCTATCGGAAGTGGGAAATGGTCGCGCCGGCCGAGGAAGCGGCACCGCTCGACGAATTGCGCGTGGTGCTCGGCAACCCGGTCGCGATCCGCGCGCTCGAACAGGCGACGCTGCCGTTTCCGGACGGCGCGATCCTCGTGAAGCTCGCGTACAAGCGCAAGCAGTCCGACGAGTTCGCGCCGGCGACGGTGCCCGGCCAGGCGACGACCGTGCAGGTGATGGTGAAGGATTCGCGTCGCTATGCATCGACGGGCGGCTGGGGCTTCGGGCGCTTCATCAACGGCGTGCCGGCCGATATCGGTCAGCACCAGACCTGCTTCGCGTGTCATCAGGCGCGCGTGAAGAATCACGACTATGTGTTCACGCGGTTTGCGCCTTGAGGGGGCGAGCGTGGCGGAACCGGCGAATGCGTGTCGTGTGGGGTACGCCGTTCGCCGTTCACCATCGTTCTGATCGCCGGTGCTGAATTGCGGGTGGAGCGGCGGTGCGAACCCGGTCGCCAACGATTGCGCCGCCGCGTAGATTGCGTCACCACGAATAGCCTTGCATGCCGTAGTCGGTGTCGTGTCGACGACCCCACCAGGGGAGGTACGCGTTATTGCCGCCGCGTGCGCGGAACCAGTCTTGGTCCGGATCGATCGGCGTGAGCTTTGACGGTGGTCTGACGACGACGGCGACGGGGTGCTCAGGATCGGTCGTGCCTGCGACCAAGGCGTTACCGCCGAAGTGGTTGATCCGGCCGATCGCGAGTGCGACGTCGGTCAATGCGCTGCCGGTTCCCATGTCGCCGAGCAGGGCTGCCGTGTTGAACGTCTGATTCGTGTGGTCGTATTCCGGAAGGGTTTCCGTCAACGTCCGCGCGAGCGAGACAACGCGTAACGACGCTGCGTCGCTGGGTACACCTGCGTCGTGGACGATGTAATTCAGGTCCGTGACCGCGACACCGGCATTGCGTGCTGCTTCGTCGATCGTGGCTTTCCATGCCTGCACCGTTCGCGTCGTGCCGACCTTCGGCGAAAAATCGTGCGTGTTGCCGGTTGCGGCCTTGCCGATCCAGGCGAGCGGTTCGCGCTCGGTGTTGAAGTTCGGGCCCGCGAGGAACAGCACGACGAGGTTCTCGTTGATCTGCGCATCCGTGGGCGGGAAGTTCGGGGCGTCCCAGTTCATCACCCATACGGTCTTGTCGGGGTTTTTCTGCAAGTAGCCCAGCGCGTTGTTCAGCGACGTGAAGCCGGCGTTTGCGCCGCCTTGGGTGATTTGCAAGTCGGGAGGCGTGTCGCGGCTCCAAAGCGTCTTGGGTGACGGCGGGCCAATTTCGAAGAAGTTCATCATCCGGTCGACCATGCGCGACTTGGCAAAGGCCGGATCGAGTCGGGGCGGAACGGCGGCTTCGACGCGTATGCCGGCGAGTTCGCGCCAATGGCCTTGGTTTTCTGGCTTTACCGTGTAGAAGTAACCTGAGTTGCTAAAGTAGCGCGAGCGCAGGAGGAGAATGAACTTATCAATGTACTTCGCGTAGAAGCCCTTGAACGTTTCCTCGCCCTCGTTGCCGTAAACCAATGCTCCGATGGAGCGAAGTGACGAAAATTTTTCGGGCTTCGTGCGCACCATGTCGTCATTCTTGTTCGGTTTGGTAAGCCCTTGCGCCCACAACAATTGCCATTCGGTGGGGTAGTCCATCCGTTGCAACGGATTCAACCACATCAGCCCGACAACCTGAGCGGTGAATGGCATCGCCGGATCTTCGGCTGCTGGTGTTGAATTCGCCGCAGGCTCTCTAACAGGGGCGGCGTGTGCGGAGCGCATCGTGGCCGTAGTGAAGAGAAACACCGTGAGCGCAGCCAGTCCAGGTACGACAAAGTATCGTTTCATCCAATCCCCTACTTCCAAATGTGCCGGGTCGGGTTGTTCTACATGAGCCATCAGCGAGGCCATGAGAACAGTGGTGATTAACCAAACCGAAATGGCAACGGCGATACGTCGTGGTCGCGTAGTAATCAGTGCCCTCATACGGCACCTCCGACCTTCAAATAAAGCTGACCTTCCCGCTCATCCACGATCGCGAGCGGCATCTTGCCTTCGCTTTTCTCGGTGTGTACCCATTCGGGGAGAGGTGTTCTATCGAGAGTTCCAGACGCAAAATAGTCGGCGTACTTCTTGTTCGGATTTTCCAAGGGGATTCCATCCCCTATCCTCCAATCCGCCTCTATACGCAACGCTTTGAGTTGCTTCTCCGTTACGTAGCACAAGCCCACCGCGACGTCATACGCAAGCGCCTTTTCAGCATGCTCGGGGTTGGTCATCGTCGTTGAGTGATTCGTCGGGCTGTTGGTCGCGCCGCGATCGAGCCAATCGACGATCTGCTTGTCGCGCCAATCCTTGTAGCCTTCGGGCATCGCGCTCTTGCCATCCTCGCCGATCACGTGGCCGTCTCGGTCTAGCCACTCCGTGTTCAATGTCCTACGTGCCTCTATTCGCATCAATGCGCGGTCCTCGTAACGCTGCCCGGCTTCGGTTGCGGCGGTACCTCGGGCGACACTGTCCTGGTTCTTCGCCTTGTACTGGTCGTAGGGGTCGTCGGCTCGCTTTTCGGCATCGGTCTTGCTCGCGTCGCGCCAAGCAGCCGGCGGATCGTTGCCTTCGTTGAAGTCGCTGATCGCGTCACCGTCCCTGGTCGCGACTGACTTGCCGAATCGCAATGCCTTCGGCGGGAAAGGTTCGTCAAGCGCCGGGGCATCCGCAACGACCGTCCAGCCCTTCGGCGGATCGGCGTTCACGCGGAGCATGTTCAATGCCGAACTGATGCCGGTCACGACGAACAT